>DAIRFH010000016.1:0-35635 GCA_036795145.1 Methylocystis sp. | reverse complement strand
TTCTTACTCTCACTGACCTTTTTCCCCGCCATGATCGCCTTGTTTGTCTCGGGCCACGGCGAAGAAGCAGAAAATGCGCTGGTGACGGCGTTAAAGCGACGTTATCAGCCAATGTTACGCTGGGCGATGGCGCATCCGCCAAAAATAATGGCGATCGGTCTTGGCTCATTTATTCTTGCAGCCTTGCTTTATGCCGGGCTTGGACAAGAATTTGTGCCCACACTCGATGAAAAAAATATCGCCATGACAGCGATACGCATTCCCAGCACCTCATTGACGCAATCTCAAGCCATGCAAATTGAGATAGAAAATGTCATCAAAAAATTCCCTCAAGTCGACCATGTTTTTTCTAAAACAGGCACGGCCGAAGCGGCAACAGATCCAATGCCGCCAAATAACACTGACACCTTCATCATGCTTAAACCGCAGGAAGAATGGCCTGATCCAAAGTTATTAAAGAATGATCTCATTGCGCAAATCGGCGCTGCTGTGGGCTTATTGCCAGGCAATGCCTATGAGTTTACCCAGCCTATTCAATTGCGGTTCAACGAACTCCTTGCCGGCGTAAAGGGCGATATCGCTGTTAAAGTATTTGGCGAAGATTTTGACGCTATGCTGAAAGCAGCCAATCACATCGCTGGTATTTTGCGTACGACCCGCGGCGCTGTTGACGTACGAGTTGAGCAAGTAACGGGTCTGCCGCTCCTTGACATCAAAATTGATAAATCTGCGATTGCGCGTTTGGGATTAAGTATCGGAAATGTGCAAGATGCACTCGGTGCGGCAATTGGCGGGCAGCAGGCTGGCGTTATTTTTGAAGGCGATCGACGTTTCCCAATCTTCGTGCGCTTGGGCGATAATTTACGAGAGAATGCGCAAGCGCTCGAAACCATTCCTGTATCGCTCCCACCAGACGCAACTGGTCGTATCTCAACCGTCCAGCTGAGACAAATTGCGAGCTTCACGACACTTGATGGACAAAATCAAGTCTCGCGTGAAAATGGCAAACGCCGCGTTGTTGTCAGCGCCAATGTGCGTGATCGCGATATTGCCTCTGTTGTGACAGAAGCGCAGCAAAAAGTTGAGGCAAAGGTAAAATTGCCGCCGGGCTACTGGATTGTCTGGGCGGGTCAATTTGAAAACCTAGAAGCCGCACGCGCGAGGCTCATGATTGTTGTCCCGATTTGCTTCTTCATGATTTTTCTTCTGCTTTATTCAGCTCTGGGCTCAGCGCGCGACGCCTTACTCGTTTTTACCGCTGTGCCGCTAGCGCTCTCAGGCGGTGTATTCGCCCTCTGGTTGCGAGATATGCCCATGTCTGTTTCTGCCGCTGTTGGCTTTATTGCGCTCTCGGGCGTTGCAGTTTTGAATGGTCTCGTGATGCGGACCTATATCCATCAATTAATCATGGAGGGCGAAGAAGAATCGAAAGCAATATTTGATGGCGCAATGACCCGTTTACGGCCAGTCGTCATGACAGCGCTTGTTGCCTCCTTAGGCTTTGTGCCAATGGCGCTCGCAACAGGAACTGGCGCAGAAGTCCAGCGTCCAATCGCGACAGTCGTTATTGGCGGCTTGATAAGCGCTACGCTCTTGACCCTTGTTGTGTTGCCAGCTCTCTATAGTTTTTTTGGGGAAAAAATCAGACGCGCCAGCCCTGAGGCAGGGAAAACATGACGCGCACTCTTTTTATACTGTCTTTATGTTCTTTAGGGCTTGTTTCAGGCGCGCATGCCGAAACACTTAATGAAGCGCTGCAACGCGCCTATAATAATAACCCAAGTCTGAATTCAAGCCGCGCTAATTTGCGCGCCGTCGATGAAAATGTGCCACTTGCGAAGGCTGGCATGCGGCCGCGCGTGTCAATCAACAGCTATCTCGGCGCGCAACAAAATCGCTTTATTCAGCGCCAGGACGACATGAGTCAGCCCAATGACCCAAACGCCTATCCTATCTGGAATCGCCAGCAAGGCCAAAGTCTTGCACGCTCGGCTGGCGTAACCATTGAGCAACCAGTATTTGATGGTTTTAAAGCGCAGAACACAACAAATGCTGCGGAAACGGCCGTCTTTGCCGAACAACAAAGATTACGGCTGCTCGAACAAAAAATTCTATTTGATACCGCTTCCTCCTATATGAATGTCTTGCGCGACACAGCTGCATTAAAACTGCAGGAAAATAATGTCGCAGTTTTGACGGAACAATTACGCCAAACAAAAGAACGTTATCTTGCTGGTCAAATAACGCTTACAGATATTTCTCAAGCAGAGTCGCGTCTTGCTGCTGGAAAGGCGCAAGCAAGCAATGCGCATGCACTATTGGAATCAAGCATTGGCGCCTATCAACAAGTCGTCGGCATCCTTCCTAAAAAACTCGCCCCTGCGCCGCCGGTTGATAAATTGCTTCCGCCAAACAGAGAGGAAGCAGAAAAAATTGCCGTCAGCGAACATCCGATGATTTTGGCGGCATTGCATGATGCTGATGCTTCTGATTTTGATATCAAGGCAATTGAAGCTGATTTTTTACCAAAGCTCTCTGTTGTCGCTGATGTTTTCACGCAAACAAATATGAATATAATTTATGATCGCAATATTGCTGCGATGATTGGAGGACGCCTCAATGTTCCGCTTTATGATGGCGGCAGTACCTCTTCTCAACTGCGGCAAGCAAAAGAACTCGCCGGCAAAAAGAAACTTGATGTTGACGTCGCGCGCGCAGAAATTATCGCCCTGACGCGCACCACATGGGCAAATCTGCAATCAGCAAAAACAAGGATGGTCGCCGCACAGGCGCAAATTGCCGCGGCGGAAAAAGCTCTTTATGGCGTGCGTGAAGAAGCTAAAGCCGGCCAACGGACCACGCTTGATATTCTAAACGCGCAACAAGAGTTGCTGAATGCGCGCATTGCGTTGATTTTTGCGCAACGGGAGCGGGTTGTGGCGTCCTACGGGGTGCTGTCGACCATTGGTCGCCTGTCAACGGATAATCTTGGATTAAGCCCAGACTATTATGATCCTGCGCTTCATCTCGATCAGATCAAGGATTCATGGGGTGGTTTTCATACGCCTGGCGGACGCTAAAGTGACAGCCTCGTTCATGTCCTGCATGCGTTGACACAAGCTTGCTGAGACGTCAGGCTCACGCCCGCATAAAAGAAGCGCCGTCCAGCCATAAACAGGCAAGCTTATCTGATGGACGCGCGCTCAGATGAGGAAACAACATGAGACGCGCCCATTTTAAAATATTTCTGCCAGCCTTTTTAGCGGCGTGCCTGTGCGGTGGCGCTGCGCAGGCCTATTGCATGTTTAGCTGTGATCCTACTGAGGCGCACGCTAAACAAATATTTGAAAACCTGCTCAAGCAACGCTTCGACAAACCCGGTAAAATATTAGAATTCAAGCAAACCATGAATGAGCGCCTCGAAATGCACGCAACGGGCGAAAAAGGCTATGAAATTTTCTTCAATGCACGCGTGCAGTTCCCAGAGGGGGCAAATTTAGACTGCAAGCCAGACTCCGCTGGGGCTTATAAGGATGGCTGTTCATCCAGCAAACATTATGTAACCGCCCCTCGCAACTCGGATCCAAAAGGTCCGCAATTTGTCGCTCCTGGCGAGACCGTCACCTTTGATGAAGAATATCGGTTTTACGAAGACCCAAAAGGCTGGAAGGGTCCAGACGGGAATGTTTATTCACAATAGTCAAAAAAATTCGAGCGCGCCAATCAGCGCGCTCGAATATCTAACCGCCTCTTCGAATAAAAGAGGTCGTGAACCTGTTCTTACTTCAGCAGGTCAGAATTCTGAGGGCAGCCAGCCTTCTCATTACAAGCGTGGAAGTTGGCGCGCAGTTCGTCCTTATTAGCGCCGTAGTTCTGCTTGCGTGAAAGATACTCGTCATAGCACTTTGATGCAGCTGCGGCCTGCTTGTCCTCGTCAGCTTTTCTCGTGTCGCAGTCAGCGAAAGCTGGGCTGATCATTCCTGCGAGAAGCGCGAAGGCGGACACAAGGGCGAATTTATTCATATTGACGTTTCCTCTTCTTTTTCTCTGCTTTGAGAATTGGCTTGGGTTCGCGCCTACCTTTCTCCAGCACTCGAAAAAGTGAAGGACCTCAATAACGCGAAGCGCCGGAACATGTCGCAAGATTTGCTGCATGTCAATTGTTCCAGCCCTAGCTAACATCATGCTCTTTATCTCTCTGAATCCATTTCTATTCGCAACGCAGCAAAATGAAACGGGCGCATGTTCTCGCATGCGCCCGTCTCTCAATTATTGTAAGAATAGGCCTTAACGTCAGATCCGGAACGAAACCTTAGTTCCTGGTATTCTGCGGGCAACCGCATTTCGCGTCGCAGGCCTTTTTGTCGCCCTTAACTTTCGTCATGTCAGCAGTAATGCTCTGCTGATCTTTCAAATAAGCGTCTTCGCACTTGCTCGCGCAAACAGCTTGCTCATCTTCATTGCGGGTGTCACAGCTCGCAAATGACGGTGACGCCGACGCGACCAGAAGGGCTGCTGCTGTTATAATTGCGTATTTATTCATCTTGTTTTTTCCTCCTTCACACCTTGCAAACTTTTCTTTTTGTTACGCGCAGCACTCTCATGAGGCCTGTGTTAACCCCATTATCTCGATTGGACCACGCAGGCCATAAAATGTCTTGCCGTCCGCGTCGCGTCAACATGTAGATCCGCGGCGGTCGAAAATTTTAAGAAGCAAGCTGTCGCAGAACATAGGGCAGGATGCCGCCATTTTTAAAATACTCCAGCTCATCCAGCGTATCGATGCGCAATAACAACGCAACAGTGATCATTGCGCCATCAGCGAAAGAAATCTCTGCCTTCAAGGATTGGCGTGGACTGAGGCCTGCGCTTAAGCCGCGAATGACGACTGTCTCTTCGCCCGTAAGACCCAATGAAACCCAGGAAACGCCATTCTCAAATGTTAAGGGCAAGATACCCATGCCAACAAGATTAGAACGATGAATGCGCTCGAAACTTTGTGCAATCACCGCACGCACACCCAAAAGCGCTGTGCCTTTCGCTGCCCAATCACGCGATGAGCCATTGCCATATTCTGCGCCAGCGAAAACAACCAATGGCGCTTTATCGGCCGCATAACGCATCGCGGCGTCATATATGGGCAGCGTCTCAGCGCCAGGATAATATTTGGTTAGACCGCCTTCTGGCGTCACGCCGGAGGCGTCTTTCATCATATAATTTTTGATACGGATATTTGCGAATGTGCCGCGCATCATCACTTCATGATTGCCGCGCCGCGTACCATATTGATTAAAGTCTTCTGGCGCCACACCTTGTTCAACAAGCCATTTGCCAGCAGGCGAGGCTGTTTTGATTGAGCCTGCAGGTGAAATATGATCTGTGGTAATCTTATCGCCAAACAGCGCAAGAATACGGGCGCCAATAATATCTTCAATGGGTTTTGGGGTTTTGGTCAGTCCCTCAAAATAGGGCGGGTTACGGACATAGGTCGATTGATCGTCCCAGACATAGGTCTCATTGGTCGGCGCGGCCACAGCGCGCCAATGCGTATCGCCCGCAAAAACATTTGCGTAGGTGTCGTGAAAAATCTCACGCGTGACGTTCTCGCGCGTGAATTTTTCAATCTCAGCATTGCTTGGCCAAATATCTCGTAAATACACATCATTGCCGTCGCGATCCTGCCCCAAAGACTCTGATGTTAGGTCAATGGCGATTGTACCGGCTAAGGCGAAGGCGACGACAAGCGGGGGCGAGGCGAGATAATTTGCCTGCACGTCTGGATTAACACGACCTTCAAAATTACGATTGCCTGACAAGACCGAGACGGCAACTAAATCATGCGCATTAATTGTCTTTGATACAGGCGTTGGCAAAGGTCCTGAATTGCCAATACAGGTCGTGCAACCATAGCCAACAAGATTAAACCCAAGTGCATCAAGATATTTTTGTAATCCTGATTTTTGCAAATATTGACCAACAACCTGGCTGCCCGGCGCCAATGATGTTTTAACCCAGGGCTTAACCGTTAAGCCACGCGCAACTGCATTGCGCGCCAACAAACCTGCGCCAATCAAGACCCCAGGATTAGAAGTATTGGTGCAAGAGGTAATCGCAGCAATCACCACATCGCCATGACCAAGATCAAAGCTTGTTCCCTCAACACGATGACGAAGTTTGTTATTGTCTGATTTTTTATATTCTGACGTCAGCGCGCTTGCGAATGCAGGCGCAACTTCTTCCAAAGTTACACGTCCTTCTGGCCGTTTTGGACCTGCCAGCGATGGGCGCACATCATGCAGATCTAAGGCAAGCCTATCGGTAAATTCTGGGGTTGGGCTCTTGTCTTCACGAAGCATTCCTTGCGCGCGCGCATATGCTTCAATCAAAGCAATACGATCGGCTGTACGACTAGATGTATGCAAGAATGACAATGTTTCTCTATCAATCGGAAAGAATCCGCATGTTGCGCCATATTCAGGCGCCATATTTGCGATTGTCGCGCGATCGGCTAAAGTGAGATGACTTAATCCCTCGCCATAGAATTCAACAAATTTTCCGACAACGCCTTTCTTGCGAAGCATCTGGGTAACCGTCAAAACAATATCGGTCGCCGTGACGCCTTCTTTGGGCGCGCCATTCAACTGAAAACCGATCACTTCCGGCGCGAGCATTGATAAAGGTTGTCCGAGCATTGCCGCCTCGGCTTCGATGCCGCCAACGCCCCAGCCTAATACCGCAAGACCATTGACCATGGTCGTATGAGAGTCGGTGCCAACGAGCGAGTCAGGATAAGCAATCTCCGTAGTCGCGCCGCCGACATGCTCATGTCTTGTCCAAATTGTCTGAGCTAAAAATTCTAAATTGACCTGATGACAAATTCCTGTGCCTGGCGGCACAACACGAAAATTATCGAAGGCGGATTGGCCCCATTTCAAAAAACGGTATCGCTCGCCGTTACGCTGATATTCAAGCGAAACATTTTGCGCAAATGCATCGGATGATCCAAATTTATCAACAATCACTGAATGATCGATCACAAGATCAACAGGCACTAATGGATTGATTTGCTGCGGATCGCCGCCAAGAGATTTCATCGCGTCCCGCATGGCCGCCAGATCAACAACAGCTGGCACGCCAGTAAAATCCTGCATCAAAACGCGCGCCGGACGAAAAGCGATTTCGCGTTCAACCTTTCCCTTCTCAACCAGCCATTTTGCAAAGTCGAGAATTGTGTCTTTTGTCACCCAACGCCCGTCTTCATTGCGTAAAAGATTTTCCAAAACGACTTTGAGGGAATACGGCAATCGAGATACACCCGTGAGGCCATTGGCCTCTGCCGCCTTTAATGAGAAATAATCATAGGTCCGATCTCCGACGACAAGCTTTTGACGGGAGTTGAAACTGTCGACTGAGGTCATGAGGTATCCTTAATTCGGCGGGGATCGTCGATTGTGAAACTACGCGATCTTTCTAGAAAATTCCGTGCCAGCGGCAAATAAAAAACGCGGCTGGCGTAAATTTTTACAAAAGCGCTGTCTCTCAACTGCGCCGCGCGCTGCGTAACGGTCGCGCCTCCATCCGGGCCAGAAACAGACAAGAAAGCCCAAGACTGACGGCGACAAAAATAAAGACCTGTCGATAGGCGGCGATCATGGCCACAAGCATTGTTGACGCCAGATCCGGTGAGGCTAGCATGGCTGCGCGACCGCCACCTAGGGCGAAAACGCCCAATAGAGCGACCAGAGCCGCTGTCGCCAGTTGACGGAAAAACTGCATAGCCGCAGTGGCAGTGCCAAGATCCCGCGTATCAACAGCATTTTGAACCGATACAGTTGCGACAGGCAGCATGGCGCCAACGCCAAATGTGCAAAAGACGAGCAAAATATTCAACTCAAATAGGGAGAGCGTTTCTAAGCGCCAGGCCGTCGCGAAAGCGGCAATCGAGGCAATGAGCAGCGTCAATGTGGGGAAAATTTTATAATGGCTAAAGCTGGCCATGATCCGGCCTGAACAGGTGGCGCCAACAACGGTTGCAATCATAAAAGGGATCAACGCCAAGCCGCTATCTCGAGCGTTCAGACCAATAGCCGTCTCATAATAGATCGGCATGACAACAGAGAGACCTACAAACGCCCCAAGTCCGAATGAACTGGAAATGATGGCGTTACGCACGATGGCAAGTCCTAAAATGCGCGTTGGAATCAAAGGTTCGTCAAACACGCGCGTGCGATGGATGAAAAAAAGCCAAAGGCCGACGGAAAAAGAAAAGAGCCAAAGAATTTGAGGCGAGAGCCAGGGATAACGACCGCCTATTCGACCCAATGCCAGAACAAGAGAGCCAGACGCCATCATCAAAGCAAAGGCGCCGGTGTAATCAATATGATGGGGATGTCGGCGCTCTGGCAAACGTTTCAATTGAGCATTGGTCGTAATCAAGGCCGCCAAGCCGAGCGGCACATTAATCCAAAAGATCAGCGACCAATGCAGATATTGCGCAAAAAATCCGCCAAGCACAGGCCCGCCTATACTTGAGGTCGCAAAAACAGCGGCAAAATAAGTCTGATAGCGTCCGCGCTCCCGAGGCGACACGAGATCCGCAATAACCGTTTGCGCCAATGAAATAAGTCCGCCGCCGCCCAGACCCTGGATAAAGCGCGCCGTCGCCAGTAAACCCATCGTCGGGGAGACCGCGCAGGCCACTGAGCCGATGATAAATGTCATCAAACCGATGGCCAAAACAATCCGACGACCATAGACATCCGCAAATTTTCCATAGAGCGGGGTGACCGAGGTCGACGCGACGAGATAGGCTGTGACGATCAACGGAAGATTCTGAGGATCGCCGAGCTCCGCGCCGATTGTCGGCATCGCAGTGACTACAATGGTTTGATCCAACGCAGACAAAAGCATGGCAAGGCCAAGCCCAAACATGACCTGCCGTAATTCAGCAGGCGGCGGCGATGGGTCGACTTGCATGATGCTTCTTTCAAATGGTGAGGCGCGCATTTCTTATCTTATCCCCTCAACGGGGCAAAACGGCAGCTAGACCTCACGGCGCGACATGAGGGTAAGGCGTGGGGGATAAATTTGCGCGCCACGCTTGAAAAGGAGTTTTTGTTGCGCAGCATTTTTTTGTTTTTCTGCAGCAAAAGCAAAATATCTGGTCAATGCGCCAGCGCTTGTCCTGCCGATAAAACATTCTGATTATATTATAATTTTATAAGTCTATGCGAGACGGCGCGCCAAAATGGTTCCATTTTTGGTCTAGCTGGCGTGACGGCGCGTGAAAATAAATGACCAGGACCCGCCCACCCATTTTAAGATCGCCTTTTTTTCGATGCAAAGAGGCCCTTTAGTTAAGGATAATGTCTTGAAAGTCCCTGGATGCCTTGATGGTCGAGAGTCCCTGCAAAAAATTATGCGCCCTTAATGCTGATGATGTTTGTCTGGGTTGCGGTCGTACGAGAGAAGAAATTGGCGCTTGGACAATGATGACGGATGCTAGCCGCTCTAAGGTCAAAACGCTGGCAAAACAGCGGCTGCAGACGCTCGGCCAAAGATCTGGCCTCATTGACTCAAGAACCCAACGCGCCTAAAGCACGTGGACATCTCGAAAGAGAAAACCAATTAGAAGCTGAGCCGTCCTTTGAGGCGGTAGGCCAACGCCCGGCAGCGCGATGCGCCCCCGGGCGTGTTTTGCTTTGGAGCCGTCTAACCGCTCCATGGGAGAGAATGCATGTTTGAGAGCCTTTCCGAAAAGCTCTCCGGCGTATTTGACAAGCTCACGCGGCGCGGCGCGCTCAGCGAAAGCGATGTTAATGAAGCCCTGCGAGAAATTCGTCGCGCGCTGCTCGAGGCCGACGTCGCACTGGATGTCGTGCGCTCCTTCACAGACAAGGTGCGTGATCGCGCAATCGGCGCAGGCGTTATCAAATCCGTCACGCCCGGCCAAATGGTTGTCAAAATTGTCAATGACGTCCTGATTGAAACCTTAGGCGCAACGGCGGAGCCGCTCGATCTGGCGTCAAAACCGCCAGTCGCCATTATGATGATCGGCCTTCAGGGCGCCGGTAAAACAACCACAACCGCCAAAATCGCCAAAAGATTGAAAGAACGTTCCGGCAAGCGCGCTCTAATGGCCTCATTAGACGTGAAGCGCCCAGCCGCTCAGGAACAGCTTGCCGTCTTGGGGCGTCAAACCGAGATCGACACCCTGCCGATTGTTGCCGGTCAGACCCCTGTTCAGATCGCGCGCCGCGCAATGGAGACAGCGCGTCTTGAAGGCTATGACGTTGTGCTGCTCGACACGGCTGGCCGCACCCATATTGATGAGCCGCTCATGCAGGAAATGGCGGATATCAAATCCTACGCCAATCCGCATGAAATTCTCCTCGTCGCCGACGCCCTAACTGGTCAGGACGCTGTCAATCTCGCCAAGAATTTTAACGATCGCGTTGGCATAACCGGCATTGTTTTGACGCGTATGGATGGTGATGGACGTGGCGGCGCCGCGCTGTCGATGCGTTACGTCACCGGCAGGCCAATCAAGTTAATCGGCATTGGCGAAAAAATGGACGCCCTCGATGAGTTTGCGCCATCACGTATCGCCAATCGCATTCTTGGCATGGGAGATATTGTCGCTCTTGTCGAGAAAGCGGCCGCCAATATTGACGCTGAGCAGGCGCGTAAAGCTGCAGAGCGTATGGCAAAGGGCAAGTTTGATCTTCAAGATCTTTGCGATCAACTTGCTCAGGTTGAGAAAATTGGCGGACTTGGCGGCATCATGGGCTTGCTGCCCGGCGTCGCTAAAATGAAAGATCAGATTTCCAAAGCCAATATGGATGACGGCCTCATTAAGCGTCAACGCGCGATCATTTTGTCGATGACGCCGAAAGAACGACGAAATCCCGATCTGCTGAAGGCCTCGCGCAAGCGCCGCATTGCTTCTGGTTCGGGCGTAAAAGTCGAGGAGATCAATCGTCTGCTCAAGCAACACCGTCAGATGGCCGATTTAATGAAATCCTTTGGCGGCGGCAAGCGTGGCGGCCTGATGGGCAAGGCGGCGCAAATGATGGGTCTTGGCGGCGGCATGGACATGCCGTCGGAAGAAGAATTGAAAAAATTGCAAGAAAAGCTCGGCGCGCCGCCAAACGGTTTGGGCGGAAGCCTCCCAGCTTCGCCGCCTGCTGATCTTTTTGCAAAAAAGCCAAGCCTTCCTGGTCTTGGCGGTGGTTTGCTCGGCGGGATCAACCCGTTTGGAAAGAAAAAATAACGTCTTTAACCAACCTTAAGGAAAAACAATGTCTCTAAAAATTCGTCTCGCTCGCGGCGGCGCTAAGAAGCGTCCATTCTATCGCATCGTTGTTGCGGATGCGCGCTGCCCACGTGATGGTCGTTATATAGAAAAGATCGGTGTGTTTGATCCGTTGAAAGCAAAAGACGCCGCTGACCGCGTGGTGTTGGATACAGAAAAAGCCAAGGCTTGGCTGGTTAAGGGCGCGCAAGCAACAGATCGTGTTGCACGTATTCTTGACGCGGCCGGCTTGATGAAAAGAGACGCGCGCCACAATCCTGAAAAGGCGCAGCCAAAGAAAAAAGCGCAAGAACGCGCTGCGGCGGCTGCTGAGGCTGCTGCAAAAACTGCTGAAGCCGCTGCCGCAGCTGCAGCAGCGCCTGCAGTAGAAGAAGCAACAGCAGAATAAGACATGCTTAGCGCCCGGCCTTAACCTCCGGGTGACTTATGACATGGCCACACAGGACCCGCGCAAATTTATTTTAATGGGGCGCTTTGGCGCGCCCCATGGCGTGCGCGGTGAAATCAAACTTCAAAGCTTTACTGCTCATACGCAAGATATCCTCACTTTTGACGCGCTGACAGATAAGACTGGCGCGCGAAACATTAAGCTTTTGTCTGCCTATGGCCAGGGCAAAGACATGCTGGTTGTGCGTGTTGAGGGCATAAATAATCGCGATGCTGCGCAAGCGCTGACAGGCTTGGAGCTTTATCTTCCGCGCAAAAATTTACCGCCGACTCAGGAGGATGAATTCTACCTCGCGGATTTGATCGGACTTAAAGCAGAAACCTCAACGGGCGTTTTGCTGGGAAGCGTCTACGCGCTACGCAATTTTGGGGCAGGCGACATCATTGAAATAAAACCTGTTGATGGCGGCGACACGTTAATGTTTCCCTTTACCAAAATTGTCGCGCCAATAATTGATTTTGAGACAGGCCGTATTGTGATTGAGCCGCCTATTGAAACAGGCAACGAACACGAGGACTAGGCGCGCAGGATCATGACATGCCATAGTCAAAACATGTGGCGCGTGACAGTTCTTACGCTTTTTCCTGAAATCTTTCCTGGCCCGCTCAGCCTGTCATTAGCTGGCGATGCGCTGAAGCGAGACGTCTGGAACATAGAGGCCAAAGATATTCGTCCCTTTGGCCTTGGGCGACATCGCGCTGTTGATGATACGCCCGCAGGCGGTGGTCCTGGCATGGTCATGCGCGCCGATGTGCTCGCGGCGGCGATTGACGCCGCCGCATCTCCTGATGACCTTCGACCACGCCTCTTGATGACGCCACGCGGCACGCCGCTTACGCAACAACGTGTGCATGCGCTTGCTAAAGGTCCAGGCGCCATTATTTTATGCGCACGCTTTGAGGGTGTTGACGAACGCATCATTCAAGCGCGGCATTTAGAGGAAGTTTCCATCGGCGACTATATTCTCTCTGGCGGCGAAATTGCCGCGCTCACACTTATTGACGCCTGCGTGCGCTTATTGCCGGGAGTGATGGGCGAAGAGGCGTCAGGGCTTGAAGAGAGTTTTGAAAACGGCTTGCTCGAATATCCTCACTTCACACGGCCGCGCATTTTTGAAGGGCGTGACATTCCAGAAGTTCTCACGTCAGGCAATCACGCCAAAATAGAAGAATGGCGTCTTGAGGAATCGCTTAAACTGACCAAGGCGAGACGGCCGGACCTAATCACACGCCAGGCGAAAAAAAACATCTCCTAGATCATTCATTTGGAGCCAGCATTTTTTCTGGCCTGACAATAGCGTCAAATTCTCTTTCCGTTACCTTGCCAGAGGCTAAGGCTTCTTCTTTTAGACTAGTGCCATTCTTATGCGCAGCGCGCGCAATCTTTGAGGCGGCGTCGTAACCAATCGTTGGCGCAAGCGCCGTCACGAGCATGAGAGAACGCTCAAGAAATCTTTTAATGTTCGCCTCATCGGCTTCAACGCCATCAAGGCAACGCGTGATAAAACTATCAATTCCCGTCGCCATCAGCTCAATTGATTCAAGCATGGCGAAAGCGATAACGGGCTTCATAACATTTAATTCAAGATGCCCTTGAGAAGAGGAAAAAGTAATCGTTTGATGATTGCCAAAAATACGGGCGCAGAGCATGGTGATGGCTTCAATCTGCGTAGGATTGACTTTTCCCGGCATGATGGATGAACCCGGCTCATTTTCAGGAAGCTTTAATTCTGCAAGTCCTGCGCGTGGACCGCATCCCATCAGACGAATATCACAGGCAATTTTGTAAAGACCCGCTGCAAGCGCGTTAATTGCGCCATGCGCAAAAGTTATCGCATCATGCGTGGCCAAGGCTTCAAATTTATTTGCTGCGGTCACAAAAGGCAGTCCAGTTTGCTGCGCAATCTTTTCTGCAAAGGCGACATCGAATCCCTTGGCGGTGTTAACGCCGGTTCCCACAGCCGTGCCGCCCTGAGCTAAAGCGAAAAGATCAGGAAGCGTTTCATGAATGCGACGTAAGCCGTTTTTTGCTTGTGCGGCATAACCGGAAAATTCCTGGCCAAGCGTTACAGGCGTAGCGTCTTGAAGATGCGTGCGACCAATTTTAACAATGGCGTTAAATTCTGATGATTTACGCTCAAACGCCGCCTGTAAGCGCGCAATTGCTGGCAATAAGCGATAAGAAATCTCCAGCGCTACTGCAATATGAATGGCCGTTGGAAAGCTGTCATTAGATGATTGGCCGCAGTTTACATGGTCATTAGGATGAATAGGCGATTTGACGCCGCGGCCGGCGCCAAGCTGTTCATTGGCGAGGTTGGCGATAACTTCATTCACATTCATATTTGATTGTGTGCCAGAGCCAGTTTGCCAGACAACAAGGGGGAAATGCTGATCGAGTTTTCCACTGATGACTTCTTGCGCCGCCTTCTCTATCGCTGTTGCGACTTGCGGCGTTATCAATCCCTTCGCAGCGTTGACCTGAGCCGCGGCAAGCTTCACGCGCGCTAGAGCATGAACAACGGCGATGGGCATTAACTGTCCGCCAATCGGAAAATTTTCGAGCGAGCGTTGTGTCTGGGCGCCCCAATAGGCCCATGCTGGCACCGCGATATCGCCAAAGGAATCGCGTTCAATACGATGGTCGTGTGTCATGATTGGTGCTCGCTCGCCTCAAATCCTTGAGGCATTGCCTATGCGGTATTTCTGGGCCGCGATCAATATTGTGATTAATCAGTTGCGCGATTGGAAATCGATTTTTGTGATAATTTGGACGATGGCAATGACATGAGTTCAGCCAAACGTGTGCGCGCGCGATTAACTCTGCTTTTCATTGTTCCGGCTGCGCAACCGCAAATTTCTGCAGCTTCTTCATAAGACATGCCAGAGGCTCCAACTAAAATCAGCGCTTCGCGTTGATCGAGCGGCAACTTCTGCATAGCTTCACGAAAGTCTAGAAACTCCATATGCGCTTCTTGCGAATCTGGCGCAATTAATCCTGCGGCATATTCACCGTCAGGATCGGATGCTTCTCGCCGCCGCTTACGAAACTCGCTGTAATAAATATTGCGAAGAATCGTAAACAGCCAAGCCGTTAGGTTCGTGCCTTCACTAAAAGAATCGAGGCTGCTCCAGGCCTTTACCAGCGTTTCCTGCACAAGATCATCAGCGCGATCTGAATTACCGCAGATGGAAACGGCAAAAGCGCGCAGATTTGGTATCGCCGCAATGAGATCGACTTTAGGAGCCGAAGGGTTTGAAGAAACGTCTTTTTCTTCGACGCTCACTCTCTCTCCCTGGGCGCGCGTGACGGCGATCCAGTAGATAGAGCATTCTTTTCAAGTTGGTTCAAGAGAGAGAGAAAACGGTCCGGAACGGGCTGCGCGACAACGTCATCATAAAGATTTTGTAACTCCTTACCAATCACGTCGCCAAAATCCACGCCGCGCTCTTTTGTGGCCTTGGTCATATCTGATGAAGCTCCAGCAATTGCTTTTCCGCAGGCGCCAAGTTGCCGCCGGTCCAGACCGCCGGCCAAAGGATCGTCGCTTTGGCCCGCATGATCAGGGGCGGAATAATATGGCGTGTCCAATTCAAGAGAACCGTTCTGCAACTGGCTGTTTAGGGCTTGGCTGCGCGAGAAAATATTCTCTAAATTTTTTTTGCCCATAAAGTCCTCAAATCTAACAGACACAATTTTCCTAGCGTGTCGATTTCCTCGCACGTTATACTGCCGGTGCGAGGATGTGAGGTTAAACGCCTGGCCGTCAGAATGGTTCCCAAAATTGACGTGCTGTGTTGTCGCAAAGACCGCTTAATTTGTCGAAAACCCCACAAGCGGCCCAAACAGGAAACGTTGTAAGATGTCGATTTCAAATGATGTTTCAGCACAAATCCCTTATTTACGCCGCTTTGGCCGCGCATTAGTTGGCAGTCGCGATGGGGGCGACGCCTATGTGATGGCGACGCTCGAAACACTTGTTGCTGAGCCCGAACAGTTGCTCAGCGCCAGTGATCTGCGTATCGCTCTTTATCGTTTGTTTCTAGATATTTGGTCGAATTCTCCACTTTATGCGCAAGCGGAAACACCCAGTAAGGCGCAAGATCAGGATAGCGCCCGCAAACGTCTCGACGCCATCTCGCTGCGACCAAGAATAGCTTTTCTTCTCAATGCCTTAGAAAATTTTACGCTGACTCAGGTCGGCGATATCATCGGCGTCTCCGAAGCTGAGGCGAAAGATCTGATCGCAACGGCTAACAATCAGATCTCTGAACAAATCGCCACGGATGTCCTCATCATTGAGGACGAACCCTTTATCGCCCTTGATCTTCGCGACATTGTTGAGGAATTAGGGCATCGGGTGACGGGTATGGCGCGAACGCATCGGGAAGCGGTCGACCTGATCAGCACCGCAAAGCCAGGTCTGATTCTGGCAGATATTCAACTCGCCGACGGCAGTTCAGGCCTTGATGCGGTCAACGAAATTTTGGGCTCTCTTTCCACGCCTGTTATTTTCATAACAGCCTATCCTGAGAGGTTTTTAACTGGCGCACCACCAGAGCCAGCATTTCTCGTCACGAAGCCCTTTAGTATTGATAGCCTTAAAGCAGTGATCAGTCAGGCTTTGTTCTTCGATCGTCGCTCCCACAGACGCCAGGCTTAGGCTGCGTGTGGCGTTGAGCGCTGTTCAACAAGAGAATAAAGCGCGTCAGCATCACGCGTTGCGCGAATTGCCGAAACCAACGGCGCATCGCGCAGAACACGCGCAACACACGCCAAGGCCTTGAGGTGATCGGCGCCTGCATGTTCCGGCGCGATCAGAAGAATAACAAGGTCAACAGGCGCGCCATCAAGCGAGTCGAAATCTATCGGCCGCTCAAGACGCGCGAAAATACCAAAGATTGATTTCACTTTTGCGAGTTTTCCGTGCGGTATGGCGACACCTTCGCCAATGCCGGTTGATCCCAAACGCTCACGATGCAGCAAAGCGTCAAAAATCTCGCGCGCCGGCACTCCGGATAATTTACCTGCACGTTCGCTCAGCTCTTGCAGAAGCTGCTTTTTCGTCGTCGCCTTAACATTAGCGATAACTGCTTCCGGCGAAATGAAATCCGTAAGCCGCATGCAAAGCCCCATTCATTATTAGAAGTTGTCGTTCAGCTTTCTACCGGCGGCTGTTGGCTCTAATCAGAGCTGAAATCGCAAATTACATGCCGGTAACGTCAAGATTATGGCCTTGATCACTCCCCGCTTGGCGGGTCAATCCAGCCTATATTGTCATCAGCGCGCCGATAGACAATGTTAACTCTGCCAGATTGCGCATGTCGAAAAACAACGACCGGCGCGCCTGTGAGATCAAGATCAAGGACAGCCTCAGAGACTGAACAGCGTCTTAGTTTTGTTGTCGATTCTGCAATGATTGCAGGGGAGAATTCAATTGGCGCCTCATTGTCTTGGTCCGGCGCTTCAATGACGTAGCTCGGGGCCGTTTCATGCGCGTGACCATCATGATGACTCTTTAACCTGCTGTGATAGCGTCGCAGGCGTTTTTCTATCCGCTCGGCTGCCTGATCAAAAGTTGCGTAAGGATCATGCGCCCGGCCATCCGCCTGCAAAACAACGCCAGAGGTAAGATGCAAGCTACAATCGGCGCGGTAGCCTGATCCCTCAGGCGTCAGGGTAATATGGCCGCTCACGCCGCCATCAAAATATTTTGCCGCAGCTTGATCAATGCGTTGCGTGATGTGTTCGCGCAAGGCGTCGCCTATGCTCATATTTTTACCAGACACTCTGAGCGTCATTGAAGTCATGCCTTTATTTGGCGCATATCAGGCTTTGCTGCGAAGAGTTGGCCCTTCGCGTCTCCTAAATCGCGCTTTATGAAGAGAAAGTTCGATCAGGTGAACAAAACACCCAATGTGTTGTTAATTTTGTCGCAGCCGCGGCTGTTTCGAGGAGATCGCCTCAGATTAGGGTAAATTTTGGGAAGGGTTAGAAGGGTCCGCCGCCGAAGTCAATGGTCCTTGTCGACAGTCAGGGACCCGCTAGCCTAACGGCTGGCGACATAACGCTGCTCAACAAGTTTGCTGCGCCGACGGTCGACAGAGGAAGGGATATGCAGACTATCGCGATATTTTGCCACTGTGCGTCGCGCAATATCAATGTCTGCGGCTTTTAAACGGGCCACAATCGCGTCATCTGATAAAATATTTTCGGGCGATTCTCGATCAATCATTTGCCGTATTCTAAACCGCACCGCCTCCGCAGAATGGGCTTCCCGGCCTGTGGTGGTCGCAATTGACGCGGAGAAGAAATATTTAAGCTCAAACACCCCGCGTGGCGTCATCATGTATTTGTTTGATGTGACGCGGGAAACGGTTGATTCATGCATACCGATCGCATCAGCGATCGTGCGCAGATTAAGCGGGCGCAAATGCTCAACGCCGCCAGTCAAAAAAGCATCCTGCAGACGCACAATTTCTGACGCGACTTTTAAAATCGTTCTACCCCGCTGATCGAGGCTTTTCGTGAGCCAATTGGCGTTTTGTAGACATGTTGAAATAAACGACTTATCGCTGCCCTTGGCGCCAGCGCTGACCTTGGCGGCGTAGGTATGATTGACCAGCACCCGTGGGAGGGCGTCAGCATTCAATTCCACTAGCCATCCGCCGTCAGGACCAGAGCGAACGATGACATCAGCAATAATGGGCTGCACCGGCGCGTTCGAAAAGGCCCGGCCAGGTTTTGGATCGAGACGCCGAATTTCCGCCGCCATATCGGCAACATCATCTTCATCAACACCGCATATCTTTGATAAACGAACAAAATCGCGGCGCGCAACATGTGGCAGATTTTCGAGAAATGCTTGCATGGCTGGATCCAAACGATCGCGTTCGCGCAATTGGAGCGCCAAACATTCGGCAAGATCCCGCGCGCCAACGCCAGTTGGCTCAAATCCCTGAATAATGAAGAGCGTTGCTTCAACATCGGGCAGGCGCGCATCAAGCTTATCGGCGATGTCTTCAAGACTCTCACGCAAATAGCCTGCCTCATCAATGGCATCAATGATCATCGCGCCTATAAGACGCTGGTTGGACGCCGGGCACGCCAAAGCCAATTGTTCATTAAGGTAGGCGTTTAGACTCGGTCGTTCAGAAACAAAGGCTTCAAGATTAGCGCCCTCGCTGCCATCCCGCACCCCAACGCCAGACCAGGCCGAGGCGGAAAGCCCTGGAAGATTGTCTTGAGCCTGCGCCTGATAACTTACTGGTTCAGCCGACTCAAAATTATTATTAAAATCCTGACCAAGATCAGCGCTTGGTCCAATCTCACTAAGGGAGAAGTCATTTTTCGCCCAATCGCCAGCCTCCGGTGCGCTATCCTGAGCAAGTCCCATAGGCTGCCATTCTTGATTTTCCGCTGGCTCTCCATGTTCTTTAATTTGAAGGAGAGGATTTCGCTCCAGCTCGGCATCAAGAAATGCGGCTAACTCCTCTGTCGAGAATTGCAGGAGTTTGATGGCCTGCAGCAGCTGTGGGGTCATTACCAGCGACTGACCCTGACGCATCATCAGCTTATTGGAAAGTGCCATCAACCCATTCTCACAGCTTGAGGGGGCCAGCGGCCCGTTTTTTGCTTGATGAGTTTTATAGCATGGGCCTTAGAGAGGCCGAGGACCAAATTTTTAGCGCAACCTGCAAAATCAGATTAAAAAATAGGCAAGTATAAAAATTAGGCGACTACATTTTGAAATCTTCGCCAAGATAAATTCTGCGCACGTCCGGATTTGCGACAATTTCCTCTGGCGGCCCCTCGGTTAAGACGTGACCGCTGTAAATAATGTAAGCGCGATCTGTAAGTCCAAGCGTTTCACGCACACTATGGTCGGTGATCAAGACCCCAATCCCGCGCGCTTTTAAATGACGGACAAGATCCTGAATATCGCCGACAGCAATTGGATCGATGCCGGCAAATGGCTCGTCAAGCAGCATAAAGGATGGATGACCCGCTAGCGCGCGGGCGATTTCGCACCGCCGCCGCTCGCCGCCAGAAAGTGCAATTGCCGGCGATTTTCTTAACCGCGTTAAACGAAATTCGTCGAGAAGCGCATCTAATTCTTCCTCGCGCTTTTTTTCATCCGGCTGGGTAATCTCCAAAACTGCCCGAATGTTTTCCTCAACAGACAAACCACGAAAGATTGACGCTTCCTGTGGCAGATAACCGATGCCCAATCGCGCCCTGCGATACATTGGCAGGGGCGTGACATCATAACCATCAAGCGAAATGATTCCCTTGTCAGGCTTAACAAGGCCAGTAATCATATAAAAAACAGTTGTTTTACCGGCGCCATTGGGGCCTAACAGCCCTACCGCCTCGCCGCGTTTCACATGTAAGCTCACATCCTCGACAACGCGCCGCGCCTTGTAGGATTTTGCAAGATTATGGATTGAGAGCATGCCCTCGCCATCACCTTGAGATGACTGCTGCGAGAGATAGCCAGAAACAGAAAACCCTTCTTTTTCGCCCTCTATCTCAGCAGCGCCTAAAATTTCGGCGCCAGTCTCCCGCCATTGGTCTTCCGCCGCCTCATCGCGTTTGGGAGAAAAACGTCTCTGGCGCAATCGCGTCTCCAGCGCCTGATAAACGCGAGCGACAGGCGTCGCGGCGGCGCTCAAGCGCTTGATAAGATCTGCAAGTGGCTTCAAATCCTCAATCCGCCGCGGCTCAAGCCCAGGATCGCGACGTCGCCGCGCGCGCCTCAAAGGCGTCTATCTTATCAGCCTTTTGGAGCGTAAGACCAATATCGTCCAACCCGTTTAACAGACAATGTTTTCGAAAAGGGTCAATATCGAACGTGATTTTGACGCCCTGTCCGTTGGAAATTTCCTGGGCAGCAAGGTCAACCCTCAGCTCAACGCCGCGCTGCGCGACCTCCATCAGCTGGTCAAGCTCTGACTGTGAGACCTTGACGGGCAATATCCCGTTCTTGAAGCAGTTATTATAAAAAATATCTGCAAAGCTCGTTGAAATGATACATTTCAGGCCAAAATCCAATAATGCCCATGGCGCATGTTCGCGCGATGAGCCGCACCCAAAATTATCTCCAGCAATCAAGATGCTGGCCGAGCGGTAAGGCGCGCGATTGAGGACAAAATCTGGATTTTCCCCGCCATCCTCCGTGTAACGCATCTCTGAAAATAACCCCTTGCCCAAACCAGTACGCGCAATGGTTTTAAGATATTGCTTGGGAATGATCATGTCCGTATCGACGTTCATAATCGGCAGCGGAGCCGCTCGTCCGCAAAGCGTGGTAAATTTTTGCATGTGTTAAGCCTTGAAAATGGCGGTGCAGGGGCGCTTGCCCAAGCTCCCCGCCGTTTAACAAATTGGCCAGCGCTGCGCAAAGGGCTAACGGCTGCGTGGTTTTTATGACCGCCTATGCCGGACGCAGGGAATCTGCTTTAACCTTCTCCACGCCCCAGCGCCACGCGAGATCAGCGCATGAATCCGATTTTTATCGAAGCGGTCGGTTATTTAGCCGCGGCGGCCAATGTGTTCGTTTTCGTCTCGAACACGATGATCCCGCTCAGACTAGCCGCCATTCTCACAAATGGCCTCTTTGGCGTCTATTTTTTCTACAAAGGGTTTTACTCCCTCTGCGCCCTGCACGCCTTTCTTTTGCCGATGAATATTGTGCGTCTTGTGCAGATACGCCGTCTCGTTGGCGATATTCGCCACGCTTTCCAACAAGCCGATGAGGGTGTCTTTGATTATGAATGGTTGCGCCCTTACATGCGCCCACTCAAACTCGCGCAGGGGTTTCGGCTACACTATAAGGGAGATATCGCAGAAGAGGCCTATGTGATCTTGCGCGGGGAAGTAAAACTTCTCGAGCCAAATGTCATCCTAAAAGCTGGATCCTTTTTTGGCGAAATGGGAATGTTCACAGAAGAGAACCGACGCACGGCCTCGGCAATCGCTCAAACTAACGTCGAATTATTATGCCTGCGTTATGATGATCTGTTACAACTTGCTGCGCAAGATCCAGAATTTGGTTTCTATCTCATGCGTCTTATGATGCGACGCACGCAACATAATCTTGAACTCGCGCAACAAGAACAAGGATGAGGCGGCGCAAGTAGACAATGGAAAATAAACTCCATCCTGTATCCGATGATTGGAAAAAAAACGCCCATGTAGATAAGGCGCGCTATCATGAACTTTACGCGCAATCTCTCAAAGATCCGAACGCCTTCTGGGCGCAACAGGCGCAAAGAATTGAGTGGATCAAGCCTTTCACAGTCGTGAAAGACACCAGTTTTGATCTGCACCATATATCAATCAATTGGTTTGCAGACGGCTCCACCAATGTCGCGATGAATTGCATCGATCGGCATTTACCTCAGCGCGCAAATCAAACAGCGATTATTTGGGAAAGTGATGATCCTGCTCTCTCAAAACACATCACCTATGGTCAATTGCATGAAGAGGTTTGTCTTTTTGCCAATGTGCTGAAACGGCATGGCGTTAAAAAAGGCGACCGTGTGACGATCTATTTGCCAATGATTCCTCAGGCTGCTTTCGCCATGCTGGCCAGCGCACGGCTTGGCGCCATACATTCTGTTGTCTTTGGCGGTTTTTCGGCGGAAGCGCTTGCGGGTCGGATTGAAGACGCCGGCAGCAACATAATCATCACCGCAGATGAAGGCGTGCGCGGGGGACGTAAAATTCCTCTTAAAGAAAATGTCGATGTTGCAATTGAAAAACTCCCACAGGCGCTTCGCGCAAAACAAAAGGTTATTGTTATAAAGCGCACGGACGCCTCAGTGGAAATGTTTGAAGGTCGTGATTTTCATTACGAAGATGAAACGGCCAAGGTTCAAACAGATTGTCCCTATACAGAGATGAATGCTGAAGATCCGCTGTTCATCTTATATACCTCAGGCTCTACCGGCAAACCAAAAGGCGTTCTCCATACAACAGGCGGTTATCTTGTTCATACAGCACTAACGCATGAGATTATTTTCGATTATCGTGAAGGCGACGTCTATTGGTGTACAGCTGATGTTGGATGGGTGACGGGACATAGCTATATTGTTTATGGTCCGCTTGCCAATGGCGCCACAACTGTGATGTTTGAAGGCGTGCCAAACTATCCCGATATGTCACGCTTCTGGAATATAATTGACAAACATCGCGTCAATATTTTTTATACTGCGCCCACAGCCATACGCGCGCTTATGGCCTCTGGCGACGCGCCCGTTAAAGCAACCAGTCGCCAGTCGCTGCGTCTTCTTGGCTCCGTTGGCGAACCAATCAATCCTGAAGCCTGGGAATGGTATTATCGAACTGTTGGCGATAGTCGCTGTCCAATCATAGACACATGGTGGCAAACTGAGACGGGCGGCATTTTGATCGCGCCATTGCCAGGCGCAACAGATCTCAAACCGGGCTCAGCCACACATCCATTCTTTGGGGTCATTCCTGAATTAGTTGACGCCAATGGCCATGTGATTGACGGGCCCGGCGAAGGCAATCTTGTCATCGCAGACTCATGGCCTGGACAGATGCGAACAGTCTTTGGCGACCACGAACGTTTCACGCAAACTTATTTTAGCGCCTATCCAGGAAAATATTTTACCGGTGACGGCGCACGTCGCGACGCCGACGGCTATTACTGGATCACAGGACGCGTTGATGATGTGATTAATGTCTCCGGTCATCGACTGGGGACAGCAGAAATTGAAAGCGCGCTTGTCGCACATGAGAAAGTATGTGAGGCCGCTGTTGTCGGCTTTCCTCATGATATGAAAGGCCAGGGCGTATACGCCTATGTCACGCTGATGGCGGACGCAACGCCAAGCCAACATCTGCGCAATGAGCTAATCGCCTGGGTGCGCAAAGAAATTGGTCCGATCGCTTCGCCAGACGTAATTCAATTTGCGCCAGCCTTGCCAAAAACACGCTCAGGTAAAATCATGCGCCGTATCTTACGAAAAATCGCTGAAGGTGAATTTGACGCGCTTGGCGATATCTCAACGCTCGCGGATCCAAAAGTTGTTTCTGAATTAATGCCAACGCAGGCAAAGCCATAATTATGATGTAAAAAATCTTATTATCGCTTCGTCCTTAGTGCGTCTTCATACAAATATTGCTAACATCATTCATGATCCGGGGTATTAGATGCGATATGTTTTTTTTGCGATTATTTTTTTCTTTTGCACGACGCATGCTGTGACAGCCGACTCAGATGTCGAACATGCGCGCTATAGCGTTGTCGCTGCCTCAGACGACATAGAGATACGCGATTATCCTGCTCAAATTATTGCTGAGACGATTGTGTCAGGAGAACGCGCCGCCGCAATCAGTGAGGGGTTTCGTCGCCTTGCGGGCTATATATTTGGCGCCAATCAACCCAATGAAAAAATCGCGATGACGGCGCCTGTTGGCCAGTCGCCAGATGGCGCAAATTGGCGCGTCACTTTCACTATGCCGATGAAATATTCGCTATCGGAATTGCCAAAACCAAATAATGAGACCGTGCATCTCGTGCAACTTGCCCCAAAGCGCATGGCCGTCATTCGTTTTTCTGGGTTGGTTGATGATCATGATCTGGCAACGCAGCAAGCCAAGCTGACGACGTATTTGCAGCAACATAATCTAACATCCGTCAGTTCGCCTGCTTACGCCTTTTATGATCCCCCTTGGACGCTGCCCTTCAACCGTCGCAATGAAGTGCTCATTGAGATCGCCCGCAAATAGCTCTGCGGCCTTGACATGCCAGCCCCCACAGTTCAATCGCGACGCCAAGCGAAAATAAAACGGGAGGCGATCGATGGCGCGAGCGTTCATCTTTCCGGGGCAGGGGTCCCAAGCTGTCGGCATGGGCAAAGCGCTAGCGGAAAACTTTACCCAGGCGCGACGTGTGTTCGAAGAGGTTAATGAAGCGCTGCTTCAGCCACTCTCAACCCTCATGTTTGACGGACCAGAGTCTGACCTCATCTTAACGGAAAATGCGCAGCCAGCCCTTATGGCGGTCTCATTGGCCGTCATCAGAGTTCTACAAGCCGAATGCGGCCTAGATCTCGCGCGTGACGCCGCTTTTGTCGCTGGCCACTCACTTGGTGAATATTCCGCGCTAGCGGCAACAGGCGCGCTTTCCATCTGGGATACCGCCCGTCTCCTTCAGCGCCGTGGTCAGGCGATGCAGGCCGCTGTTCCTGTCGGCAAGGGCGCTATGGCGGCGCTGCTTGGCGCAGATCTTGTTTTGGCGCGTGAGATCTCTGTGGCGGCAAGCCAAGCTGATGGCGGCGTCTGCGAGATCGCCAATGATAATGGCGGCGGGCAGGTTGTAATTTCAGGATCACGCCAAACAATCGAAAAAGCAATTGATATTTCGAAAGAAAAGGGTGTTAAACGCGCCGTTTTATTGCCTGTTTCAGCGCCTTTCCACTGCACACTGATGGAACCCGCAGCGCGCGCCATGGCGCAAGCGCTCGCGCAAACGGCGATCAATATTCCTGTCACACCGGTAGTCGCCAATGTCACTGCTCTGCCCGTAACGGACCCTGAGACAATAAGAGAATTATTGGTGAAACAGGTGACAGGCGCGGTTCGCTGGCGCGAATGCGTCAGTTACATGGCCGACCATGGCGTCACAAAATTCGTTGAATGCGGCTCGGGCAAAGTACTCAGCGGGTTGCTCAAGCGGATTGCGCCAGAAGCCAGTGGTCTGTCAGTGGGCTTGCCGTCTGAACTTGACGCCTATCGGGCTTTTGTCTGAGACAAACATCGATAAAATAAAAAAAATCAAATAAGAGGAGCGAGCCTATGTTCGACCTAACCGGCAAGACAGCGCTTGTCACCGGCGCAAGTGGAGGAATTGGCAAGGATATCGCCAAAGGGTTACATGCCGCCGGAGCCACGGTCGCGCTTTCGGGAACACGACGCGAGGCGCTGCAACAGCTTGCTGAGGAGATTGGCGCGGGCGTTCACATCCTGCCCTGTAATTTGGGCGTGCGTGCGGAAGCTGACACGCTTATTCCCGCAGCCGAAGCGGCAATGGGCGGATTGGACATACTCGTCAATAACGCCGGCATAACCAAAGACATGCTGTTCATGCGCCTTAAGGACGAGGACTGGGACAATGTGCTGGAAATTAATCTAACAGCCGCCTTCCGGCTTTCCCGCGCCGCCCTGCGCGGGATGATGAAAAAAAGATTTGGCCGCATTATCGGCATCACTTCCATCGTCGGCGTCACAGGCAATCCTGGTCAGGGCAATTATGCAGCGGCGAAGGCCGGCATGATCGGTATGTCAAAATCATTGGCGGGCGAGGTCGCCGCACGTGGCGTCACCGTCAATTGTGTCGCACCAGGATTTATCGAAAGTCCAATGACCGACGCCTTAACCGAGGCACAAAAGGAGCGCATCCTGAGCGCCGTCCCAGCCAGCCGGCTTGGAACGGGTCAAGACGTGGCCGCAGCCGTGATCTATCTCTCCAGTGAAGAGGCCAGCTATGTCACAGGTCAAACCCTGCATGTGAATGGCGGCATGGCGATGATCTAGGGCTTAAGTCTCATCCTTTCCGACCTTAAGCCTCGGTGGCTTCTTGACGCCGCGGTTAATCCGCGAGATAGGAGCGCGCCGCGCCTCGCGACGCTCGCTATCAAAGTTTAACTATGCTAACTGGTCCGCACCGGAAGGCGGTTGGCTTTTTTAGAGCGTTCCGTTGCTCGACGGGGTCTATGGCGCAAGCGTCTCGACCCTGTCAGACTACCGGGCGGCACAATGAACTTGGGAGAGTGCGGCTTCTCTTGCCCTAAGGCGCTTAAGAAGCTGCGGCGGCGCAGAGCGCGCCACAAAAACAGGGATTGAAACAGATGAGCGATGTCGCCGAGCGCGTGAAGAAAATCGTTGTTGAACACCTCGGCGTTGAGCCTGATCAGGTTGTCGAGAAAGCTAATTTCATCGACGATCTGGGCGCAGATTCGCTCGACACCGTCGAACTGGTCATGGCCTTTGAAGAAGAATTTGGCGTTGAGATTCCTGATGACGCCGCAGAGACGATTGTGACTGTTGGCGATGCTGTGAAATTTCTCGAAAAAGCTAAATCAGCCTAAACGCAAAATAAGCGCGCGTTGCACGCAACGCGCGCTTTTTATTTAGCGAGGGTAATTTAAACGCTGCCAAATCGCTTCGCTTCTTTTCGTTAATTTTTAAAGCAATAGAGAGTTCGGCATGCACAGGGTCGTCGTTACCGGTCTTGGCGTCGTGTCGCCGCTGGGATGCGGCGTCGAAACAAACTGGCGCCGCCTAAGCGCAGGCGAACACGGTTTTCGTCGCATTGATACTTTCGAAACAGCGGATCTTGCCTGTCAGATCGCCGCCATGATTCCGCGTGGAGACAGCGCAACTGGCGCCTTTAATCCCGATGACTGGTTTGATCCAAAGGAACAGCGCAAGGTTGACGACTTTATCATCTATGGCGTCAGTGCGGCGACACAGGCGCTCAAAGATGCGCAATGGATCGCTGACACAGCTGAAAAACAAGAAGCTACCGGCGTGCTTATTGGCTCCGGCATTGGCGGTCTTGGCGGCATCTATGAAACATCGGTGACCTTAAAGGATAAGGGCCCGCGTCGCGTTTCGCCATTCTTCGTATCGGGACGCATCATTAATCTTGTCGCGGGTTATGTATCCATCATGCATAATCTCAAGGGACCCAACCATGCTGTCGTCACCGCATGTGCGACAGGCACGCATGCAATTGGTGACGCCGCCCGCATCATCGCGCTCGGCGAAGCTGATGTGATGGTGGCCGGCGGCGCAGAATCTCCTGTTAACCGTATTGGCGTAGCTGGTTTCGCCGCCTGCCGCGCTCTGACAACAGGCTTTAATGATCGCCCGGAAGCAGCCTCACGCCCTTATGATAAAGATCGTGACGGATTTGTTCTGGGAGAAGGCGCTGCTTGCGTTGTGCTTGAATCTTATGATCACGCAAAAGCGCGCGGGGCAAAGATCTATGCAGAAATTATTGGTTACGGCATGTCAGGCGACGCATATCATATCACCGCGCCGTCGCCAGACGGCGATGGCGCTTATCGCTGCATGAAAGCCGCGCTCAAACGCGCCAATATTTCTGTCGGCGATGTTGATTATGTCAATGCGCATGGCACATCGACGCCGCTTGGCGATGAAATAGAATTACGCGCCGTTGAGCGCTTGCTTGGCAATGTCGAAGCAAAGCTTTCGATGTCATCAACAAAATCTGCCATCGGTCATCTACTCGGCGCTGCTGGCGCCGTGGAGGCAGTTTATACGATACTCGCCATGAAGCATGGCGTTGCCCCGCCAACGCGCAATCTCGACAATCCTTCTGTCGAAACGGCGATTGATCTTGTTCCTCATAAATCGCGCCAAAGAGAAATTGCAATTGCGCTGTCTAATTCTTTTGGCTTTGGCGGCACAAACGCCTCTCTTGTGTTTCGAAAAGCCTCCTGAAAGCAGGTAAAATAAACTTTATCGTCTCTCATGCGGATAATAATATGAGAGACAGTGACCCCATGCATGGGGTCGTCATAATGAGTTTTTAGGATATCTTTTCTGAATGGACCGCACGGCAGGCGCTCCCAAACCCTGAACTGGCGTAAGCACATGATCGAGCCGGAAGAAAAAGACGACAAGCCGTCTCAAGACGAAACGTCAAAAACTTCCGTGCAAACGGACAATTCTTCGTCGCAAGCGACCATAGATGCGTCCGCGCCATCAGAGCAGACGATCGACGATCCAACGCCGCCGATGCTTGAAAAAAAATCTGACGCCCCCGCAAGCCCGCAAACTACGCCGCTGGAAAATATAATGCCAGCGCCACCCATTGAGCCGGTCAAAGACACAACGGCGTCAATTCATGAATGGCGAAAATCAACCCAAAAAATTGATAAGCCAAAAGAAGCGCGCGGAAAAAAAGCACCGTCTGCCGCCGCGCCTAAAAGAAAGAGAAAAAAACGCGAGGGCATGCTCTCGGCTGCAAGCGGTTTTTTAAGCTTTATTTTAGTTGCGCTCGTTGCAGGCGCATTCGGCGTGATCGCCGTGCGACATAAGAGCAAAGAGCCAGGACCTCTCGCCGCCGACACAACGCTCTATTTTCCGCCCCGCAGCGATACGCCAGAAATGATTGCTCAATTACAGCGTGAAGGCGTTATCGACAGTCCTTTAATGATGAATATTGCCATGCTGTTGGAGGGCGCGCGCACAAAGTTAAAGCAAGGCGAATATCTATTTAAAGCCAAAGCCAGCTTGCATGATGTCATTGATGAATTAGTCGCCGGCCGTCAAATCATGCATAGTCTGACAATTCCTGAAGGCCTGACAACTGAACAAATTCTGCAACGCATGCGCGAGAGCGACATGCTCGCCGGGGATGTCGTCGAGCCGCCGAAAGAAGGCTCGCTGCTGCCAGAAACCTATAAGTTTCCGCGTGCCTTTCCTCGTGCGCGCTTAGTTACAAAAATGCAAGACGACGCGCGAAAACTTCTAGAACAGGTTTGGGCAAAACGTAACAAGGATTTACCTTTACGTTCACCGTATGAATTACTCACGCTTGCCTCAATTGTTGAAAAAGAAACTGGCAAGAATGAAGAACGGCCACGCGTCGCCGCTGTTTTTGTTAATCGTTTACGAAAACATATGCGCCTGCAATCTGACCCCACGATCATCTATGGCGTCGTCGGCGGCAAAGGCACACTGGGGCGCGGCATCACGCGCGCTGAAATTGACAAATGGACGCCCTATAACACCTATGCCATTGACGGCCTACCGCCAGGACCAATCGCTAACCCTGGCCGCGCTGCGCTTGAGGCGACAGCAAATCCAGCAGAAACTCAAGATCTTTATTTCGTCGCGGATGGCACAGGCGGACATGTGTTTGCTGAAACGCTTGAGCAACACGCCCGTAATGTCCAACAATGGCGTCGTATCGAACAAGAACAAAAACAAAAAACAGATGAGATCATTGATCATGCGCTGCCAGACGCTGCGCCGCCGGCAACGCCAAAGAATGATAAACGCACGCAAGCGCCCATTGGGCGACTTGTTCATCTTAACGCCGAACAAGAAGATTATCCGATTGGACGCGACGTCAGCCCTGATAGTGGGCCAACGCATCGATTAGGAAAATATAGTCTCGCAAGCGCCTCTTTTTTTCTTGGCGGCTATGCCGATCCAACAGAACCCGCCGCTCGTGAGCTCTCGATCTTTCGTCGTCATCGCGCCTATTTCACCGAAGAACTTGCCCAAAGACATGACCGGGACGCCTTTGATCCAAGTTTGCTGACAGCCCAAACAGCGCCGCCTCAAAATCATGAGGAGGATCTTGTTCTGGGTCCAGATATGATGGCTAGAGAGAGCGCAGACGGCCGCGCCTTGCCAGAAGAGCCTGACATGAGCGCATCTTCGCAACATGCGCCAACGGTTACCGCAATGGCTATGCCGCAACAAAACCCTAATCGTCCACGCGCTTTTGACGCTTCTGAAGGCACCGCCCTTGATCCCTTGCGAGATAGAAGTTGGGATCTAACCTCCGCCAAGACTGTGCCCTCAAACACAACCTTGCGCTAAAGCGGTTTTTATTCAGACGGCATCGTTTCATTTTCGCGCAAAGGAGTTGCGATGACTGTCGCAAGCATGACAGGTTTTGCCAGAGCGCAAGATGTGTTTGGGCCCTGGAGCTACGCCTGGGAATTAAAAAGCGTCAATTCAAAAGGTCTTGATATAAGGCTGCGCTTACCTCCAAGCATGGAATCCATCGAGATTAAGGCGCGTCATACGATTTCTGCGCGCCTGACGCGCGGCGCGCTCACCATTAATCTAACGGCTAAACGCATTAGCGAAACGGCGCCTGTCCGCATTAATCGCGACGTGCTGAAGCAGCTGCTTGCGGCGCTTGAGGAGCTGCCGCCTCATGCCCATTTACGCCCTGCTTCGCTCGATGGCTTGCTTGCGCTCCCAGGCGTCATTGACGTCGTTCAACCGCAAGAAGACGAGTCGCAGCGTCTTGCCTTAGAAACGGCTCTGCTCACGACACTGGAAACCGCACTCGACGCTCTTGTCGCAAGTCGTCAAGCGGAAGGCGCGGCGCTTGCGCTAATTCTACAAAAACGCATTGATCATATTGGCGCACTAACACAAAAAGCCGATCAGTCGCCCGCCCGCCAGGCTGAGGCGATTGGCGAACGTCTGAAACAACAGCTTGCCCGGCTCGTTGAAAATGTAGATGGATTAGACCCTGCGCGGTTGCATCAAGAAGCTGTCCTCATGGCGGTTAAAAGCGATATTCGCGAAGAGCTTGATCGATTGAAGGCGCATGTAGAAAGCGCACAAAACCTTCTTGCTAAAGGCGGCGCTATTGGTCGACGACTTGATTTTCTTGCCCAGGAACTTGGACGTGAAACCAACACGCTTTGCGCAAAATCCAACGATCCATCTTTAACAGCGATCGGTCTTGATTTGAAAATAGATGTCGAACAATGGCGTGAACAAGTACAAAATATCGAATAGTTTTTATCTTTCCGTTATAAAATCGACGGGTAGCATTCAGCGGATACGTCACAACTCACATGACAAGTTTTATGCAACCATCATTGCCCCAACGCCGCGGCGTTGTCTTTATCCTATCATCACCCTCAGGCGCTGGTAAAACGACACTAACGCGGATGATGCTGCAAAATCGCGATCTAGATTTAACTTTATCCATTTCTGTCACGACGCGTGCGCGCCGCCAAAGCGAAGTCGATGGCATACATTACTTCTTTATCAGTGAGCGGCAATTTATCGCCATGCGTGATGCTGGAGAATTATTGGAATGGGCTGAGGTCCATGGCAATTACTATGGGACGCCGCGTGGGCCTGTTGAAACAATTCTTGCTCAAGGCCGCGACTGTCTCTTTGATATTGATTATCAAGGCACACGGCAGGTGCGTGAGAAACTGATACAGGATACGGTCAGCGTATTCATTCTACCGCCTTCCATGCAAGAATTACGACACCGATTAGAAAGACGTGCGGAAGATGCACGTGAGGTTATTGAAAGACGACTTGAAAATGCGCGTAAGGAAATTGCGCGCTGGAAAGAGTATGATTACATCATCATAAATGACGATCTGCAGCGCTCATTCGATGATCTCATTTCCATTCTTCGTTCTGAACGCCAGCGCCGACCGCGACAGGAAAGAGGGATTGAAAAATTTGTTATGCAACTTTTAAACGAATAATTATCAACTTTTATTGCTTGCTATAAAGATTCGCCAGCTTAACAAAATCAGCAATGGTGATTTCTTCTGCGCGCTTTGTTTCTGCAATGCCAGCTTTTGCTAGATTTGCGAGCGTATCCTCGCCAAGAACTTTTAAACTCTGGCGCAGCATTTTTCGCCTTTGTCCAAAAGCTGCTTGCGTGACACGTGAAAGCATTTTCATGTCACAGACCAGCGGCGCTGGATTAGGTATGAGTTCGACAACTGACGACATAATTTTTGGCGGTGGCGTAAAAGCGGCTGGCGACACATCGAATAAAAGGCGCGCTGTTGTGCGCCAGCCACATAAAACTGCAAGACGTCCATAATCGGCGCGTTGCATCGGCGTCGCAACAATACGTAGGGCGACTTCCTTTTGAAACATCAAAACAAAGCGATCAATTAACGATGGCCAAGGCTCTGCCTCCAGCCAGCGCGTCAATAGTGCTGTGGCGATATTGTAGGGTAAATTTGCGCAAATACGCGCCCTGACGTCATCGCCAAAATTTGACAATAAATGGGTCAGATCAATTTCGAGAGCGTCTCCTTCAATGAGCGACAGCCGCCCAGGATAATGGGCGGCAATTTCTTCAAGCGCAGCAAGACAGCGACGGTCGCGTTCTATTGCAATAACCTTCGCGCCTTGAGCCAATAGCGCCCGCGTTAATCCGCCAGGTCCTGGACCAATTTCAATGATGATTGTCTCTGGAGATGCGCCAGCGGCGCGCGCAATGCGACTTGTAAGATTCAAATCAAATAAAAAATTCTGGCCAAGACTTTTCTTTGCGTCGAGCCCATATCGCGCAACGACATCTCGTAACGGCGGTAAGTGGTCAATCACACTGTCATCTCATGCGCAAGACGAATAGCTTCTATCAGACTTGTTGGATCTGCAAGATTCTTACCTGCAATCGTGAAGGCCGTGCCATGATCAGGCGATGTCCGCACAAAGGGAAGGCCTAATGTCACATTAACGCCTCTATCAAAAGCCAGCGTCTTGATCGGAATTAATGCTTGATCATGTGTGGGGCAGAGCGCAACATCATAGGCCTGCCTTGCCTGCGCATGAAACATTGTATCTGCAGGAAAAGGACCCTGCGCTTTAATTCCCTTAATAACCAAGGTCTCAATTGCCGGCTGCATGATTTCAATCTCTTCACGACCAAGCGCGCCATCTTCACCCGCATGCGGGTTAAGACCACTAAAGGCAAGTCTTGGCGTTATTATCTTAAAACGACTTGTTAGATCTCTTGCGACAATCTCTGCGGTCTCAATAATGAGTTCTTGGGTTAAGTAATCAGGAACAGCACGCAGAGCTATGTGAATCGTCAGCGGAACGACAGCCAGTTCTCGCGCCCAAAGCATCATCACCGATCGAAAATGTTCGCCATAATGACGTTGCGCAAGCGCTGCTAAAAACTCTGTATGTCCTGGATAAGAAAATCCTGCAGCGTAAAGAATTGATTTTGAAATCGGGTTTGTAACAATAGCTCGCGCCTTATATGTCACACTATCGTTGACGGCCTGTTCGATAGATTGGACAATAGCGGGCGCATTATTTTTATCTGGTCGGCCTGCCGTTGCATTTATTGTTTCTTTAAGCGGACTGACGGGCAGCGCGTTTGGAAATCTATCGACCGCCTCATCTGGCGACGATATTTCGATTTTCAAATCCAATGACAGTGATCGCGCAACAGCCGTCAAATAGGCTGCATCGGCTATGGCGTAAAAAGGCGGTAGGCTCTTGCGCTGACGTGACAAATAGGCTTTCAGCAGGATTTCTGGCCCAATGCCTGCTGGATCCCCAATGGTGACGGCAATCGGCGCTAACTTTGTCATTGCCGGACACTGTCCTAAGGCGCGCCTGAAATCAATTAAGCGCGCATCTTTTAGATGACCATAAGCCGCTTATCCCGACTGATAAAGCGGCTTATGATTTTCCTTAAATCTCATTTCTCAACTATGTGGCACGCCCTCTTTATCGAGAAGCTCTGTTAATTCGCCAGACTGAAACATCTCGCGGGTGATGTCGCAGCCGCCGATAAATTCGCTTTTCACGTAAAGCTGAGGAATCGTTGGCCAGTTTGAATAGGATTTAATGCCTTCTCTGATCGCGCCATCAGCAAGGACATTAATCGCCTTATACGGCACACCCAGATGATTAAGGATTTGCGTAACTTGAAGCGAGAAACCACATTGTGGCGCCTCTGGGGTGCCCTTCATGAAGAGCACCACATCATTGCTCTCGATTTCACTCTTGATACGCGCATGAATATCTTGTGACATATTTGATCCTTTCAGCCGACGGTCAAGACGTCGATGAGTTGGGAAAATTTACGGCGTACGGGTTGTTAGGGCGAGCGCATGGAGTTCTGTTCCAAGACGATCGCCAAACGCAGCATTGACGAGCTGATGCTGACGCACGCGCGACATACCACGGAATGTTTCCGATATCACTGTGGCTGACCAATGATCATTATCATTGGCAAGCGCTGTTAGCTCTACTGTCGCATCGGGCAACGCCTCTTTAATCAATCTTTCGATTTCGTGCGCGGGCATGGGCATCCGTTGGCTATCCTTCCAGCATTTAAAGTTTTGTTGTGAACGCCTGATCATCACCAGACATATAAGCCGGCAGCGGCGCTTCAAAAGCGAATTCGAGTTCTTTGAGCAATATTGGCGCGCTTCCTGGCCATTGAAGCGCATCCCCTCCAGTTTTGCCGATTTCCTGAATTGGAACCTTCTTCGCCTGCGCTCGTGCAATGATGGTTTGAACATCTTTTTGTGCGACAGTGAGAAGATATCGACCCTGATCTTCGCCAAATAATACGCCAAAACTTGGTCCTGCTGGAAGGCTTGTGATTGTGGCGCCGATTCCCGCTGCAAGGACCATTTCAGCCAAGGCAACCGCTAAACCGCCGTCGGAAAGATCATGGGCGATATGAACAAGATCTTCGTCGATAAGTGCGCGCAAGAAGTCGCCATTGTTTCGTTCAGCTTCAAGATCAACGGGCGGCGGCGCACCATCTTTACGCTGACATAACTCATATAAATAAACAGACTGCCCGAGCCACCCTCTCGTCTCGCCAATCAGAAGGATCGTCTCATTATCTTTAGTAAAACCTGTCTGCGTCGCCTTACGCACATCTGCGATGACGCCGACGCCGCCGATTGCCGGTGTCGGTAGAATGCCTGAGCCCTGTGTTTCATTATACAGCGACACATTTCCAGAAACGATTGGGAAGTCCAATGCGCGGGCCGCTTCGCCAATGCCCTCCAAACAGCCAACAAATTGACCCATAATATCGGCGCGTTCTGGATTACCGAAATTGAGATTATCAGTGAGCGCCAGCGGTTTTGCGCCACGCACAGTAATATTACGCCAGGCTTCAGCAACCGCTTGCTTGCCGCCTTCCACTGGATCAGCGGCGCAATAACGCGCCGTGACATCTGTTGTTAATGCCAAACCCTTAGGCCCATCCTTGATGCGAATGACAGCGGCGTCACCACCTGGCTGACGGATGCTGTTGCCAAGAATGAGATGATCATATTGCTCCCACACCCAACGCTTGGAGCATAGATTTG
>DAIRFH010000090.1:0-7484 GCA_036795145.1 Methylocystis sp. | reverse complement strand
CCGATCGTCGCCTTGGTGAGCCATTACCTCACCAACTAGCTAATCGGACGCGGGCCGATCCTTCGGCGATAAATCTTTCTGCTCTCGCACGTATCCGGTATTAGCTCAAGTTTCCCTGAGTTATTCCGAACCGAAGGGCACGTTCCCACGCGTTACTCACCCGTCTGCCACTCCCTATTGCTAGGGCGTTCGACTTGCATGTGTTAGGCCTGCCGCCAGCGTTCGTTCTGAGCCAGGATCAAACTCTCAAGTTTGAGAATTGTTCCCGACTAGTCACTATCTCTTGACGAGTCCCAAGCACACTTGTCTCATCGTCTCACGACGATTCGACAATGGTGTACTTAGAAAACGTGACCGTCAGAGTATCTCATCGACTGCCCCTCCGAAGAGAGGCGGTCCGCAAGGACCTCCGCCGTCCACGTTTCTCTTTCTTCCGATTCAATTGTCAAACAGCAAAGAGCCGACCCAAGCTGGCCATAAAGACCAAAAAGAGACGGAGCGACATCGGCCCGACGAATATATCGGGATCACGAATTTCGCTTTGAAGACGAAGAAACGACCACGATCGTTGCGAAGCGCAACGCCGTCGTCGATGTGTGGCTTATACGAAGTCTCTTCAGGCCTGTCAATCCAGAATAAGAAAAACTTCAAAAAAATGTCGCCCAATGATAATAATTCTTTTTTATCAATACTTTAAATAAGCCTCCTTGAATTTTGCGCCCTACTTGGGCCATATTCAAAGCGCTTGTTTAAGCATTAAACGCCGAATTTTAAGGGCGAACATCAAAAGAGATTCTTTCGACAGCATCATTTTCAACAATCATTCAGGCGAACCAAGAAATGCTGATGTTAAATACATCGCTCCTTAAACGTAAGCGCAAAGCGGCTTGCCTTGGAAAGATGAGCCCTCAACGATGAGCCCCAGATTAGCTCACATGATGTCCGGCGGAGCTAGCTGGCTCGATATTGGCAATGAGCCCGCAATAGAAATAGACGGACGCCGACACACCGCTGATGAGCGTAGACGCGTCTCAATTCGCTGGCTTTCAGGCACTGTTCTTACCGGTCTCTCCGGAGCTTTGCTGATAAGCGCCGCCGCCTACACAGCTCTTGATCAACAGACGCGCTTTGCCGAGGCCCCTACCCGCGCGACGCCATTACAGCCTAGCGACTCAGACAGTCAGGTTGTTAATCCCAAAAAAGGCGACCGCATCATGCGCGCCGTCGATGTTGTCGCGGCAAAACAAACCTTTCGCACAGCCACCACCTTGAAGTCTGGCGATAAAGAAGTCGTACGCAACAAAGCTTTTACAAGAGTGGCTGCAACATTAACCGTCAGCCCAACAACATTTGCCAATGAAGTTCCTGCCTATAATCCTTTAAAACTCGCGTCTGATCCCCGTGCCCCAGACACTGTCAATGACAGCTATGCTGCGTTGGACGAAGCGGAAGTGTCTTTCACGACGCATGATCTAAATCCAACAGAACTCATCGAACAAAGCGCAACGCTGTCACAAGACGAGGCGCAAGCGCAGGTTGTCGAAGAAGTGAAATCAACTCTGACAAGCGGCGCGAGAGGCAATCTACCTCTTCCTGGACAGGCGCTACTCTCTCGAACCAGCCGCGCGTCAATGGATTCTCTTGGATTGGGTTACGCAACGCCAGGCGCTTCTTTAACGGCGCCATTTTCATCCATTGAAGTGAGAATGGTTCCTGAAAATGTCACTGTCGCTCCGCGAGACACAATACAACCAACCCAAATGGAAGAAAAACTTGCCATCGTTCGGCATGGGGAAAATTTGGAAACAGTTCTATTGGCCAATGGCGTGCCAAAAGCGCGCATTGCCACCATCCTTCCTGCCTATAAGAGCAAGCGCGGTGAACCTGCGCGCGAAGGACAACGCGTCAAATTGCTATTTGCCGACTTCGACGGCTCTGGCAAGAACATGCAACTTGCGCGCATCAGTATTTATAACGATGAGAGCATAGAATCTGTTGTGGCGGCAACGGATCGCGGCGCCTTTGTGCAGATACCAACCGCAGCGGCGCCAATGACGCGCAGCGCTGGTAAACGCAACTCAATTGAAGATAACGATCAGGATGATTATGACGCTAGCGGCATGCGATTATATGACTCACTATACGAAACTGCGCTAAAGCAGCAGATACCTCGGCCTATAATTAATGAGCTGATACGCATTTTTGCCAATGACGCTGATCTGCAACGAAATGTTTCGGCAGGCGATGCAATCGACATATTTTATGATGAGCCCGAAGAAGGCGCATCAGCTTCCCGCGACTCTCTGCTATACGCCTCCCTAACAACGAGAAATGAAACATATCGATATTATCGCTACCAAACGGCAGATGATAACCTCGTCGATTATTATGATGAAAATGGACGATCGAGCAGAAAGTTTCTTGTTCGTAAACCGATCTCCATCGGCGAGACGCGTTCTGGGTTTGGCATGCGTCGACACCCCATACTTGGTTATTATAAAATGCATACTGGCGTGGATTGGGCGGCGCCAATTGGCACCCCCATTCTTGCAGCAGGCAATGGCACCGTTATCAAGGCGCAGTGGGATTCAGGTTATGGTCGCCGCGTTGAGATACAACATGCAAATGGCTATATCACGACGTATAATCACATGTCTGGATTTGCCCGCGGCATTACGGAAGGCATTCGGGTCAAACAGGGGCAGACAATTGGCTTCCTCGGCTCTACTGGCCTCTCGACAGGCCCTCACCTTCACTATGAAGTCATGGTCAACGGACATTTCGTTGATCCAATGCGCGTAAAACTTGCCCGCACGAGAGAAATTGAGGGACGTATGCTCATGGATTTCAAACGTGATCGCGACAGAATCGACAATCTAATGGCGAAAGCGCCCAATAATAGCGCGCCAAAACCAACAACCAAACAAGCTGGAAGATAATCCAAGAACCGCCATTAACAGGCAGACTAATCGAAACCGATTAAATGCCTGACCGTAGCAGCGCTCATTCCCATGTCGCGATATGCTCTTAGAGATTTCGAGTTAAGGCTTTTAGAAAGCTTCGCGCCGGTTAAATCTCTCAAAATTTTGTGATGATAATAATTTGGCGTAGGCAGAGCCAACAGACTTTGAAGCAAGCAGTGTAAACTTGTTGCGTGATAGAGGTCTTGGCCACGTACAACATTTGATACATTCTGACTGGCGTCATCTATAACGACGCAGAGATGGTAGCTACCTGGACTATCCTTGCGCGCCAGAACAATATCACCCCAGCGCTCAGGATGAGCAACAACTTTACCAACCCTATGTTCATCCCAAACTAGTTCTCTATTGATCAATGCCATTGCTTTTTTGATATTCAACCGAATGGCTAAATTGGTATTCTCTATTGTTTGGCGAACATCGCTCAAAGGCTGATGGCGACAGATTCCTGGATAATGAGGCTGACCATCTGGGTCGTTTGGCCAGTTATCTGAGGCTCCAACAAATTTGATAATATCAGATCTTGTACAGCAACATGGATATAACACGCCCAATTCATTAAGCCGTTCAAGAGCGTCAAGATAACTCTCGACATGATCTAATTGACGATAGACTAATCCCTGCCACTCAACGCCCAGCCAAAGCAAATCTTCATAAATAGCATTCTCATAATTTTCCTTCTGGCGTTGCGCGTCAATATTATCAATCCTGAGCAGAAAACGTCCGGAATTTAACCGCGCCTGGTTATGATTTAGCAAAGCTGAATAAGCATGACCAATATGAAGACATCCATTAGGAGACGGCGCAAAACGCCATACTTTATCCTTGATCATAATGAGTGCGACTTATTTAAGCGTCTATCTGACGCGCTTTCTGAACAATAGCCAAAGCTGCGTTAAATGCGGCGTCTCTATCAAGCTCGGTTGTATCAAGCATGACCGCGTCATTGGCGGCGACAAGCGGTGAGATTGATCTAGTTAAATCACGCGCGTCTCTTTGTTTTACCTCAGAAAGAATCGATGTGTAATCTGCAGTTTCGCCAGCTGCGATGAGCTCTATGACACGGCGTTGCGCGCGTGTTTCTGGCGATGCCGTTACAAATATTTTGACAGAGGCTTCAGGACAGATAACTGTTCCGATGTCACGTCCATCAATGACGGCGCCTTCCGCGCGTGTAGCAAATTGACGTTGTAAGTCGATTAACGCCGCTCTCACAGCAGGAAGCGAGGCGACAATTGAGGAGGCTTCTCCAAGCTCCCTGCTCCTTAAGCGCCGAGCGTCAAAGTCCGTTAGTGAAAGGCCCCGGGCTGCGCGCTCTGCAAGCGCCTCATCGAGAAGAGAAGCTCCATTATCAAGCAAAACGCAGGCCGTAGCGCGATAGAGGAGCCCTGTATCTAAATGTGGGAGATGAAAATATTCTGCAAGACGCCTGGCTAATGTTCCTTTTCCAGACGCCGCCGGGCCATCAATGGCAATGACAAAGCTCACGAGAATTGCGCCCCTAAATTTTGCATTAGCGACCGAAATTGCGGAAAGCTCGTACTTATCATTTGCGCATCATCGACTGTTACAGTTTGTTTTGACGCCAAACCCATGACGAGAAAACTCATTGCGATGCGATGATCCAGGTGCGTCTCAACAAATCCCCCGCCCTGCACGGTCGACCCCTGCACGATCAAATCATCGTCAATTATAGAACAAGAAACGCCATTGAGTTTTAGGCCCTCGGCAATGGCCGCAAGACGATCGGATTCTTTTACCCGCAACTCCGATAAACCACGCATCCTCGTTTCTCCCTCAGCAAATGAGGCTGCTATAGCAAGAATAGGATATTCATCTATCATGGACGGCGCGCGAGAAGCCGGCACATCAACGCCACGCAATTTTGAGTAATTGACCTTAATGTCAGCTATTTCTTCGCCACCTTCAATACGTGGATCAATAAATTCAATGTCGGCGCCCATCTCTCGAAGCGTCTCAAATAGTCCTGTGCGCAAGGGATTGGTCATTACACCCTCAATCAGTAATTGAGAGCCCGGAACAATGATTGCAGCCACCAATGGGAAAGCTGCTGAGGAAGGGTCCACAGGAACAACAACGGCGCGCGCTGTCAGTTCTGGACGTCCAGAAAGTGTAATTTTACGACCATGAGAACCATATGGCTCACTGGTTATACTAGCGCCAAAATAATGCAGCATCTTTTCCGTATGATCCCGAGACGCCTCTGTTTCAAGAACAACGGTCCTACCTGGTGAGTTTAAGCCACAAAGCAAAATAGCTGATTTAATCTGAGCAGAAGCAACTGGCGTTTTATATTCAATCGGCAAAGGTTCCGACGTTCCCTGTAGGACTAAGGGAAGACGACCGCCTTCAGACTGTTCAATCACCTGAGCGCCCTGAAGGAGCAGCGGATCCAATATGCGCTTCATCGGTCTCTTGCGAAGAGACGCGTCTCCATCAAATCTCGCAATAAGCGCGTGCCCCGCAACAACCCCCATCATCAAACGGGAGCCCGTGCCAGCATTTCCAAAATCCAATGTGTCACTTGGTTGCAACAAAGATCCCAGACCAACGCCCTCAACACTCCATGCGCCTGCGCCATGTTGTATGATGCGCGCGCCAAGCTGACGACAGGCTTCCGCTGTACGGATAACGTCTTCGCCCTCGAGCAACCCTGAAATTTCTGTCTTGCCTACCGATAATAAGCCAAGAATTAAGGCGCGATGAGAAACAGACTTGTCTCCTGGCGGCCTCAAATGACCTCTCAACGGTCCAGATGCGTGAGCGCTTAAGGGGGAAGATGTCGAGTGACTTTCTGAGATCAAAATAAAAGCTCTTGAGGTAACAGCTGTAAAATTAGGCATGTGATATGGCTACAAATAGTCGAATAAAAAATCATGTCAATTTACTCATGAATAGCCATTTTTTAAGAGCGTTAATATAAACTCTTAAATTATAGAATTATGAATAATTGATTGACTAACGTGATAAAGCTTAAATGCCCACGATCATTTCGCAATTTCTAATGTCGCGCATTCTAGCGTCGTCACAATATTGCTCGACATGATTTCCAGCAAAACACGGGCGCGTCCCTTGCCATCAAGAGAGGCTATCTGACCTATAAGCTCTGAGAACGGCCCAGAAATAATTCTAACCTTTTGTCCTACTTTAAGATCACGATCAAATCGACATATGCCATTATTATCAAGATAAAGTTTAAGAGATTCAACAACGCCATGGGGTACAGGCGCTGGCGTTTCATTTGCTGTTATTATTCTTGCTACGCCAATGGTGCCATTAATGCTGCGCCAACGATCTCGCAAAGGATCAAGCGCAACGAACAAATAACCAGGGAAAACCGCAACGCGCGCATTTCTTAATTTGCGCGCATGTCTGATTGTTTTGATCATTTCTGGGAGAAAAATTTTAAATCCTTGGGCCTCTAATCGTAACTTTGCGATTGGTTCACGACGGGCCAAGGCCTGGACTACATACCAGCGCTCTCCCGAAATAAGCTCTAGTGGGCCCAACTCAGAGGGTGTTGGAGCCAGGGTTGAGCTAAGTTCTGCCGATTGTCGTTGCAGTGGGATATTCGTCATGAGAAGCGTCTAATCGACCAGAGGGAAAAGATTAAGACAATCTGCTTATTCTTGTCTTTTAGTATAATCAACTGAACGCGCCAGCATGCCAACGACAATTCATGCCAAAAACTGAAGGCTTTAACTTACGCAACTTTTAAATTGAAAAATGATAAAATTAATCAGTCGCATGTGGACCGATCACAGCGAGCTTATTGTCTGGCTGTGAATAATGGAGCGGGCGAAGGGAATCGAACCCTCGACATACAGCTTGGGAAGCTGTCGTTCTACCTCTGAACTACACCCGCCTTAACGCCTGAGCCATATGATAGCCTATCATCCTTGATGAAATCTAGTCTCAAATAATGTCCTCTTGTAATGGCCTCTTGGATTTTGGTCTTTATTAAAAAGAATGCATCTTCTTTAACTGAAAAAACATATTTGTAATTCCCTGAAATACTCTACTTCTGCTGCAGAAAGATGTTTTCTGCAGCAGATTTTTATTCCTACAAATTGCTACTCGTTAACTGTTGCAAATATGCAACAGGATCACAGGAATCTTTTTTAAAACCTATTATTCGATTGATGTTTAACAAAGAAGAGCATTTATTTGTAAGACCTGAGCCACAGTTGCCTCAGAATGAGTGATAAAATTCGCTAGACATAAGGACTGGACATCCATGAAAAAAATTCTTCTCTCAGCGGTATCGCTTGCCGTTTTATCAAGCGCAGCTCTTGCAGCTGACCTGCCTTCGCGGAAGGCTCCTGTTGCGCCTCCTCCACCTCCTGCACCGCTGTGGACTGGTTTCTACGCCGGTCTGAACTTGGGCGGCGGCTGGAGTGCAGGCAACGGAAACTCCAATGCCTACAATCTGGGTGGCGCCAATGGCGGCGTAACCAACAATGTTGGCGGCGGCGTCATCGG
>DAIRFH010000089.1:0-7543 GCA_036795145.1 Methylocystis sp. | reverse complement strand
CGCGTGTTTTAAGCGTTGATCTCGAAGGCGCTGCAGAACGCGCGCCCCCGCCTCCCCCTCGCAGCGGTGGTTTTGGCGGCGGCGATGGCGGCTATGGCGGTGGTAGAGGCGGCGGCGGCGGTTACGGCGGCGGCGGTGGTGGCGGCTATGATAGCCCACGTCCACGTCGGCAGGCTCCAGACCCATCAACGGCAGTGACAGTTTCTGGAACAGTCAAATGGTTCGACGAAACCAAAGGTTTTGGTTTCGTTCAATCTAATGATGGCGGCAAGGATGTTTTCGTACACATCTCAATTCTTGGCACCTCTGGCGTTAACCGTCTTCTCGAAGGCCAGCCTGTAACCATGCAGGTTGTGGATACAGCTAAGGGCCGCGAGGCGCTGTCCATCATCCTTTCTTAAGGACAACCAATTTGTATAAGAGCCGCGCCTCCGAAAATGGGGCGCGGCTTTTTTCATGAAAAACAATTAAATGTCAGATAAAATTAATTCATTACTTGAGGTTATGGCTGCCCTTCGCACGCCATTAACTGGTTGTCCATGGGATCTCGAACAAAACTTCAAAACAATTGCGCCTTATACCCTTGAAGAAGCCTATGAAGTTGTCGACGCAATTGAACGTCACAATTTGAATGATTTAAAAGACGAGCTTGGCGACCTCTTGCTACAGGTTGTTTTTCACGCGCGCATGGCTGAAGAGCTTGGCCAGTTCCGTTTCGATGATGTGGTTACAGCAATTAGCGATAAGCTGATCCGTCGACACCCCCATGTTTTTGGCGATGTTGACCAGCTCTCTGCGCCCGATGTTCTTCTCCAATGGGATGAGATTAAAGCCCAAGAAAAATTAGCAAAGAACCCCGCGCCCGCTGACAGTGTGCTTGATGGCGTGCCATTGGCCCTACCCGCTTTGACGCGCGCCGTGAAAATTCAAAAAAAAGCGGCAAAGGTTGGTTTTGACTGGGATGACGTTCGTCACGTTTTAGATAAGATCAGGGAAGAAACAGAAGAAGTCGCCGTAGAATTAGAGCCGCAGCGATCACAACAGTCTGACAAAATTCAAGAGGAAATTGGTGACCTCTTATTTGCCGTCTCTAATCTTGCACGACATCAAAACATCGATCCTGAACAGGCTTTACGTGGCGCGACCGATAAGTTCGAGCGTCGGTTTCACTACATTGAAAAACGTCTTAGAGAAACAAATGTCGCTCTTTCACAAGCAAGCTTAGCGGATATGGAGCGATTATGGCAGGAGGCCAAAAAATACGAATCCCCTCCTCTTAAGACTCAGAAATAACTTCCTCAAAACAATCAAAGCGTTTTTTTACAGCATCATAACGTTCAGGGCCAACCCTTATCGTTAATTTGGTCGCGCCAGTTTTTCGATTATTGCGCGAGATCACTTCGGTGTTGGCGTATAACCAGGCAAGCCCTTCCCCGTCTTCTGGAGGGACCACCAAGGTCAAGGTGGCGCGGTTTTTAAATAATAGTTTTTCTATATGTGTAAGGAGCTCATCCAGTCCTAGGCCGGTAAGAGACGACACCAACATCGGGCGACGGCCTGCGCCATATCCTTGAGCTGTTAATTGCAATGCGCTGAGCTCATCTCCAGTCAGGGCGTCTATCTTATTCCACACTTCAATAATCTTGCTTTCATCCTCTATTTTTAATCCGAGTTCATCTAGAATTTTTGCAACATCTTGAGATTGCGCATCTGAGTCCTCATGCGACACATCGCGAACATGTAAAATAATATCTGCAAGCGTGACCTCCTCAAGGGTCGCACGAAAAGCGGAAATCAGCATTGTTGGCAGGTCTGAGATAAAGCCAACCGTGTCTGAGAGCAGCGCACGGGCGCCATGGGGTAAGCGAATTTCTCTCAAGGTTGGATCAAGCGTTGCAAACAACATGTCTTTGGCGAGCACGTCTGATTGCGTTAGCCTATTAAAAAGAGTAGATTTTCCGGCATTTGTGTAGCCGATGAGGGCGACAACGGGATAGGGAATATCGCGACGTTTTTTACGATGTAAGCCACGTGTCCGTTTAACTTTATCGAGATCGAGCTCAATTCTGCGCATGCGCTCTTCAATGAGGCGTCGATCCGTCTCAATCTGAGTTTCACCAGGGCCTCCCAGAAAGCCAAAGCCGCCCCTTTGGCGTTCCAAGTGCGTCCAGGAGCGCACTAAGCGAGATTTCTGATAGGCTAAATGCGCCAGCTCTACTTGTAGCGCTCCTTCTTTGGTGCGCGCGCGCTCGCCGAAAATTTCCAATATTAGGGCGGTTCGATCTATGACTTTTGCGCCCCAGGCTTTTTCCAGATTGCGTTGCTGCACCGGCGTGAGCTGACAATCCATGCTGACCACACTAACCTGCTGATCTTCAATCAGCTCGCCAATTTCCTCCACCTTGCCCTTGCCAAGATAGGTAGCGGGCCGGATTGTGTTGAGAGAAAGCAACAGTGACGCAGCAACTTCGAGATGGATTGCTTTAGCAAGCCCCTCCGCTTCCTCCAGCCTGGCCTCAGGGTGGCGCGCGGCCTCCTGGATTGTCTGTCTGGTGGTATAGGGCCCAATAATGAGCGCGCGGGTTTTACCGGCCAAAAACTCCGGTAAACCTTCTGTTATATCAACGCTCAATTGACTAACGCAGCTTTTCCCCGTCGTCTTCACCAGGTTCAAACATCTGGATTGGATGTCCAGGCATGATGGTGGAGATGGCGTGTTTATAGACTAACTGGGAATGCCCATCTCTTCTCAGCAACAGGCAGAAATTATCAAACCACGTGACAATGCCCTGAAGCTTCACGCCATTAACCAGAAATACGGTCAAGGGAACCTTATTTTTCCGAACAAAATTCAGAAAAGTATCTTGAAGATTTTGCATTTTTTCCGACGACATCGGCTTTCCTGTTCTACTTATTGTTGAGCCGAGCGGTTAAACGCCGCCCCCTCCCAGGGATGATTATTCGTTTTTAGCCGCCTGATGAGATATTAGAACCTCTCTCTTCTTGTAGGCAAGGCGTAAACAAGTCGAAAACGATCAAAAGAATGGGCGCGCCATCTATTAATGTTTTTAGTTTACTCTTGCATACAAGTTCTTGTTATTAAGACTCTACTGAGAGCGACTTAAGCTTTCGGTGTAATGCTGATCTTTCCATGCCGATGAATTCTGCGGTGCGTGAAATATTGTTTGAAAATCTATTGAGCTGCGCCACGAGATACTCTCGTTCAAAGACTTCGCGGGCTTCTCGCAGGGGAAGACTCATCAATTTCTCGCCTTTCACGCCAGCTGGCGTTGCTGGAACGAGCTCACCAACGTCGGCTGGAAGCATATCAGCAGTAATCGTGACGCCAGGTTCGCCAGCCGTTAAAATCATTAAGCGCTCAACATTATTTTTGAGCTGACGAATATTTCCTGGCCAGTCATGCAGCTGGAGGACGGCGAGCGCGTCTTCTGCGATCTGACGGCGCGGCATGCCGGAGGCGGCTGACATATTATCCATGAAATATTCAATAAGGGCGGGAATATCCTCTCGTCTCTCGGCAAGCGAGGGGACGCGTATCGGCACAACAGCCAGGCGATGAAAAAGATCTTCTCTTAGAGTTCCATCTTCTATGGCAAAAGCAAGATCGCGCGCTGAAGATGAAATCACACGAACATCGACTTGAACTTTCGTTGCGCCGCCGACCCGTTGAAAGGACTGATCAACCAACACGCGCAGGATTTTAGCCTGTGTGTCCATTGGCATGTCGGAAATTTCGTCGAGAAAAAGCGTGCCGCCATGCGCTTCTTCCAGCGCGCCAATTTTTCTCTCTGCTTCCGACCCCTCGCGGCCAAAAAGTTCAACCTCCATATTTTCAGGCGTAATTGTCGCGGAATTAATGACGACGAAGGGGCCGCCCGAACGCGAGGAAGCCTCATGAATGCAGCGTGCGGCAAGCTCTTTGCCCGTTCCAGGCGCCCCGGTGATCATGACGCGAGAATTAACCGGCGCAACGCGCGAAACGATCTGTTGCAACTGATTGGCGGCGGGAGAAGAGCCGACAATACGATCAAAGGCCCCTGCACGCTGTCTGAGCGCGGAGATTTCACGACGCAATTGATAGGCTTCGAGCGCACGCTCTGCGACAAGCACGAGCCGGTCGGACTTAAACGGTTTTTCTATGAAATCATAAGCCCCGATTTTAATCGCGCTAACGGCCGTTTCAATATTGCCATGGCCTGAAATCATCACAACAGGCAAGCCTTTGTGCTGTTTTTGGATTTCTTCCAGAACCTGCAGTCCGTCCAGGCGCGATCCCTGAAGCCATATATCCAGAAAAACTAAGTGAGGTCGGCGCGCGGCGATGGCGGCCAAGGCCTCGTCAGCATCTTTTGCAGTGCGCGTGCCATGCCCTTCGTCGCTGAGAATGCCCGCGACAAGTTCGCGTATGTCAGCCTCATCGTCGACGATGAGAATATCGCTAGCCATTAAATTTCGCCCCTCTGCCCAGACTTGTCAGTGCTTGTCGTCGTTGGTGACGATTCGATTGCGCTATTATGTTCCTCAGCCAGCGGAAGAATAATCCTCACACAGGCCCCCTGACCGCTCGGCGCATCGAGCAATTCAAGTCTACCGCCATGATCTTCGATGATTTTAGCGACAATTGGCAAGCCAAGGCCAGTGCCATCCGATCTTGTTGTCATATAAGGCTCTAAAAGCCTTTGACGGTTCATCGACGGAAAGCCTTTACCATTGTCGATAATATCAATCTGAGCGATGGCGTCTTTTACGCTAACCTTGACTTCAATACGACCTTGATCCTGGTGATCGGCAGCTTCCCTGGCGGCGATACCCTCAGTGGCGTTTTTAATAAGATTTGTCAGGGCCTGCGACAAAAGCCGTCGATCAAATTGAGCGTATGTCGCGGAGCCTGGCAAGGTTTCAGCGATGTCAATATCGGCATTGCCGACACGCATCAAAAAAACGACCTGGCGGACGCACTCATTTAAATCATCCCGTTCGGGCCTGGCCTTAGGCATTCTGGCGAAAGATGAGAACTCATCCACCATTCTTTTTATATCATCGACCTGACGAACAATCGTATCCGTGCATTGATCGAAGATTTCGCGATCCTGGGTGATAAGACGGCCATATTTGCGTTTGAGGCGCTCTGCGGACAACTGAATAGGCGTTAGTGGATTCTTAATTTCATGCGCGATGCGTCTCGCTACGTCTGCCCAGGCTGAGGTACGTTGGGCTGTGACAAGATCGGTTATGTCATCCAGTGTGACAACGAAATTCTTCTGCCCGCCTTCGCCATGCGCAGATGTGACCCTAATGTTGAAGGTGTGTTCCGCGACGCCTCTCTTGAGCGTTATTTGACTTTGGACAGAGCGCGGAAATACCTCGGCAGCATCACTGAGGCTCTGCGCAATCTCAGGCATTACATGTTCAATATTCGCTCCGACCGTTGCCTGTCCTTTCGCTTCAGTGAGGGAGAGTTCTTCCGCCGATCGGTTTAAAATCGTAACACGATTATCAGAATCAACTCCCATAACGGCAGCCGGCACGCCTGCAAGAACGGCTTCTGTAAATTCACGCCGTTCATCATTTATCCGATTGGCTTCAATCAGCCGGCTTTGTCGTGAGTCGAGCTCTGCGGTCATTTTATTAAAGACATCGCCAAGACGCGCCAACTCGCCATGCGAACGGTCTACGTTGACTTGCACGTCAAAATTACCGCCAGAAACTTCATCCGTTGCCGCAATGAGGGTGCGAATTGGCGACATGAGACGGTCAGCGAAATCAAGGCCAAACCATATAGACGACAGCAGCATTATCGTTGTCAACAAAGCATACATGAGAACAAAGGCGCGCTGTACGGCCGAGCGGAAGGCGTCAAAAGCCTCATATTTGTTGATCAGATTTTGAGTCTCTTTGGGAAACTCAATGGCAAAGGGATCTATTGGTCGTGTGACGTATAAAAAGGTGTCGGCGAAGGCGCTCAGGGCGCGCAAGGCAACAAAACTTTTGCCATCATCAATCATGAGGCATAAGGGTTCGCCGGTTCGCGCATTATCAAACTCTGATTTTGGTGGGGCGATCACGATGGCGGAGGCGTTTTCAGCAACGTCTACACGATCAATGATCTCTCCATTTGATTTGACGAGCGCGGCGACCGAGAAGCCGAGAAAATAAGCGCGCGTTGCAAAGACTTGGTGAAAATATGACCGGTCAGACGTAAAAAGCATCCGCGCGCGGTCGAGGTCGGAGGCCGTCAGCTGGGCTTCTTGCAGGAGGGCCTGACACTGACTCGATTGAAATGCTTCTGCCGCTTTCGCAGTGTTGTGGACGAATAAACCAACGCTTGACATGAAGGTTGGGTTGAGTGCGCGCTCTAGCGTCATCGATCCTGCGATGGCGAGCAAAACTGCAGGCACCAAAGTAATAACGGCGAAAATACCAACGATACGGACATGAAGTCTGGCCGCGGACTCGCCTTGTCGCCATACCCGATAAAGCCGAAAGGCTTTAATAATCACCATCACCAATAATATGGTCACCAAAGCGCCATTACCGATAAACAGCGCGATCATTCGTCCATCGGACGGCGAGGTTTTTCCAAATTTAGAAACGAGTAAAAATGTCGCGAGTGCGCAGACTGCCGCACCGACCGCGATTAGCGGTCCGATCCATGCGCGCGCAGATACAACGCCCGGTTCCCGTTGAGGCACATTGTCTGACAAAGCCATAAAAGGTCTATAGGCCGAGGCGCGAAGAGTGGCAATTCCACAATGTGAAATGGCGGGTTTAAAACCCGCCATAAATCAATAATTCAACGTGGCAGGCGCATCAGGCGGATGTCGAGGTCATTGACCTTTTTGCGTAGCGTATTGCGGTTAAGCCCCAGAAGTTCGGCGGCTTTAATTTGATTCCCTCTGGTGGCGGCCAAAGCGGCGGTGATTAAGGGGATTTCTATTTCCTTTAATATGCGATGATACAAGCCAGGCGGGGGTAGTTGATCGCCATAATCTGCGAATAATTTTGCCAGGTGGCGCTCAACTGAGGTTGATAAGGTTTGTCCAGCGTCTGGATCGCTTAAAATTGAGCCTGACGTCGCCGCCGCGACATCGATTGATGAAACTTGCCGGAACTCTTGATTGAGTTCAGTCTCCACCAGCGCGTCAGAGATAATTTCTTGAGGATGCAATGCAGCAAGACGGCGGATCAGATTTTCTAATTCACGAATATTTCCTGGCCATCTATATTTTTTCATCCGCTCCAAGGCAGCTTGATCAATATATTTTTGCGGCAGCCCTTCGCTGACGGCGGTTTTGAAAAAGTGATTGACGAGATCAGGGATGTCCTCGGTGCGTTCTCTTAATGGCGGGAGTCTCAGCGGTACGACATTAAGTCTAAAATAGAGATCCTCGCGAAACAGTCCCTGCTGGATCAAGATCCTGAGATCTTTGTTGGTGGCGGCAATAATCCGTACATTCGTTTTGATCGGCGTGCGGCCGCCAACAGTTGTATATTCGCCCTGTTGCAGGACGCGCAGGAGGCG
>DAIRFH010000088.1:3773-7574 GCA_036795145.1 Methylocystis sp. | reverse complement strand
GGTTTTTGATCATAAATGGTAACCCGCGCGCCTGCGAGCGCCAGACTCTCGGCGGCGCAAAGTCCAGCAGGCCCCGCGCCAATCACTGCGCATTCAGGAAGATCCGTCGAAGATATGATCATGGTCTCTACGCAATGGACTTATGAGGTAGGACATGACGCGCAAATGTCTAGATCTGCTGAACGCGCGCGACAATACCTGCCTCATGCCGAACCTTACCTAATCACTGTGAACTTAAGAAGATCGAAATGACGCATAAAAGAGATGATCATCCCTCTGCTCACAGTGGAGAGTGTTACAGCTTTACGGTAACAGCTGATCTTGCAGGCGACAGGCTTGACCGTTTCCTTGCAGAGCAAGCCGAACTCATTCACGCGCATATTTCGCGAAGCCGCATCAAAACCTTAATTGCCAGCGGTTACGCCTCTGTCTCTGAGCGCATGGTTGAAGAACCCGCCTATCGTCTCAGCATGGATCAAATCGTCACGCTTTTCGTGCCGCCGCCCGCGCCAGCCGAACCACAAGCAGAACAGATCGCGCTCAATATTATCTATGAGGATGCTCATCTCATTGTCATAAATAAACCAGCCGGTCTTGTTGTTCATCCTGCCAGCGGACATGAAAGCGGCACGCTCGTTAACGCGCTCATCGCTCATTGTGGCGAGAGCCTATCAGGCGTTGGTGGGGTGAAGAAGCCTGGCATCGTGCACCGCATAGACAAAGACACAACCGGACTGATGGTTGTGGCGAAAACAGACGCCGCACATCATGGACTGACCCGGCTTTTTGCCGACCACGGCCGCAATCTTTCTCTCACGCGCGCTTATCTTGCCTTTGTTTGGGGATCGCCAGACCGGAGCCGCGGCGTGATTGAAACATCGCTGGGGCGCCACGCCACGCATCGTGAAAAAATGGCAGTCGTGTCGACTGGGCGTGGACGCACGGCAATAACACATTGGGAAAAAATTGCTGATTATGGCTTGGCCGCGCTTATCTCCTGTCGATTGGAAACGGGTCGCACGCATCAGATCCGCGTGCATATGGCCCATATTGGCTATCCGCTTATTGGCGATCCAACGTATGGCGCGGGCTTTAAAACAAAAATAACGCGCCTGACGGCAGCAGCGCAAGCAAGTGTCGAAAAACTATCGCGTCAAGCTCTGCATGCCGCAACACTTGGATTTGAACATCCAATAACTGGCGAAGAAATGCTCTTTGAATGTGACTTGCCGCAAGACCTTGATGAATTGAAGCGCGCGCTGGAAACACTATCCAGCACGCCGACACCTCATCAGAAGACGTAAGCTAAAGCTCACGAGGCTCTAAGCAACAAGCGTCGCTTTACCCTTAGACTTTTTGCGTTCATTTGGATCAAGGATTGACTTGCGCAAGCGAATTGACTTTGGCGTGACCTCGACAAGCTCATCGTCTTCAATATAGGCAAGCGCTTTTTCAAGGGTCATTCTGATCGGCGGGGTTAGACGCACGGCTTCATCCTTGCCCGCGGCGCGGATATTTGTAAGCTGCTTGCCCTTCAGAACATTGATCTCAAGATCATTATCGCGCGTATGTTCGCCGATAATCATGCCGCGATAAACCTTCCAACCCGGCTCTATCATCATTGGGCCGCGATCTTCCAGCTTCCACATGGCATAGGCGACGGCTTCGCCAGAATCATTTGAAATAAGCACGCCGTTGCGTCTTCCCTGAATCTCTCCCTTAAAAGGCAGATATTCATGAAAAAGACGGTTCATAATTGCCGTGCCGCGCGTATCTGTCAGCAGTTCGCCCTGATAACCAATCAATCCGCGGGTTGGCGCATGGAAGACAAGCCGCAGGCGATTGCCGCCTGAGGGCCGCATTTCGATCATTTCCGCTTTTCGCTCAGACATTTTCTGAACGACGACGCCAGAATGCTCTTCATCAACGTCAATCACGACTTCTTCAATCGGCTCGAGAATTTCTCCAGCATCGTCTTTTTTGAAAACGACTTTTGGACGCGACACGCCGAGCTCAAATCCCTCGCGACGCATGGTCTCAATCAAAATTGCGAGCTGTAATTCTCCGCGACCCGAGACAATAAAAGCGTCCCCCATCGGCGCGTCTTCCACACGCAAGGCGACATTGCCCTCTGCTTCCTTGAAAAGGCGTGCGCGTATCATGCGGCTTGTAACTTTGTCGCCCTCTGTGCCGGCGAGCGGACTATCATTGACAAGAAAAGTCATGGACAGTGTTGGCGGGTCAATTGGCTGCGCTTGCAGCGGCTCATTCATCTCAATGGCGCAAAGCGTGTCTGCAACGTTGAATTTCTCTAAACCCGCGATAGCAATAATATCTCCTGCCTCAGCCTCTTCGATGGGCTGGCGTTCAATGCCGCGAAAGGCCAGAATTTTTGACACCCGGCCCTGCTCAACAACCTTGCCGCTGCGATCAAGAACTTTCACGGGCTGATTGGGCTTAATGCTGCCAGAAAAAACCCGCCCAGTAATGATGCGGCCCAAATAGGGATTGGCCTCCAACAATGTGCCAAGCATGCGGAACCCGCCTTCTTCAACTTTTGGCTCCGGCACATGTTTAAGAACAAGATCAAAGAGAGGCGCAAAATCAACATTTGGCCCATCGGGCTCTTCCGCCATCCAGCCCTGCTTGGCGGAACCATAAATGATTGGAAAATCGAGTTGCTCGTCAGTGGCGTCTAGCGCAGCGAAGAGATCAAAGACCTCATTCACAACTTCTGAAATCCGTGCGTCTGGCTTATCAACCTTGTTGATGCATACAATCGGCTTCAACCCAATCTTGAGCGCCTTACCAACCACAAATTTTGTTTGCGGCATCGGACCTTCGGCCGCGTCAACAAGCACGATCGCGCCATCAACCATTGAGAGGATACGTTCAACTTCGCCGCCAAAGTCGGCGTGGCCAGGCGTATCGACAATGTTGATGCGAAAGTCTTTCCATACAACTGAGGTCGCCTTGGCAAGAATGGTGATGCCACGTTCTTTTTCGAGATCATTCGAATCCATCACCCGTTCAGCAACCCGCTGATTTTCTCTGAAAGCACCCGATTGTTGCAGCAGCCGATCAACGAGAGTGGTTTTGCCGTGATCAACGTGGGCGATAATGGCGATATTGCGCAGCTTCATGGGGCGGCTTCTCAGGGGCTTCTTGGCCGTGACAGCGGCGCCTCCGGGCGGGGAGGCTGCAAGCGACAGCTTATGTTGCGATGCGGCGTCTTTAGACCATGCTGAGCCAATTTGGAACCAAAATCAGCAGCCTTGCGTCCTGCTTTCAGGAAACACGCTTATGCGGCCTGTTTACAGGCTTCTCTGCGCCCCCGGCCCACTCAAAGCACGAAGCGATTGTTTTTAATAGATACACACAAAATATGTGCGCACAGCTTATGTCTTTGGGTGAGGCAGGAAGTGCGACGTCACATGGACGCGCCAACGCCTTCTTCCGTCTGACCCTGCGGACTGTTCCCGATACAGCGGTGACAGCGTCCGACAATCTCAACAACGCGGGTCAAGGCGATGAATTGCGCCTGCCCCGTAAGCTTCGTCAGCTCGCGACCAAGCCCTGCGGAAGTCGCCTCCTTAACCTCACCGCAGGTCTCGCAAATGAGAAAAACCACCGGCTCGCCTGCATGATGCCCATGGCCACAGACCACAAAAGCATTCTTTGATTCCAACCGATGCGCCAGCCCGTGATCCAGCAAAAAGCCAAGCGTACGATAGACTGTGATCGGCGCGGGTCTCTTACCATCAGCAGCAGCAAGCAAATCAATGAGCTCATAAGCCCCAA
>DAIRFH010000088.1:0-3673 GCA_036795145.1 Methylocystis sp. | reverse complement strand
GCGGGTCTCTTACCATCAGCAGCAGCAAGCAAATCAATGAGCTCATAAGCCCCAATTGGACGATTGGCCCTTGTCAAAATATCAAGCGCGCGCTGACGAGCAGGCGTGAGTATTATTTCCCTAGTCTGGCTTGGCATGGCAGCGGTCACATGTGTTATCCTGGCTAATATGTAACGCTGTGCAGAAACAAAAACGAGCTTTTACGCAACAGCTTTAGCGGCAAAATCCAAAAACTTGCGCTCTTGTCACAGGCGCCTATAGTCCCGCGCGCCCGCAAACGACTTAAAAGAGCTATCGATGACCCGCCCAAAAAAAGAGATTAAACGCGTCGTACTTGCCTATTCTGGGGGCCTAGACACCTCAATCATCCTCAAATGGCTGCAAACTAATTACGGCGCTGAGGTCATCACCTTCACGGCCGATCTCGGTCAGGGGGAGGAGCTTTCGCCAGCACGCGACAAGGCTCTGTTGCTCGGCGTGAAGCCTGAAAATATTTTTATCGAAGATCTACGTGAAGAATTTGTGCGCGACTATGTCTTTCCAATGTTTCGCGCCAACGCGCAATATGAGGGGCTCTATTTGCTTGGCACCTCGATCGCCAGACCGCTGATTGCGAAAAAACAGATTGAGATTGCGCGTAAAATGGGCGCTGACGCCGTTTGTCATGGCGCCACGGGTAAAGGCAATGATCAGGTTCGTTTTGAGCTTGGTTATTATGCGCTTGAACCAGACATTACTGTTATCGCACCCTGGCGTGAATGGGAGTTTTCATCCCGCAGTGATCTCATCAATTTCGCCCAGGCGCATCAGATCCCAATCGCGAAGGATAAGCGCGGCGAGGCTCCGTTTTCCACCGACGCCAATCTGCTCCACACCTCCTCTGAGGGAAAGGTTTTAGAAGACCCTGCGCAAGAAACGCCTGACTATGTCTATTCACGCACAGGAAACCCAGAAGACGCGCCAGATGTCGCAGAATATATCACAATTGATTTCGAAAAAGGCGACGCGGTCGCTATCGACGGCGTCCGCCTCTCTCCTGCAAAACTGCTTGCTAAACTTAATGACCTTGGTCGTGTTCATGGCGTCGGGCGCTTAGATCTTGTCGAAAATCGCTTTGTCGGCATGAAATCGCGCGGCATGTATGAAACGCCAGGCGGCGCGATCCTCATCGTTGCGCATCGTGGCGTCGAAAGTCTGACGCTTGATCGCGGCGCAGCCCATCTCAAGGATGAACTCATGCCGCGTTACGCCGAGCTCATTTACAATGGGTTCTGGTTTGCGCCCGAACGCGAGATGCTTCAGGCCGCCATCGACAAAAGCCAAGAACATGTCACCGGCTCTGTCCGTCTCAAGCTTTATAAGGGCAGCGTGACGCTTGTTGGCCGAGAAAGCCCCTGGTCGCTCTATGATCAAGAGCTCGTGACTTTTGAGGAAGGCGGCGCCTATGATCAACGGGACGCGGAAGGTTTCATCAAACTAAACGCCTTGAGATTGCGCACGCTTGCAAAGCGCGCCACGCGCGGCGCAAAATAAAGCGCCTGTTGCTTAACGATCGCAAGAGCGCCAAAGTAACGAAGCGGCCTGAACGTTGAGCGTATTTTATATTAAGACTGCGCTCTATTCAGCCCCCATTCAGGAACAAGCGACGATACTTGCCTATCACGAAACTCACTCCGTCCCACGCGATACCAACACTTGTGCTCATGTGCCTCCCCCTCGCGCATGTTTTCAACGATAGCGCAAAGGCGCAGGAGGCGTCTAAATCATGTTTTACGATAGAAGAGAGCCGTCAAAAAATTGATGCGCATAAACTGACCAATCCCTTCTTGAGCATTAAGGCGGCAAAAGAACGAATGAAAGGCGAGCCCCTGACAACGCGCCTTTGCCAGCATGGCGATGCTTTCGTCTATGAGATTACGCTGCTCAGACCTGATGGTCGCATCGTTAAGTTCCACGTTGACGCGACAACCGGGCGGCCTCAGCTGTCGCCAAAGGACGAGTGAGCCATGCGCTGTCACCGACAACGCCTATAGTGATCTGAGACTGGCCATGGAGGACGTTGCGTGCGGCTACTCGTCGTAGAAGACGATAAAGATCTCAATCGCCAGATTGTCACCGCGCTTGAGCAGGCAAGTTATGCCGTTGATCGCGCCTTTGACGGCGACGAGGGACAATTTCTTGGCGATACCGAACCCTATGACGCGATTGTGTTAGATATTGGCCTGCCAAAAAAGGACGGCATCAGCGTTCTCGAGGCCTGGCGACGCGGCGGCCGCATGACGCCCGTTCTGATCCTGACGGCACGCGACCGCTGGAGTGAGAAAGTTCAAGGCTTTGACGCCGGGGCTGACGACTATCTCGCCAAACCGTTTCATATGGAGGAGTTGCTTGCCCGCATCCGCGCATTGCTGCGTCGAAGCACAGGACATGCGACCAATGAACTGAGCTGCGGCCTGGTGCGTTTGGACACGAAGGCGGGCCGCGTGCTCGTTGATGGCGCCCCCATCAAATTAACGTCGCATGAATATCGCTTGCTCGCCTATCTGATGCATCACACTGGGCGCATTATTTCGCGATCAGAAATTATTGAGCATCTTTACGATCAGGATTTTGATCGCGACTCAAACACGGTTGAGGTTTTTGTTGGCAGATTGCGAAAAAAACTCGGCGTTGATTTGATCCAGACCATCCGCGGGCTTGGCTATATGGTGAACCCGCCAGCTGAGCATTTGGCTGGAAAAAAATAAGGCATGCGCTTTAATTTTTTTCCTTTTCGATCGATCTCTGCGCGCCTCTTTCTCTCAGCCGCAGCCTCAAGCGCAATCGTTTTATTGATCGCCAGTTTTTTTATCACGGCCTATTATCGCCGCGAGGCTGAGGACGTTTTTGAGCGCCGACTTGATGTTTATTTACGCGCCATTATTGCCGATGTGTCAGAAGCTGGCGAAGACGGCCATCTTGGTCCCGGCCAGCTTGGAGACCCTAAATTCGAACTGCCAGGCTCTGGCTGGTATTGGCAAATAACGCGCGTTGATGACGCCGCGCATGAAATCAAAGCCTCCCGCTCACTTTTTGTTGGCGTCTTGCCAAAACTCTCAGATCTTGGCGTGACGGCAAGAAGCGGGGGCTTTCGTCATGGCAACGCCACAGGGCCTGACGGCCGCGATCTGCGCATTGTCGAGCGCGTGATCGATGCTGGCGAAATTGGCGTCTATCTCGTGCAGGTCGCCGCCAGCACAGAGGAAATGGAAGAACAAATTGCCCGCTTTGGACTAGGGCTTGCCACCGCCTTTGCCACGCTTGCCATTGCGCTTGCCGGCGTCGCGGCGTTTCAGGTGCGCTTTGGATTGCGTCCTCTCAAACTCTTGCAACAGGAACTCAACGCCATTGGCCGGGGTGAGAAGGACCGCATTGCTGGCGACTATCCCAGTGAAGTTGCCCCACTCGTTGACGAAGCAAATGCGCTGATTGGCGCCAACCGTGACATTCTTGAACGCGCGCGCTTGCAGGTTGGCAATCTTGCGCATGCATTGAAAACACCCTTAAGCGTGCTCATCAATGAGGCGGATGCGTCACCCTCATCCTTGGCGGATAAGGTTTCAGAACAAGCCAAAGTGATGCATAATCAAATTAGTTTTTATCTTGATCGCGCACGCGCCGCAGCCCGCGGCGC
>DAIRFH010000087.1:0-7606 GCA_036795145.1 Methylocystis sp. | reverse complement strand
AACGAAGTCTTTCAGGCTTCATTCAAATCTGTCGCGCTTCGAGGTTGAATCTAGGTCATTTATAACTCGCGTAATTTATCTTTTTCTTATGCTATCGGCATCGCTTTTGTTTGTTTGATAACTTTATTGATAACGTAGAAATTTATAGTTTCTTGGCTCAACCTGCCTGTCACTTGATGAGACAAAGTCAGCTATTTCTAAAATTACGAAGCTATAGTTATCGAAAATTGAAAGGTTGCCCCAATAGAATTGGCCCTTCAGGCGGAGGTGGCGCTTTTACGCCTGAAAGAATATTTTTGACATGTTCAGAGAGAGCAGGGCTTGAGGACTTCTTAATAGTGATTTGATCGATCTGTCCATCTTCATTCACGCGGAAGGCTGCAATAACCTCGCCGATACCATGCGGATTTTTACCACTCGCTCTTGCCGCAATCTTACTCGCGATTAGTCTCTTATAGGCGTCAATCGATAGTGTGGATTTTGGCTTTTTCTGCTGTTGCTTTTCAGTGGGTGGCTGTGTCGCTTCTTGTTTTGTTGTTTTTGGATCAACGCTTGTAGCTTTATTTTCAGCTGCAGCTGCAGGCTGCTCAAGAGGCTTTTGCTCCTGCGCATAGGCATTATTTAGGATGCTTAATAACAAAGTCGCAATCAAACTTGATTTATTAATCCTCATAACAAAAACCCTCTTCTGTAGTTGTTGTCAATTATAATCTAGTGAAAAGCGAAGCTCTGTGCCACAAAGGCTGAGCCACAACTGCCTGGTCCTCTTGATGATGCAACAATCCTTCTCGCGAGTGCAGCATGCGCAGGTGTTGATCCAGAAACTGAAATTCCCGATATTCCTCCGCCAACATTAATATGAAACGTGACGTGAGCATGTCCAGATCCCAAATGTGTCGATCCTGGCGTATGCCTGCGCAAGTCAGTAGCAACATGGGCAAGACAGGCCGCCTTTGAGCCCCCAGAGCCAGAGCCGCCATTGGGCGCGCCAGCATGGCGTCGCGCCTGCGCCTCACGACGTTGTTGTGCTTGCTCAGTTTGTTCTTGTTTTTCTTTCTTCTGTTCTTTTTCAAGAATGTCCTGTTTGGCGCGCAAGGTTGGCGCTTCTGGATTCATTACTTCGGGCGGAGGCAAGGCAAACTCTGGATCAACAACAACCTCGGGAGGTGGCCGATCTTCTGATTCTGCGACCTCTTCAGCTTCAAAAAAATCACCGTCTTGAACGAGCTCCATTTCCACTGAGTCGAGCGAGATTGCATCTGGCTTTGGCGCAAAAATAAAAGCAATAAATATAAGAGAGTGAAGAAAAATAATGACAAAAATTGTTGCAGTTCGAAACCATTTTGGAAGAACCGTAGGAATTTCGCGCCTTAATCGGCTGCCTGTTGTCCAGTCATCGCCTGTTGAGATTGTGCTCATTTGTTTATCTTTTACAGTTGAGTGTTTGTTCCAATTGAGACATTTGCCATGTTCAAAAAAATTGTGTCAGTGATCTTAAGTGATCGGTTCAAGTCCCAGCCACCGGCTCGTTCGTGGTAAAAAACGTCGCGCGGTAAATTCAAAGATGAGGACGACAAGTAGAGAGACGCCAAGGGTTGGAAGGAATATCCCAAGCACGATTGCCGTGCCGATAAAAATATTCGGTGTTTTCCTGACAGGCAGAATTTTAGTTGGCGCTCCGAATGATCCTTGAGGCCGGCGTTTCCACCACATCAAGGTCGATGTCGCGACAAGGAGTAAATAACCAAGAGCTGTCATCAATCCGAGTAACTGATTTAAGACGCCAAAAAGTTGGCCTTCATGAGCCGCAATGCCTGTGCCAATAATTTTGTCTAGGAGCGGGCGGTCAGCAAAAGACTTTTCTGAGACTTGACGAAAAGTTTTAGGGTCAAATTCAATTGTTTTTCGTTGTGGACGGTTTTGTGTGTCAGACTGAAGCTTCCAATTTGGCGTGACCATGGAGGGGGGAGACAATAAAATTGGTTCTTCGAGTTTAAATGACACAGCATGCGGCGCGAGTTGATCAAATCCTGATATTTTTAGTGTTTCTGAAGAATGATGATTGCCGTGCTCTTGATGTTCTGCATGTTCATCTAATCCTACTGTCTTAGCAGCATTATTAAACTCATTTAATTTTTGCGCTTTGGCTGAAGCTGGACCAGTTGTCCAATCCTGCTTAGACTGTATTGGCTGACCAATCGATCTTAAATATTTGAGGCTGCCGCCCCACACAGTCGTCCAAGGTAGCGCCGAGATGAGGAAAAATAGCGCAAAGAAAGAGATCCAAAAACCTGTTACTGAATGCAGATCTTTAAGTAAGGTTCTCCCTTTAGATCGTAATCGCGGATATAAAACGCCCGCACCACCATCCTTAGAGTCTGGCCACCAGAGATAGAGACCAGTCAAGATCATGATGATGGCCCAGGCTCCTGCAAGCTCAACAAGTATGGCGCCCGGCACGCCTAATAGTAACTCACCGTGAAGATCGTGAATGATTGATGTGAATTGAGATTTTTCGAATTCTGTTTTTAAGATTTCAAGCGTATCAGGTCGCACAAGAACGCGAATAGGCTCTCCCTGTGGATTTAAAAAATGAACGCGCGCCGCGTCTGATCGGTCTGGGCGTATTTCAAGGTTTTTAAGTCGATTTCCTGGCTGTGACGCAACAGCCGCGCTTACCTGCTCATCAAGAGTCCTTGGTTCGGTTGCAAGTTGCAGCTTGTTGTAGGGCTGATCGAAATAAGCATCAATCTGTGGTTTAAAAAGATAGATTGACCCAGTCAGGCTGAGAATTGTTATAAATGGCAAGCAAAAAATGCCAGCATAAAAATGCCAACGCCAAACCATGCGATGGAAGGCTGCATATGTCGTGGGATTTCTTTCCGCCTCTCGATTAAGTCGACCCTGCTTGATGTTTTTATGCGTTTTTTCTGGCCCCAATGAATACCGTGGTCGCTTCATCATATGCAAAGGTGCGGGTTTCTCTCGATCAAAAGGGTCAAAAATCATTTTGTTCAACCTGTATGGGTTGCTTCAGAAGGCCCTGCTCGGGCGACGCCAGAGCAGGGAAGTTTGGGAGATTGTCACATGGCGAGAGAGAGGCCATGGGACGAGGCGTCACGCAGAGCATTCTGAGTGTTTTAACAGCGAAAGCCGTAAGGGAGTGTCACGTCCTAGGTCTCAACACATGTGATATAAAGCAGCACATGGTATTTTGCGGACGACGAAAACCATCTCACGTGAGCTAGAGTCATGAAGATCTCTGACGGTCAAAAGTCAGACAAATTCAGGCTAGAGAGGCGAGATGCTGCTCTTAAGCTTGAGAGGGAGGCGCTCTTGGCGATAGAGAACGACGCTCGGGAGATTTTGGAAGGAAATCTTTATCTGGCGCAGTATAAAGGGCGTTTTTATTTAAATGAAAAGCAAGATTCGGTAATTTTGGCGATGCGGCATTTGGAAAAAAAAGATTTCCGTAATGAAGGATACAGCAAGAGAGCTCGTGATGGTGCACGAGCCTCGTAGGCTGTTCGTTCCCTACATCCGCCGGCTGTGCATCCTTCGTTAAACATGTAAAATCAGATGCATCATTAAGACTAGCTGTTGCCGAGGCGGCGCCTATGCCAGTCAAGAAAATCTGCAGAGCGATAAAAAGCATAGCCAGTGTCAAGCCACTGCGCTGCAATATCCCTCGTGGTTTCCTTCTTAAGAACAAGACGCGCCTCGTTTAGAGAATAATTATTCTTATCGAGAGAATTTACAGAGTGTCAAGAAAGACATCCTTCAGAAGGATAGGGCAAGCGCAATAGGTCTGTAAAATAATCTGCTCCTGCTTCTATCGTTCTTGGTAGGATCGCTCACTGGGGTCATCATGACCTTATAGCTTTGATTGGCGCCCCCAGAGGCCCGGAGTTCGCGGCCAAAGATGCCTTCCATGATTAATTTCAGCCAATAAACAGGGAGGCGGGATTGTAAAAATTAAGCATAGCGCTGAATATGTTACGGATCTAAACTGCGTCTTGTTCTTGCATAACGGGCCATTACTTCAGGAATTACGTCATGCAATCGAATAAAAATTGTCATTTAAAAGACAGAGGGATTATCTCCCTATTTCAGATCATCACGCTCATATCTTTCAAAATTTAAATAGAAAGTTTCGTCACAGACAATTTGTGCCGGCAATGTCCAGAAAACCTCAATTCCAGAATAGAGAGAGGGGCTACTGTAATATTTCATCTTAATGCGCCGAGAAAATTTACGATATGCGGATAGATCATGTTGACTACCCACTGAAATAATTTTACATTTTTTATCGAGCTATACGGATCATCAATGGGCTATCACTGGAACAGGCAAAGATCTTTTGCGCGGACGATATCGTCGTTCGTAGCCTTTCTTTTGCTTTTTCAAATTAGTCTGGCCGGTTTTGCGGCGGCTGCCACTGGTTCCCAAAATCAAGAAATAGGCTTTGGGGCGATCTGCCAGACACAGCAGAATTCCGTCGATGATACTCAAGGCGATCATAAGAATTCTGGCAATCATCATAATGGTCTTTGCTGCGTTCTGCATTTTGATACAATTGGCACAGCGCAGAATAAGTCGACCGGCTACAGTGTCATAAATGCCGAAGTGAGGACGCTACTGCCTCGCTTCCTCGAAAGCGCACTTGAGACGCGCTTAGAACCTCGAAGTTCACCGCAAGCGCCACGAGCGCCGCCGGCTGTCGCGGCCTAACCATCCACAAGAAGCTACCGCTTACAAACTATTCTTTGGAATAATAGTTTCGCGATCGTAGCACGCTCGTCGTGGTTGGTTGACGGCCTTAATCTGAGCATCATGAGCATGATACTCAGTCAAATTTCCCAATAATCAAAGCCCCAGAACAACAACGGACATCGTCCGTGTTGGATCTATGAGATGCAGCCGAAGAGCCTTTTGCCCTTCGCTACCCGACAGATTTTGGAGATAGCTATGAGTGTATCTAGACAAGCCAAAGCGATTGCTGTTGCTGCATCGCCTCAAATAATTGACCTGCGCCCGTTAGCCGTTGCTCTCATCTCACTTACAGGCTTCGTCTTTCTTTTGCGCTTTTACGAGCAATTATATGCTTGGACTGACGGACTGGATTCTTTTTCACCTGAGTTTCAAACGCATTGGACAAGCCTGCTTAACGGGGCATTTCTGACCAGTGGCGTCTCATTTACTTGGTTGATGGCCTATCTATGGAAAACCCGCGATAGAGACCTCAACGCAATTACGCATACCCTAGAGCTGCAACGGTTAGGTTATCTTATTCAATGGCTTCTTGTTTTAGCGATGGCGCTTTACTGGGGTCTCAGCTTCTTTTCTGAGCAAACAGCTGTCTGGCATATGACGGCGATCAGAGACACGGACTTTACCCCCAGTAATATCGTTACATTTTATATCGCCTACCCAATGTTTGCGATTATCGGCGCTGGCGCTTTTCTTTATGCGCGAACGAGAATTCCATTTTTCTCAAAAGGCTATTCGCTTGCCTTTGGCGTTCTTGTTGTTGGGATATTCATGACAATCCCAAATGTTGGCTTCAATGAGTGGGGTCATACTGCATGGATTATGGATGAGGGCTTTGCTGGTCCACTCCATTGGGGGTTCGTTTTCTTTGGCTGGATGTCTTTAGCCGTCTTTGGCGTTGTTCTTCAAATCCTCATGCGCATCCATGCAATTCTGGGATCTAAAGCAATAGAGGCTATTGGCAAAAATTGAGATGCGGCGCGCTTTAGGCGGACCTCCGGGCGCGGCTGCGGGCCGACGTCTTGTGCTTCATAAGGCGTCGGCCAATTAATTGCGTAGAGAAATCTACGCTACGAACTTTACGCAAATGTGCTCACTCCGTTTGCGTAGAGACACTCCCCAACTTCCCCGCTCGGTAAATGCCGAGCGGGGCTTTTTGAGGAGATTATTGTGAGGTGATGGGGCGTTTTGCTGAGGAACAAGGACATGAATACGACCCAATCAGGTAATCAAAGTGGCGATGTCCTAAGCTGGTGCGAGCCAGTTATTTCTGAACTCATTTATCACGAATATGAGAGTTATTTTGGAGAAAAGTTAGAGCTAACAAAAATTGTAGCGCCTGTTCATGCCCAATTATGGAAGTGCCTGCTGCAAAATGATGTACGCAAAGCACGGCATATTAAACAAACGCTTGCTAATGTTGCCGTTGCATCAAAAGTTAATCAAGGGTTCCTCGATAAAACAGACTTGATTGTCTTAGAAGTCATAACAAATGCGATCGCGCATAGAAATGATTTATCTGCTATTCAGTCTAACATTGAAGAAAAAATAGTTATGCATGCAGCAGAAAATCTCAAAAATCTAATGTGAGTAAATTTAAAAAATATGAAATTAGCTTCAGCCAATCTCAGTATATGTCAAATCTATCGCTTAGAAAGCTAGAAACTGATCGCTGACATGATCATGTATGAATGGCAAGATCGTCATGACTTCTGGAGCGTAAGCATAACAGTAAAAAGGACGAACATATGATTAAACGTCGTGATCTTTTTGCTTCGGTGATTGCTTTGTTGCTAGGCTCAATTCTGGGACTTGCGACAATGAGTATTGTATCAACGGCGCATGAATACGAAGTCGGTAAAATAAAGATTATTCATCCATGGATTCGAGCGCCAAAGGATGGCGATGATAAAGCTCAGTTTTATGCCGTCATTGAGAATAATGGCAATGCCCCTGACAAGTTGATTAGCGTGAAGTCGGAGAAATTTGGCAGAGCTAATTTGCTTGGGGATGCTAAAACTGAAGGACCAATTTTAATTTCACCGCAACAAAAAATCATACTCTCCCCAAAAGCTGGCTATGTTGACCTGCTTAATATCAAAAAGCATCTCGAAGTCGGTTGGGGATTAGAGATGGTTTTGGTGTTTGAGAAAGCGGGAGAAGTGACGATTGATGCTGCGATTGATGCCCCTGACGCAATGCATGCACATGATGCTGAAGCAATGGCGCGTTGGGAAAAAGCACATGGCAAGGATACTTCGGGACCCAAAGCTGATGCTCATCAAGATCATCATAATCACATGCACCATCATGACGGGATGTGAAATACACAAACTCCATTTATTCAGCTTAAGGAGATCTTATATAAGCTAAACTGTGTATGTTACCACCCTGTTTGATAAGAGCAGCGATATTAGTTTTAGAAAAATTTAGCGCAGCGAGAAAATGTCGAGATCCATAAATCTCTTATTTATTGGAGCGATTTCTAATATGACGATCTAATATGAGGGCTGGTTCGTGGCGTCATGAAAAAGAAGCGTAACGTAGCTGATAATCATCCGAATGTTTTTCTTGGGCGCGCGGCGATAATTTTGGGCGGATTTTTATTATTTTCGTCGTTGACGTTGGGTTTTATGTTTGATTTCAGCGTTAGACATGTTGCAGCTGTCGGCGGACCTTTCAAATTAGTGTCACATAATAGCCAAGTAGTTTCTGATGAAGACTATTTGGGTAGACCCTATTTGGTTTTTTTCGGATACACACATTGCCAAGATGTGTGTCCAATGATGCTTTTTCAGGTTTCCGAGGCATTACGTTCATTGGGGCCGGATGCAAA
>DAIRFH010000086.1:0-7697 GCA_036795145.1 Methylocystis sp. | reverse complement strand
AATGTGCGACTATTATCTCATTTGGAGATCGTCAGAACACAGGTAAGAGGATGAATATCGAAGAGCTTTTAAAAAAATATTATGTTTCATAAAAATAAACAAATCTTCGTCACAAGTTTTTTTCCTCGTTCACTATGAGCTGTTATAAACACTTAAGCTGAGAGAATGATCTAATTGTGGTTTTTGTGGGAGACGATATATGGCGCGCGCGATTAAAAATATTATCATTCGCTCTGTCACAGTTGCCGTTGTTGGCGTCTGCGCAGCGATGACGCCAGCTCATGCGCAATGGGGCGGCTGGGGCTATGGTTGGGGCGGTTATTACGGCGGCTATGGCGGATATGGCACTGGTTATGGCGCAGGTGGTGAAGGTTGCGGCGGCATAAATTGTGAAGGTGATGGATGGGATGGTGGTTATGCAGACATGAAAGACGCGGAGCATGGCGACGCTGCGGAAGCTCAGTTCAATAAAGAATATTTAAAAAGTGGAAAGCGTGGAAAATTGTGTCAATCAAAGACGCCAGAATATAATGACTGGGGTGACTTCATTGGCTACAAGCCAGTAAAGATTCCCTGCTAAGCTGCGCTGATCTTTTATCCTATCTTTGATCATGCTGAGACGGCTCAATGAGATGCGTTTCAGCATTTTTTTATTTAGAGTGCCATTGCCTAAACAGGCTGTTAAGTCTGTTCTTTATTGAGGTCAGTTGGCGTTTAGATCAGAAACCATTTTTTCTTTAAAGAGATCCAATGATTTCTCTCGCTAGAGAGTGAGGGAATGACATTATCGTAATTTAATCGGCATCATGATGAGTGCTGTCACTTGTAATTTTTTAGATATTTGTTCTTTGCTCTTCCATATTTGTTTGAGACCGCGCCATCGACCAGATGGCGTATTGATCTCTGCCTGTGCTTCGCAATTAACAAGAATCTGGCTGCGAAAATAATCTGTATTCGTCCCCTCAATTTGCGCTGCCCGATAACAGGCGTTGATAATCTGGTTGGCGTCATAGGAAAGAAGCAAGAAGCTCAATATCCAAACAGATGATACTATAATGGCGATAAGACCCATAAATTTTTTGATAGCAATAGGCTCTATTTTTTCTGAGCTCTCGCTCATGTTGACGTCTCATCTTTACTGGTTAGGAGGGGGCTCAATCAAATATCATTTACTGCATGAGCGCTCTTTCGCGCGTGTTCCGGATTGAGATGGCATAATATGGTAAGAGTTACGATTAGCTCTTGGGTTGTAGTCTTTTTGATAAATTAAAAAGAAAAGCTGTCGTAATGCCAAAGGCCATGACGCCATTAATAGCTTGGATTTCACTTAATAATATCCATGAATTATCAAGTACGAATCCTGAATTTCCATAGGTCGTAAATGTACCAATTGAAAATGAAATAGCCCGTTCAATGTCATTAATTGCATGAAGTCGTATGTAGAATAACCCCCATACAAGGGCTTGTATGAAAAACAGGGTCGCAGCGCTTAATGCAGAAAGTGCGAATGTAACAGTTGCAAATAGAATAGATTGATTTCTTAGGCGGTCGACATTCTCATGGTTAATGATACGAGAAATAATAATTAAACCAAAAACATGAACGAAAATGCAGCATGTGAGTAAGGCGAGGCCATAGAGCAAATGAACTAACCAGGGCATGTTGCTTCCTTTTTTTGCATTTGTCGGCTGTTTTTTTAATACTCAAAACTTAGCCAAGTAGCAGCTTGAGTTGTCATATGACGCGCAGTCATCATTGTGTCATGCATCTAACACATCTTTTTAAGGTATTGATTCGTAAGCGATGGCCAGTCCTTGATAAAGGAGCGATTATGTCTGATGATCAAAACGGCGAAATTCTACTCATGACGGATCCGTTTGGCTTTGACGATACGCTCTCACAGCGCACTATGGCATTTTATCATATTGCCCATCTCACAGATAACGTCAAAGATGATGCGGTAAAAGATTTATGCATGACCATGTTGCGTAAAATAAACTCTTCAATCCGCACGCCCTCAACGGCTGAAATACGTGTGATTGAGGGTGGCCAGAATAATAGCTAACTATAAGCCCAGCACACCCTAGCTTCGTCTGTTTATTCCTTGGCCTTACGCAAGGGTCTTTTGCGATCGCTCAGCCGATCGGGCCCTTCGTCAAGCTGCTCTGTCTTTTTGTTGTCGCGGGTGTTGCCGGGAGAAGGTCTGCGGATTAATTTACGGCTCCTCAGCGTCCTTGATGTCGATGTGATACGGCACGGCATGGATTGAGCGCTTCGAGAATGCGGCTTATCATGAGCCAAGATGTCTATGAAGCTTCAGGAGCGCTCCTATGTCGGATGATCAAAAGCCCCCTTTGGAAAGAGATATAAGATTTTGGGCTGTCGTCTTTGTAATTTGGATTTGCCTGCTGCTAGGCTTCATGAATATTCAAACTAAAATATCTATGCTTATGGGAATTATCGGTAATGAATAGGCAAAATCATCTTTAAATTACGCGGAAGCTTTCTTTATTGCGTCTGGCGTTGCCAGGATTATTGAGACGCTTGACATGAGAGCGGCGTGACGCCCGCCATAGATTTTTAAAAGCGACTAAACACTCAATCTTCTTCGTCATTGAATGTGTCGTCTACGGTCTCGCCATTAACCTTAGCAATGAGCTGAGGACTTGGGACAAATTTGACAACCCTGCGCGCCGTAATAACAGCTTCCTCGAGCGTTTTTGGGTTTCGACCAATTCTTGCACGCTTATGTTGAATTTTAAAATTACCAAAACCTCTTAATTTAACCTTCTCATTGCCAACAATAGCAAGCGTGATTTCCTCGAGGACTTGTTCAACAAGTTCGGCGGTTTTGTTACGAGATAAATGCGGAATTTGCTTATAAATAGCTTCAGCTAATTCTTTTCTTGTCAGGGCAAATTGAGTTTTTTCTTGCGCTTCCATACTAAGCACCCTTAACTTTTACCAAGCGTTACATATAGCCTGTAGCAAACATTAATAAACTTAGCAAAGACATATATCTTTAAATTGATTGATTATAAAGAAAAATCTACAGACATATATGTAAACGACTGTCTTGAGGCCTATTTTTGCTTTCTATCAAGAAACTTAAAAAAGACAATGAGATAGAATGTCTAATTTTTACGCTAACTGCGACCAATCGGTGCTGCGATCTCAGCCGTGTAAAAGGGATCAGGCCTTACCTAAAAATTGAAAGGTAAATATTGGCGAGTGCTGAGAGTGCGATGACACTGATCGTCGCCATCATGCCAATCATCCGAAAACGCAAGTTTTCGTTCATTTGTGACAGGCCATAGGCATGGATTACTCTGCCCACCAGAAAGATGAGGGCAAGGGCATGAATGAGGTAAATATTGCCTTTGTTGATTTCCATGAAGGCGAGCAGAATGAGTGCAATCGGCGTATATTCTGCAAAATTCGCATGCACGCGCATCGCGCGCTCGACGATTTTACTGCCGCCAGCGCCAATAAGAACCTGCTCCTTCTTTCTGGCTTCTCCAACCTTGTATGATAAATAAATAAATAAGAGTGCGAGAAGAGCAGCGTAAATTGGCACGATCGTCATTTAATGCCTCGCTTGAGATGATATCTTTCAACAAAAGCCTGATGCAAAAACTTGTGCGTCAGAAGCTTTTCCTAGAGCCTATTGACGACAGACAGTGTCAAAAAGTTTGATGTAAAAGTCTGGGATTGTCTTCCACTGTTCGTTTGAGGGGTAGGTCTTTTGGATATCTCCCGCGGCCATGCGGCCGTTAAACCATCTTCCGCCTTCGGTGCGATATTTTTTATTGACACAATCAAGCGAGATTTTTTCGATTTCTGATAGGCCCTTTTCAGCAAGATGGAAGCTTTCAGCTTTTTTTGAACTCGGATCATAGTCTGTCAACGTATCAAGCGTAACAATATCCTCCTGGTTTGTTTTACGAGAGATTGGATCGTAGAATATTTTTGAAAAATCATCAGCCGCAACAAACATCCAATTAATTCCAGAGTTTTTGGCGCTGGTTTGATAAAGTTGGAGGCTGTTTTCATCAAATAGCGGCAAATCCACGCGCCTTGTCACGAATAAATATTTTGTTGGGTCTTCGCTGGGGTGGTATTCAAAATAGGCGAGGCCATGAGATCCGCTAAAAGCGCCGCAGCCATGATCATCGGAGTTCTTTTTTTGCTTGTCTACAACTTTGGCGTCATTTGTGTCAGTCGGCGCGATTTCGAGGATAATTTTATCCTTGTGCTTTACTGAATTTTCTGTCGGCGCACGCAGTTTGCATGTTAATTTCGCATCGCCTTCCAAGGCATCGATAAATGTTTGCTGAATTGTCTCTTCAATGGGCTGGTCGGCCTGTTTGCGCAGAACTTTAATCAGTTTTATTTCCTCGATGGATTGTCCCTTTTGTTGGTGGCGCACATCAATCCAGTCGCCATTTGTTGCAAAACTATCTTGTGCGCCATCGCTCGCGCAGTTCCTGATCTGCATGCGTAGCCCGAGCGTGCTATCAAAAAGCTTCCATGCGCAGCCTTGAGGAAGCGGCTCAGCGCCAGAACTTGCGGGCTCTATTGCAAAAACAGCGCTTGAAGAAAAAAGCGCATAAAAGGAAATGAGCGCAATAACGTAAAGCAGATTCTTTTTACAAAAACTTCTCACGCGCTCTCCTGCTTCTTTAATAAAATTTCAGCTAGGTCGCTGTCATGATACATCGGCGTCTTATCTCAAGATTGCAGCACTACACGATCGAGAGGCGTGATTTCAAGTGCTTGACCATCATGATTGACCACTTCTGCTTCAAAGAACACGCCTGGCGGCATATGGGACGTCCGCGCCAGGGTAAAATCGCTCGCGCGCGCCGTTCCGCCACGCTCTGAGAGAAGGCGAAGTTTTTTGCCAATCCAGCTGTCGAGATGGCGCTGCCGCTGTCGGTCGCCAAGAGCGCGCAAATAAGCTGCGCGCGTTTTGACAATCTCATGCGGGGTTTGCGGCATACGTGCGGCAGGCGTTTCTGGACGCGCAGAGAACGGAAAGACATGAAGATATGTTATGTTGCAGGCCTCAACCAGAGAACAGCTGTTTGAAAACATCTCCTCGCTTTCGGTTGGAAAGCCAACAATAAGATCTGCCCCAAACACAATATCAGGACGTATGCTCCGTATTGCGGCGCAAAAACTGATGGCGTCTTCGCGCAAATGGCGTCGCTTCATTCGCTTAAGGATGAGGTTGTCTCCAGACTGTAGCGACAGATGCAGATGCGGACAGAGTCTTTCCTCTTCAGCAAAACAACGCATAAGATCGCTGTCAGCTTCAATACAATCAATAGAGGAAAGGCGTAGTCGAGGTAATTCTGGTAATTCGCGCAAGATCAATTGCACGAGCTTGCCTAAACTGATCGACCCATGCGCATAGCTGGTTAAGTCAACGCCTGTGAGGACGATTTCCTTCTTGCCATCCGCCAACAGTCTGCGCGCTTGATCAAGAACGTCTTGCGGCGCAGCTGAGCGTGACGCGCCTCGGCCTTGCGGAATAATGCAAAAAGTGCAGTCATGATCGCAGCCGTTTTGCACAGCCAGCAAACCTCTCGTGCCTTCAGACGCAATCCGCGCCTGCTCAGGCGCGTGTTGTTTAATAATATGACTGACGCCTTCAATCTTTTCGAAACTGCTCGGGTCAATGCGCGCGGCGCAGCCGGCGACAATAATCTTTGTGTCCGGGCGCTCGCGATGCAGCCGTCGGATCGCTTTTTGAGATTGTCGGACGGCCTCTCTTGTGACTGCGCAGGTATTAACAATAACCGTTTGTTGGGCGGATGATTCTGTCTTTGAATAATCGCGTGCAAGCGTTTCTGAATCGACAAGATTCAGTCGACAGCCAAATGTCAGCGTTTCTACTTTTGTTGCATGCTGACTCATACTGCGCCATTCATAAAAATGCGACTGTCTAGAATTTTTTCAAATTCAAATTCTACTGGTCCAGTCATCATAATATGATCATCTTGACGCCATGAGATCATCAGATCGCCGCCAGGCAGCCGAAGACGCGCCGCGCGTTGCGTTAAACCAGAACGCGCCGCCGCCGTCAGTGTTGCGCATGCTGCCGATCCGCAGGCTTTCGTGAGACCAACGCCGCGTTCCCACACCCGCAATAAAATATCTTCTGGAGAAAGAATTTGGGCGAAAGAAACATTCACGCGCTGTGGAAACAGTGCATGATGTTCAATGAGCGGGCCAAGCTTTTCAATGTTAATGACGCAGACGTCTTCCACGAAGAAAATAGCGTGCGGATTGCCGACGTTGACAGCAGAAAACTGCTGAGGAGCGCCAGGAATGATTGGGGTCAAGTCGACGTGGCGCGTATCATGGGGCTCAGCAAGCGGGATGTCCTGCCACGCAAAACGTGGCGCGCCCATATCGACAGTAAAAACTGTCGGTGCGTCACGCACTGTCGTAATATGTCCGGCAAATGTTTCAAGACGCAGGCTTGTTTTCCCATCTTTGGCTAAAGCCAAGGCGACACAGCGCGTGCCGTTGCCGCAAGCGCCCGACTGTGACCCATCAAGGTTGTAAATGCGCATAAAGGCGTCAGTGTCTGGCGTCAGCGGATCATGTACAGCCATGAGTTGATCAAAATGCAATCCTGGCTCAGCGCCAATTGCGCGCGCTTCTTGTGGGCTCAGAATATGGTTGCGCCCGCGCAAATCCAGAACCAAGATTTCATTGCCAGCGCCATTCATGCGCAGGATGGGGTGATGATCGAGCGGATGCGTCATGAGGTCAGGTTTTAGGCTGTTTCCATCCCGGAGGGTTGTATATAGAGAAAGCTCGGGTCGAACGCCAATCTCAAGCGGCTGTAGACAATCTGACGTCTCTGCGGCAGAGAAGCGGCGACGCGGTCTTGAGTGAGGAGCTGAGTGCGACATGGACAAGGAACAAGGCCTTATTCCTGGCATGCGCCGTTATTGGCGTGTGGGCGCTGTTTTCCTGATAGCGGCGGCTATTGGAGCTGCCTTTGTTAGCTATAGAATATTTTCTGGTCATAGCGGCGACGCGCCGCCAGCGCAAAACATTGCGACTACGCCGCCTGTGAACGATCAGCCTGCAGCGGCTGCGAATAAGTCAAAGGAATTGACCGGAGGCAATAATGACGCCGCAACGCCCACAGCGCCTTCCGATAATCCAGCCGCCGGCGTTATCAGTCAGGCCGTGATGGTTGACGCGAGACCCGCCGCGCTTCTCAGAGGTCAGGGGAAGTGGGAGGATGTCTCAAAAACAATCGCCGACTCGCTGAAGCGCTTGAATGACGCAGTTGCGAAAGCTGGCCTAGAGATTAACGGGCGTGCGATCACTGTTTTCACCAAGACGGATGATACGGGTTTTACCTTTGAGGCGATGCTCCCACTGACCTCAGCGCCAGATGGTAAACTCAAGCTTGTTGACGGCGTAGAGATCGGCGCCTCTCCGGCTGGCCGGGCGCTAAAATTTCAGCATCACGGGGCCTATGATGAGATAGAGGCAACTTATGAAGCCATTGCCGCTTATCTTGATGAAAAAGGCCTCGACTCAAAAGATTTGATTATCGAAGAATATCTTGGCGACTTTCGCGAAGACGATGACAATATCGACGTCGATATTTATGTGTTCTTGAAATAATCATCTTGATGAGATGGATGGTTCGATAAATCTTTTAT
>DAIRFH010000015.1:0-38450 GCA_036795145.1 Methylocystis sp. | reverse complement strand
AGCTGATCAGGATGTCGAGATCCTATAATTGGCGTAATATCCGAGCCGCGAGACAAGACCCAGGCGATTGCAACTTGTGTTAAAGATTTGCCATGCCTCAGAGCGACCTCACGCAAAACGTCAAGAAGCTCCATATTTTCTTTAAGGTTTTGTCCCTGCAAGCGCGGGATAAATGAACGAATATCGCCAGCTCTGCTTGACTGCTCTGGTCGCCACTTCCCGCTCAGCAACCCTCGCCCCAACACGCCATAGGCTGTAATGGAAATGCCTAGCTCCCGGCATGTCGACAGAATTGATTGCTCAATACTGCGTGAGGTCACAGCATATTCAATTTGCAAATCGCTAATCGGATGAACGGACGCCGCCCGACGAATGGTGTCAGACCCAACCTCTGATAGGCCGATGAAGCGAACACAGCCCTTTTTAACCAAATCGGCGATAGCCCCAATCGTCTCCTCAATAGGAACATGAGGATCAAGCCGCGCTGGCCGGTAAATGTCGACATAATCAACATTGAGCCGCTTAAGACTATAGGCCAGGAAATTTTTAACCGCCGCGGGACGCCCATCAAAACCAGACCAATTGCCAAAGGGATCACGCAACGCCCCAAACTTAACACTTAAACAATATTGTTCGCGGGAGACATTTTTGACCGCTTCGCTGATCAAAAGCTCATTATGGCCCATGCCATAAAAATCGCCTGTATCTAACAGCGTGACGCCTGATTGCAGCGCCGCATGTATTGTTGCGATCCCTGCAGCGCGATCTGACGGGCCATAGAGGTCCGACATGCCCATGCAGCCAAGGCCGATCGCAGAGGTCACAGGTCCATGTTGTCCTAATTTTCGTGTCAGCATCGCAGGATCGGCTTTCTTTTTTTACGGATGAATGATCATCATAGACATTTATACAGTCTTATATGAAGCCTCGCTCTCGCCCAGGCGAGGCTATTGTTTGTATATTTTATTTCAGCATCACACCGTCAACGTCGAGACATGATAATATCCATTAAAGCATGAAATTGCTTAGCTTTAAATCTTCAGCCAAAACATATATAAATGTGAGATTGGCGCATCTTCACAAAACGACAAAAATAAAGGACGTTAAATGAACCCGATAATCAGATTATTTATAACAATAATGACAATAACATTAGTTTTCTCGACATCCGCCTCGGCCAAGGACTTATTGCTTAATCTTGATACAAAATATGGACGAACCGTTATCAAGTTAAGGCCGGACCTCGCCCCAAAGCATGTCGAACAAATCTCTGCTCTTGCGAAGCGCCATTTTTATGACAATGTCGTTTTTCATCGCGTGATCGATGGCTTCATGGCCCAAACAGGAGATCCAACGGGAACAGGAATGGGAAAATCCGATCTTCCAAATATTCCTGCTGAATTTTCAAATGAAAAATTTGTTCGCGGAACCGTCGGTATGGCGCGCGGACCTGATAATGACAGCGCCAACTCACAGTTTTTCATCTGCTTTGCGCCGGCGCCCTTTCTTGAAGGTCAATACACAATTGTCGGCGAGGTCGTCTCTGGCATGGAAAATATTGATAAAATCAAGAAAGGCGAGCCGCCAGCCGCACCAGATAAAATCATCAAGCTACATCTCGCTGGCGATGCGACTTAACAACCGTAAAGTCTCTATGCGTCATCCCGCGCATATATTCATTAACAGGACAGGCGAGAATTTATGGACTCTCTAAGCCTTCACTTACCGGCTCCACGGTCTTTAAGACGTCCGTTTTGACCGCCTTGTCTGCGCTTTAAAGGGATAATTATTTCATCGCCAGGCCTTGTTCATACAGTCTTTCAACCTAAATCCTGTGCAGAGCAGCTCAAGCTGTTTTGCGGCGTCCTCGCCGCCGCTAACTAAACTGAGCGCTTTGAAGGTCGTCCGTGCGTAGCGTATCCGGACGACCTTCTTTGTATCTGGACGTCCCAGCTGATTTTCATCTCAATTCTCAAAAAGGATAGGAGAGGCTATAATCATGTCTTCCAACTTTTTGGCCTTAGCAGGTATCGCTCTTTCACTCTTATTGCTCGACATCATATGGCTCAAAACAATGGCTCCCCGGCTCTATCGCCCAAACCTTGGCGCGCTTATCGCTGATAAGTTTCGCCCGCTCCCAGCGATCGCCTTTTACTTAATTTATGTTTTCGGCGTTTTTTATTTTGCCTGCCTGCCGGCAATAGAAACTCTATCAAGCATGACAGCGCTCTATAATGGCGCCATTTTGGGTTTTGTTGCCTATGCCACCTATGATCTTACTAATCAGGCGACGCTCACACGCTGGTCGTCACTTGTCACAATTATCGATATTAGCTGGGGCGTTGTTCTCACAGCAACATCCGCTTTCTGCGGCTTTGGGCTTTGGTCTTTGTTTGCAAAATAACTTGATTAAAGAAATTTAAGCATTCTTGCTTTTTCGCCATTTTGGAAAAAAAGCTGGTACGCGCTGTTGATAATCTAGATACTCTTTTGGCCGTGTCGCCAACATGTGCTTTTCAAGTAAGGGGATGCCGGATACATGCACGAGCAGCCAATACATTAAAATGGGACCGATTAATCCCAAAAATCCAAGAGACCATCGCCCGCTAACATCAAACGCTAAAATTGCGTAACCAACCCAAGCCAGCCATTCAAAGAAATAATTTGGATGGCGCGAGCAAGACCAAAGCCCCTTGTCGCAGACAGACTTGTTATTTTTTTGTTTTTTAAATTGTCTTAACTGACGATCCGACAGCATCTCACCAATAAATGCAATGAGGATCACAGCAAAGCCAATGTAGTCCAATGACGCACCCAATGGTTGCGGCTTGTGAGCGGCAACATAAATCGTGACACATAAAAGAAAGGCGCAACCGGCCTGGATTTGAAGAAACCAAAAAAGCTTGGTCTTAAAATCCACCCCCCAACTGATTATTAACGCCTGATAACGGGGATCATCTCCTGCACCGATTGTGCGTCTTGAGATATCAAGCCCCAGTCTTAAGGCCGCCATGAAAGCACATAAGCCCACGAACCATTGACGTGGCGTCACGATGCTTGGATCAAATGGAGCCCAGGCGACAAGGCTCGCCCCGAGCCCCAGCGAAAAACTCCAGATCGCATCAATCCATCCCGACTGACTGGTCTTCAGACGCACGCCCCAAGCCAGTATCATCATTGCTGAAAGAATAAGCGCTGTTAGACCTAATATCATGGCAATGATCGCTCTGAGCGGAGATGGTGGACTACGGCCTCACAAGAAATGACTGTTTTCCTTTTATTTTTAATTTGTTACCAGCCTAAATCACATTGCAATGATCATTCCTATCGCTCAGTTCCAACGCACACAAAGGCTTAAAAAGATATTTTTTGCAATGTCCGCCACGCACTACTCTTGCATGGCCTGAACGCTAGTTATTAGGGAAATCGAGGACAAATTTTGCACGGCGATATAAATTTTCAGCCTTTGAATATTGCAATCATTGGGAGTGGCATCTCTGGCCTATCGGCGTCATGGCTCTTGAGCCAGCGTCATAATATTACCCTATACGAAGCTGGCGCGTATCTAGGGGGACATAGCAACACAGTTGACATCATTGACAATGATACTGTGACGCCAGTCGACACAGGCTTCATCGTTTATAATGAACCGGCCTATCCCAATTTAACAAAGTTTTTTCAAACGCTTAATGTTGACACCAATGCAACCGAGATGTCCTTTGCTGTTTCTATCGACAACGGATCACTTGAATATGCTGGTAACGGATTTAACCGGATATTCGCGCAAAAAGAAAATTTATTAAATTACCGTTATTGGCGCATGCTGGGCGATATTATAAAGTTTTATAAAATAGCGCCAAGAGACGCGCCAAATAGCGCGCATCTCACTCTTGCTGAATATCTCCATCAGAATAATTTTAGTGCGGAATTTTGCCAGCTCCACCTCTATCCAATGGCTGCAGCAATTTGGTCAATACCTGCCAGGCAAGCTGGACACTATCCATTTAAGTCATTTATTGATTTTTGCTCAAATCATGGCCTCCTGCAAATCCGCAATCGTCCAATCTGGCGCACAGTTAAAGGGGGAAGCCGTGAATATGTGAAACAGATGTCACGAAATTTTCAAAATAATATTCGCTTAAATAATCCTGTTAAAAAAGTACTCCGATACGATGATCATATAGAAGTTATTAGTCATTCGGCGACAAAAACATATGACCATGTTGTTTTTGCCTGCCACGCTGATCAGGCGCTCGCTTTAATAGCTGAGCCTAGCGATTCTGAGCGTGCTCTTTTGGCAAATTTTAAATATTCAACTAACAAGACATATTTGCATGGCGATAAAAAGCTTATGCCCAAAAGAGACGTGGTATGGTCGAGTTGGAATTATCTCACCTATGGCGCTCATGAGGACTCGCTCCTGACCGTCACCTATTGGATGAATGCTCTGCAGAATTTGCCAACGAAAAAACAAGTCTTTGTGACGCTCAATCCCCACATACCGCCCGATGAAAAACTCACCTATAGAGAATTTACCTACGAACATCCCATATTGGATCGCAACGCAATTAGCGCGCAAGAACAACTTTGGAGCCTGCAAGGCCTAAAGCGGACATGGTATTGCGGGTCATATTTTGGCGCGGGATTTCATGAAGACGGCCTTCAATCCGGCTTAGCAGTTGCAGAACAATTAGGAGGCTATAAACGTCCATGGACAGTTGAAAATGAGTCAGGGAGAATCACCGTTAAAGCGCTAAGTGGCCAGAAATCATGTCTCTAACGCCCGCTCTTCCCGTCTCATCACTTTATACCGGAGAGGTGATCCATCGACGACTCGCCCCAAAAAAACATTTCCTAAAATATCGAATCTTCTCACTTCTGATTGATTTAGATGAATTAACAGAATTAGATCATTCATTGCTAATATTCTCACTAGATAAATTTAATCTCATTAGCCTGCACCAAAAAGATTATGGCGATGAGACATCGTCTATTAAAAGCAATATATGCCAGTTGCTTATAACCTCAGGCTTAGAGGAGGCTACATATAAAATATATTTACAGACAATGCCAAGAATTCTTGGCTATGTCTTTAATCCATTAAGTGTATTTTTCTGTTTCAATAAGGACCATAAACTGGCCGCTATTGTCTATGAGGTTTCTAATACATTCTCTCAAAAACATCGCTATGTTTTTAATATTTCGGAGAATGCATCAAAGGTTTTTCATCATAGCTGTCAAAAATCTTTCTATGTATCGCCTTTTCTTGAGATGGATCTTTCATATCACTTTCTAATAAAACCGCCACAACAAACCTATTCCTTATCCATTCGCGTATCTAAAGGAAATCAAAATATTTTAACCGCCACCCAGCATTTAAAATCAAAGCCACTGAACAATAATAATCTAATTCTAGCATTTTTGACGTATCCCCTCCTGACATTCAAAGTCATTATCGCCATTCATTATGAAGCTTTAAAACTGTGGCTGAAAGGCGTTCGTATTTTTCCAAGAAATCAACTTTCAAAAAACCCAATCGGCTTCTCACTAAATGATAAATGAGGCAGGTAAGATGTCTATTCATACGACTGAATCAGTTATTAGCTTAAAGCAGCAATTGAATAGAAATCGCTCATTTACAATAAGCCGCTATTTAATAAGCTCTTTCCTCAATCAGATTCAAACGGGACAATTAACGATCACATTTCCAGACGGGAAAACCATCTGTAACAAGACACAATCACGTCAACCAGAAGCCCATATTCATATTCACTCTGCATCAGCCATTCGTCACTTACTCTTTGGCGGATCTCTTGGATTTGCAGAAAGCTATATGAAAGGACACTGGGACAGTCCTGATCTTGCTAAACTTATTGAACTCATCGCTATAAATGGCGAGAGTTTCGCCAAGAGATTAACCGGCAATAAAATAATGCGTTTATTTAACTATCTAGCGCATAAAAGCCGCAAAAACTCTCGAAAAGGCAGCAAGAGTAATATTGAATATCATTATGATCTTGGTAATGAGTTTTACCAAAAATGGCTCGATGAAAAGATGATCTACTCATCGGCGATTTATACCTCTAACAAAGACACATTAGAAGAAGCTCAGGAAAGAAAATTAGCAAGAATTATTGATTTACTCGCGCCGCAACCACAACAAAAGGTTTTAGAAATCGGCTGCGGCTGGGGCGCTCTTTCAAAAAGAATCGCATCAGAAATGCAGGCGAATGTTCTTGGTATTACGCTTTCAAAGGAACAAAAAAAACATAGTCAATCTGTCGCCGCGCAATCCAATATATCTAATAAGATGCGTGTTGATTTATTAGACTACCGCGACGTCAATGAAAAATTTGATCGTATCGTCTCCATAGAAATGATCGAGGCGGTTGGCGAAGAATATTGGTCGGATTATTTCAATGTTTTACACAAATCCCTCACGCCAGATGGACATGCCGTTATTCAGGCGATAACAATTGATGAGGCGCGTTTTACGCGTTACCGAAAATCACCAGATTTTATCCAAAAATATATTTTTCCAGGCGGCGCTTTGCCGACTAAAACTCTTATGAGAGACTGTGCTGCACGAGCTGGGTTAGAAATCACTCATCAAGAGTTTTTTGGCGAAAGTTATGCACGCACCTTATGTGAATGGCGAATAAGATTTCAAAGAAACTGGCCCGAAATTCAACTCATTGGCTTTAACAATGAATTTAATAAAATGTGGAATTTCTACCTCGCTTATTGCGAAGGCGCCTTCAATGCCGGCTCTATTGACGTAGGACTTTATGTTTTTCGCCCGATCAAAACTTAAACTTAACATAAAAAGCCTAAGCGAGACATCTAACCATTGCAGGACATAGAAAAATTATATAACAAATTATTATCCTGAAGATTTTTGAATATTACGCTAGGAAAAGCATGATTGCGCCAGACCATATTGTTGCGCGTTTATTGCAAGATCCAATAATTGGTCAATTACCACATGCAACACTTTCGCGACTTCTCCCAAGCATTGACGTGAAAGTGATCAGCGCTGGTGAAACATTAGCCCATCTTGGACGACCCGTTGAAGATCTTATATTGCTTGTTGAGGGAAAACTAAGCGCAAAATCAAAAAGTGGATCTGAGATTAATCTTTCTGACGGGCGTATAGGCGACGAAATACTTGCAGGATTGCCAATTCAAACATTGAGCGTGACAGCGAGAGAAACAAGTATTGTTTTGCTCATCCCCAATAAATCCATTAAAACAGCTCTTAAGGATTATCCCGATATTCAGCGCGTGGCGCTAGAGATTTTCTCTGATCGGCTTACCCACGAAGAGACAGCTAAAAATCTTACTGCGAAGCCACATCAACCAAGCAGCTTCCTAGAGAAACGAGAGATCATTGGGTGGCTAGGCGCGACATTTTCTCCCCTGTTTCTCATTGCGCTTTTGACGCCAGGATCACTGCCCACAAGCGTCATCATATTTCTTGCAATTTTGCTCTCGGCCTCATGCATGTGGCTCTTTTCATTAGTAGATGAATTTATCCCTCCAATATTTATCATTGCAGTAACGCTCACTCTTGGGATCGTCCCTACAAATATTGCGCTTAAGGGGTTTGGATCAGAAGCGCTTTTCTTATTTCTTGGGGTCTATGCGCTTGGTATTGTTATTGAAGAGTCTGGTCTATTTTATAGATATACGCTGTGGCTATTGAACCGCCTACCCAATCATTCGCTTTATCGCCGCGCTATACTGCTTTTTTCTGGATTCATGCTGTCGCCCGCCATGCCATCTGGCAACAGTCGGGTGGCGATGCTTCAACCGCTCTACCATGAAATGATTGAATGCCTTCGGGCGGCCCAGAAAAGTCCTAGTGCAACAATCCTGGCGTCGGCAACTTTTTCCGGCGCCATGCTTATGTCGCCAATGTTTTTAACCAGCAAGCCATCTAATTTAATTGTTGTCGGCTTTCTTCCCGCAGCTCTAAGAGATCAATTTTCATCCTTTTTCTGGTTTCAATCCGCATTTGTCGCCGCCATGATCGTGATTATAGGTCAGTTTATCACTGACAGGCTTGTTTATGGCAAACTTCCAGATCTGCCATTGCCAAAGCAGCTCATTCAGGAACAATCCAAGCTGCTTGGGAAGCTCTCTCAATTAGAGTGGGTGGCCTTTATCGCGCTCATTTTCTTCCTTGGAGCAGCAATTACAAGCAGCTGGCATCACTTACCGCTTGCAACCATCAGCTCTCTTCTACTCGTGAGCCTGTTACTTTTTGGCGCCGTCTCTAAGACGACATTTCAAAAGAAGATTGATTGGGCCATGATCTTCTTTTTATTGGCGATAGATAGTCTATCTGCAATCATGCGCAGTTTAGACATAACGGGCTATATGTCTCATTTCATCAATGCGATTGGCCTCTCGCTAGGCGATCAGATTATTTATTTTATATTTTTTGAATTTCTCGTTGTTTCTTGTATTCGTCTCATCCTTCCAACAACGGCTGGCATGATCGCCTCCGCACTCCTTTTGATGCCGCTGGCGCCAGCCGTTGGCATTAATCCGTGGATTATTGGTTTCTTGGCGAGCCTCTTTAGTGACGCGTGGTTTTTTCCATTTCAATCTTCTCCCTATATTCAATTTAGAAGTAAGGAAGGCGGATCAACCGGGAGTTATGACGAGACGCTATTTTTGCGTCATAATATGATTTTATCCATGACTAAAATTTTAGCGGCCCTCGCTTCAGTGCCTTATTGGAATTGGCTTGGTCTGATATGAAAAATAAAAGCTCGACATTTCTTATTTTATTATTCCTGGCGACAATGCTTGGACTAATTATTTTCACATTATCGCAACGACCACGCATTTTGATTATTCACAGTTATCGCCCTGAATCTCCTTGGGTTAGAGAAGAGGAGATTGGCATCATGTCTCAATTAAGTAAAAGCGCAGAAAAGCCGCATATTCGACGTCATTATCTTGGTATGGATCGCTCATGGTCAGGTCGATCTTTAGAAATTGCCAAAAAAGACGCTGAAAGAAGCGTTGCTGACTTTAAACCACAAATATTACTCGCGATGGATGACGAAGCGAGAGCCTTTGTCGCACAGCAATATGCTGGACGAAACGATATTGCTGTCGTCTTTGGCGGCGTTAATGAAGATCCTGAACATAACGCCTTTTTTAAAGAGAAAAATGTCACCGGCATATTGGAGCAACTCCCCCTTGAGGCGATTGATGAATTCCTAACCGATCTCGGAAAGGGAAAGAAAATGCGCGTTGCGCTTATTGGAGACGCCAGCGTATCAGCCAAAGCTGAAGAACATCAGATTTTTGATTACAAATGGAAGACACATGAAATTAGCTCTCATACGCAAATTCAGGATTTTGATACATGGCAAAAAAAAATCAAATCAACCTCTGAGGAGGTTGATGTCATTATCTTAACTGGATTTGAGCAACTTCGACGATCTTCAGGGTCTACTGAGGTCGTTTCTGGCAGGGAAGTTGTTGAATGGGCTGAACAAAATTCAAAGGCGCTTTTAATTTCAAATGACATAGATTTTATTGCTGACGGTGGGTCTTTTACCATTGCCTGCTCTCCTCAGGAAGAAGGAAGAGAGGCAGCTGCACTCGCATTAGAAATAATTGCAGGAAAAAAACCTTATGAACTTCCCATTCGATTAGGAAAAGAGTTTTATATCCTTATGAGCAATGAACGACTCTCGCAAAAAGGGATACACCTTCCTAAAGTCTATGAGTCAGCAGCACGACTCTCGGGATATAGTACACCATAACAGGCGACAAAGAACCTTACTTTAATAAAAAACGAACTGTAATATGCACGCTTCAAAATTTCTTACGCATTGATGTATTTTGTATTTAGCTTTCATAACCAAGAATAGCCTTTGTTTCGAGATATTCCTCAAAACCATAAGCGCCCCACTCCCGACCATTACCAGATTTTTTATAGCCGCCAAAAGGCGCAAAGGGATCAATAGCAGAAAAGTTTATATTGACCTGTCCTGCTTGAAGTCGCTTTGCAACTTTTAAGAGCGCCTCCTGATCACGCCCGCATAGATAAGCGGCCAGCCCATAAACGCTATCATTGGCAATAGTGATGGCTTCTTCAAGTGAACGATAAAAAATAATGGATAATACCGGTCCAAATATTTCTTCTCGCGCGATCGTCATATCATTGGTGACATCAACAAAGACAGTTGGGCGAACATAATATCCCTGTGAGAACTCTTCAGGTCTACCGAGCCCGCCTGCGATAAGATGAGCGCCCTCACTCACCCCCTTTGTTATATATAACTGTATCGTCTCCCATTGCTTTTTTGAGACAACAGGCCCAATTTTTTTATCTGACTGTGGTGCGCCAACTGTAATCTCATCCATCGCGGCGCACACGGCGTCAATAATCTCCTGTCTTTTGTGCAGCGGCGCCAACATACGAGAAGGCGCATTACAGGATTGGCCTGAATTTGTCATAAGAGCGGTGAGCCCCTTTGAGACGGCAAGCCTAATATCTGCATCCTCAAAAATAATATTTGCGCTTTTACCGCCTAATTCCTGACAAACTCTTTTGACGCTTTCAGATGCTTTTTTGGCAACATCAACACCGGCCGCAGTAGAGCCTGTAAAAGATATCATTCTAACATCAGGATGCGCGCTTAATGCCGCCCCAACATTAGCCCCGCCAAAAACCATATTGAAAACGCCAGCTGGCAGGCCAGCGGCATCAATGATTTCAGCAAATATCTGAGCTGAATAGGGCGCTATTTCTGATGGTTTTAATACAACCGTACAACCAGTTGCTAAGGCTGGGGCAACCTTGCAGGCGATTTGATTGAGCGGCCAATTCCAAGGAGTAATCAACCCGCATACGCCAATAGGCTCCTTAATGATCTGCGTTGAGCTAGATATTTTCTCAAATTGATACGATTTTAAAACTTCAATAGCGGTTTCAAAATGAAGTTGACCACGCTTTGCTTGATACTGATGCGCAAGCCATTTTGGCGCACCCATTTCAAGACTAATTGCCTCGGCAAGCTCATCATAGCGGATCATGATCCCATCTAGGATCTTTTCTAAAATATCTATTTTCTGAATTAAGCTAAAATTTGAATATTCTAAAAAAGCCTTTTGAGCCGCCGCAACAGCCAGATCTACATCCTGTTCGTCCCCCAAAGCAACATGGCCGCTTGCTTCCTCCGTCGCTGGATTAATAATTTTAGTGATTTGCGAGGAATGCGAGGAAACCCAGCGACCATTAATATAATGGTTGAGACAATCTCGCATGCCAAAAACTTTCATATAAAGTTAAAGAAATAACGAAGTATCTTCTGAGATTGTTAAGGCCATAGATTTATAAACTAATTTATGAAGCCGCATTCAGAGCTGCGCTGCGACCATCGACAATGACCTCCAGCATTCCGGTCTCCACTCGGTAGAGCCAACCGTGTATTCTTGGGAGCTCGCCTTCTAAATGCGCATTTTTAATAAGCGCCAGACTTTTTAAATGTTTAATTTGTAATTTAACATTTTCGATCGTTAATAATTCCAGCTTTTCCTCCCGACAAAGGTTTTTTTCTTTAGCAATCCTATCTGTTGTTTCTTTTGCGCCTGAAGCAATACAAAGCCAGTCTGCAATATAATTTTCTTTAACGCCTTTTTCTATCGCCTCAATACCCCCACACCTCGTATGGCCGCAAACAACGATGTCTTCAATTTTTAAATGCTTAAATCCATATTCTAAAATAGATGCAATACTTACATCATTAAAGGCGACAATATTGGCTACATTACGATGGACAAATAACGTCCCCGGTCGCGTGCCCGTAATAACATTTTCACTTACACGCGAGTCAGAGCAACCAATCCAGAGTACCTTTGGAGACTGATGCTCTGCGATAGATTGATAATAATCGTCATGAGTTAAAAACTCTTGGGCAACAAATTTCTTATTTCCATTCAAAAAATCATTGATCATTTAAGCCCTCCAGCACGCATTCTTCATAGTCTCTCGAAAATAACTTTTTATGAAAATTCTGTCCTTCTAGCCCCATGGCCCAGCCTTCTTTTTAGTTAAAGTAAGATCATGACCTCCTGCAAATCTCATCAGCGCCTCAACCCGCTCATCAACGGAGGGGTGGCTCGCGAGCCATCCAGAATCTGGATGAATAGCTGGGCTCTCGACAAAAAAAGCGTGCATGCGGGAGGGCATTGTTGGGATGGCGCCATGCGCCTCAATTTTTCGTAAGGCGGATATCATTGAGTCTGGATCTTTTGTCAGCTCAACGCTACCGGCATCTGCGAGATATTCCCGTGAACGCGAAATAGCAAAACGAATAAGCAATGAGGCGCCCCAACTCAACGCAATAATCGCCAAGGCAATAACAACAGCAAGACTAGCCCCGCCATCCTTACGCCGCTCATCATTTGTTTGTTGTCGATAGGGTGAAAATCCGAATGGGAAATCCCATCTCCTGATTGTTAAATCAGCAAAGAATGCAAAAACACCGGCAAAAATGACGGCGACAACCATCAATTGAACATCCTTATTACGAATATGCGTTAATTCATGCGCCAGGACAGAGGCTATTTCTGCGTCTGTCAATTCATTGAGAAGCCCCTGCGTAACGGCAATTTTATATTGGCCTTCCTTTAATCCAGAAGCATAAGCGTTTAACGCGTCCGTTTCGATAATCTGAAGTGCTGGAATTGGAATGCCACGCGATATGCATAGATTTTCAAGAATATTATAGAGCCGCGGCGACTGCTCTCTCGAAAGACCGGCAGCACCCGTTGCAAAGTCAATCATTTTTTGGTGAAACAGATAGGCGATACAAAACCAAATTAATGCAGCGACAACGCCTATGGGCCAGCTATTCTTTAAATCCTCAAAAGCTTGAGAGATAATCCACTCCAATGCAGAACCTGGATCACTATTAAGCGCCTCAAAAACAAGAGCAACAGAAAACATCAAGGCAAATAATAAGACAATAAAACCCGTGAGCAGAAAAACTGTCCTGAGTTGATTAGCCCGAATGTGAGAGTAGAGACCATAGGATTTAAACATATGCGTTAAAATACCCAGTCAAAACGCGCAATCGCCAACCTCCCGCTCACTCGTTAAAACTGAACTTTAGGCGGCGCTTCAATCAATTTTTGCTCATCTGCGTCTAAATTAAAATAATCAAGCGCCGTAAACCCAAAGCGCTTAGCAATTAAAACGCCCGGAAATCCCTCGCAACTTGCATTATATTCAGCAACAGTATTGTTGAGAAAACGCCTTGCTGCAGAAATCTTATTTTCGACATCAGAGAGCTCAGCCTGTAATTGCTGAAAATTCTGATTAGCTTTTAAATCTGGATAGGCTTCTGAGAGCGCAAATAAACGAGACAAGGCGCTCGATAACGACCCCTCCGCGGCCCCCTGATCAGTGGGGTTTGCTGCAGATAAAGCGGCGTTACGGGCCTTTATAACGGCCTCAAGCGTTCCCTTTTCATGTCCGGCATAACCCTTAACGGTCTCAACAAGATTGGGAATTAAATCATGTCGCTGCTTGAGTTGCACAGTTATGTCTGCGTAGGCCTGTTTGCTGCGCTGACGCAGCGTCACAAGCCCATTATAAAGAGCAATGAGCCAAAATATGATGAGGGCTAAAACGCCAAGTAATATCAAGCCGCCCATAATAACTCCCCGAGATATCTGAAATCAATGATTATTAACTCAATGTTATGCTATCGGTTTTGCGCCCCTTTGCAAGGATAGTTTTATATTTTCGTATGCTATAAAATTATACCCCAAATGGTGAACGGGTGGGATAGGCTGAGACGTTTACAAATTTATGGAGCATGAATTTGGCCGACATTGGATTTATTGGTCTTGGGCAAATGGGCGCGCCAATCGCACACAACCTCTTAAAGGCCGGCCACAGCCTCACCGTCTGGAACAGATCGCCTGAAAAAATGCGGGACTTTATACACTCGGGCTGTGCTGTCGCACGTTATCCATCTGACTACGCTAGGCATCAAATCGTCTTTTCTATGCTGTCAGACGACGCCGCCCTTAGCCAAGTGGTCTGGGGCGAGCATGGCCTTCTCAGCGTGCATTCTGGCGCCCTGCACGTCTCATTGAGCACGATTAGCCCAGAATTGGCGATAAAGCTTGAAAGGGCTCACGCTCAAGCTGGCGGCAGCTTTGTTTCTGCGCCCGTTTTTGGTCGCCCACTCGCCGCGCAAAACAAACTACTTTTTATTATTGCGGCAGGCTCAGAGAATGCCTTGACGATATGCGCGCCGCTCTTTTCTGCAATTGGACAAAAAACAATCACCGTCGGCCATTCGCCATCTGCGGCAAATCTGATCAAATTATGCGGTAATTTCATGATTATGTCTGCTGTTGAGTCTCTCGCTGAAGCAATGACTTTGGCCAGCAGATCTGGCGTTGATAAAAAAATTCTGCTTAATGCTCTGACGTCCTCAGTTTTTACAGCTCCCCTGTTTGAAACGTACGGTCAGATCTTGATTGATAAAAATTTCAAGCCGGCAGGATTTACCGCACCGCTTGGCCTAAAAGATATGACTCTCGTCGCCAAAGCTGCAGAATCTGCGCAAATGTCGATGCCGATCCTTGACATATTGTGTGATCATATTGGTTGCGCAATCGCTCAGGAAGGTGAAGATGTCGACTGGTCAGCAATTGGACAGGTTGTAGAAGATAAAGCCAGCGCCTCAAAGCTTTGAAGTTTTCAAGAAGCTTTTGGTTTATGTCTCATCTCGAGATGTTATGAACGCCTTAAATAGATTATAACAGGCGCTAAGCTTTACACGCCTCTCATGCCGTTATCTGGCGCAGCACTTCATAGCACTATCGATTTATATCATTCGTTACGCCATAAACCTTGTGCGCTCTATTCACAAAAGCCTCTGCATATTTTTGGAAGGCGCCATCAAACATAGCGCCCATAATCAGACCAAGCGCAAAGCTCTTTAATTCATAACTAATCTTGAATTGTATCTCTGATTGTGCATTCTGCTGATCTTGCGCGGGAAGATTTTTAAAAAACCATCTACCCTCCATTTTTCTAAATGGACCATTGACATACTCAATCAGGATTTCATGTCGAATTATGTCGCAAGTGACATTACTTGTGAACCTTTCACATATTGCCTTAAATCCAACCTCCATATCCGCCTGAATAACCTCAACGCCCTCGCGAGGCGTTGTCCGTGATTTGATTTTCAGACCCTCACAAAGTGGAACAAATTTGGGATAACTCTCGACATCTTTCACAAGCGCAAACATTTCTTCTGCGCTGTAATTCACACGTCGACGACTTTGAAATGTCTTCATTATCAATCCCGCAATCAGCCAAATAGGCGCGTCTCAAGAAAAGCCTACAAATTGGCTCGTTTTATATGCCACAGCCCTATATCAGAACAATATTCCATACCCAAAAAAATAATAATTTTGATGAGAGACTGCCACTGCGAAACCATATGGGATTTTATAAAAAAACGAAGGGACAAAGCCTTCTAGGCGCCAGTTGAAAGCGATCTATAAAATTGAGAGGTCAATCAAAATACCTCGGAGTTTTACATTTGAAGCGCCCAAGAATTCAAAAAGGGAGGAATTTTGGTTTTTTTCTATTTTTTCCTTCTTGGCACCAGGTGCAGAAATCTGGCCAATTTCCTTTCCGTCAGAAAAGCGAGGCTAAAAAGTTGGACAACATTTTCCGCCTCAATGAGTTCTAACCCGATATTTGCTGGGACCACTTCTTTGCGTGTCTTAAACATTATATCCCATACTGACAAAACAATGCCATAATTACTGTCATGCTCGTCGCGTAGCGTAGAATGATGCGCGCGATGGAGAAAGGGCGTAATAATAACATAGGAGACATATTTTTCTCCTGGAAAAGTGAAGTTCCCATGATGGAACAGCACAAAAAACATTCTGACAACTTCACAAACAACAACAATACTTGCTGGCACGCCAAAGAGCACGACACAAAAACATTTTACGAATACTTCCAACGCCTGATCTAAGACGTGAAACCGAAGCCCTGTCGTCACGTGATAACTTTTGTCGCTATGATGGATTTTGTGAAAACGCCATAAAAACTCATATTTATGACCAAGCCAGTGCCATACATAAACAGCAAAATCAAAAAGGATAAAACTTATAATCCATTTTACCGGGCCATCGTCCATCGCGCCAAGAAGACCAAAATTCGAATAATTTGAAGCAACAAGGATCAAGCTTGAGAGCGAGAATATGCTCATAATAACATTATTTAAAAGAAAGGCCCCAGTATTCGTCTTAAATGAGGCTTTTAGATCTTCCTTTGGTATCGCCATATAAGGGAATTTTTTTTCTAAAATCAGCAATAGAAAAAATAAAACGATCGCTATTCCAAAGAGGTAGATCTCTATCCCTGTAAGCGCGCTCATAAAACAGACTCCTCATTTGTTACAACGCAGCACGAGCCTTTAAATGACCAGGCAAATTTTACTCAACCTCTTGTTACGACCAAATTGGGCTCTAATCTGGTAATATCAAGCGCCGTCCTTACAGCCTTTATCATCCCTCCCTGAACATGTGTTCCAAGATCCTGAGACTGACCACTGAAGCAGTGACAACTGCTTTAGCGACCCCGCCCTAAAAACAATCAAATTTCAAAACATTCTTTTTAATCAAGAGCCGCTATACCAATTGTAGCCCATGTTTTCCCAGTATCCTCCTGGATTATCATTTGTCACAAATATTTCGGTAACAAATTTCGGATTTTTGAACCCAAGCTTGGTTGGAATACGTATTTTCACTGGATAACCATATTTCGTTTCACCCGGCGCTCCGGGAAAATCCAACACCAATAAGGTCTGCGGATGCAACGCTGTCGGCATATCTATGCTTGTGGAATATTTATCTGCGCATTTAAACCCAACATATTTGGCTGTTAGATCAGCATCAATCCGCTGCAAAAACTCCTTGAATGAGACGCCGCCCCATTTTCCAACAGCGCTCCATCCCTCAACGCACACATGTCGCGTAATCTGGCTTGACTGAGGCAGTGCGCGCAAGGATTCAAGCGACCAAGCCTCCTTGTTCCCAATAAGACCAGATAACTCAAGCTTATAATAAGCGCCGTCAATAACAGGGGCGAGCGGCTCCTCATAATAGGCATTAAATGGAAATGGTCGCGTAATGTCGGATTCTTTATAGACTGGAGCTAATAGGCCTGGGTCAAATAACGCCGCCTGCACTCTGTCGTTCCAACGCGACATCGCCCATAGTACGCGGTCTATGGCGTCATTGTCTTTTAATGTGCAGCCCGACAGCATCGATACAGCGCCCAGAGATAGGCCTTGTTTCAAAAATAGCCGACGTTCAAGCTTTTCAAGCTGCGGCTTGAAATCCTGTCTAAACTCTGCACTGCGACGCTTCATAAATCTCATCTGCGATTCAACTTATCCTGCTGTTCTTTGGACAGTCTTCCAGTAAACATAGATTGCATTGTTCCCTTGACGGCAAAAGCTGCCGATACATGTAAAAATAAGAAGCCAACAAGAACCGTCATACCAAAAAAATGATAATGACGCGCTCCTTCATAACCACCAAAGAATGCTGTCAGCCTCTGAAGCTGTACAGGCTTCCACATGGCAAGTCCTGAGAAAAACAACAAAATAACATCTAAAATAACTAAAATATATAAGATGCGCTGGATAAGATTATATTCCCCTGTTCCATGAATGAGGAGCTGTTTAATTTCTAACCGAACATTTCTATAAGCCGCCATAGGACGAATATTAAGTAGACGACGAATAAAGTGGCCTGTGTATATGCCATAAATCAGATAGGCCAAACCATTGATGACGAGCAGCCACATGACTGCAAAATGCCAGGCCAAGGCGCCAGCTAGCCAGCCCCCTAATGTGACATCTAATGGAAACCGAAATTCGTATAATGGAGATGCATTATATATTTTTAATCCGCTCATGAGCATAGCAATAGCGGCAAATGCATTAATCCAATGCGTAATGCGCACAAAGAGCGGGTGTATTAATTTAGGCTTTGTGCGCGAGGACGTATTGCCGTAGTTTTGCACCAATGACGTCGACGCCTCAAAATGAATATCACTTCTTTAAACTATTTAGCGCGCCTTCATATAACAAAAAGCGCCTAAAAGCCTTATAAAAAAATTATTTTATTTTGCGACGCAATAATTTCCAGTTTCCATAAGGAGAGCCGAGACGTTGTCTCGGCTCTCCTTATTCAAAATACCATCTTTAAGCCATTGTCGAGTGAAGAACTTTGGAAGAAGCGCTTGTTGACGCGCTATCCAAAAATCTTAAGTCGTTGGCTTGCGCGCTGCGATGAAGGCGATGCCGCCCACTAATATTGCCAGTCCAGCCCACAGAAGAATATCATTCATGTTTTCCTCCATATATTAACCAGCATATCGGCGCCGGTTTGATCTAAACTTAGAGTTAAGCCTCCGATTTGTTTTAACCAGCAGCTCTTTGCCAAAGCTCGAACAGATTTGGCCAAGCACCCCTAGCGCCAACATTCCTAATGACGCGTCTCAGGGAAACCTGTTGCGCGTGGCCTGAATCGCCCCATTTTTGCGCGGGCCAGCGCGCGCTTGAATTAATGTTCTTGTTATGTTCTATTCTGCGCTTCTCTTGTTCCCTCACCCGCAGTCCCTTCATCGCGTGAGCAGATCCATTATGTCGCGCCGTCACCAGCACACCGATCATCGTCGTCGTTCATGGAGCGAGACTCTATATGCGCCCCTCCTTCGCCCCGTCGCCAAAAACCCCTCAATCGCCCACGTGCCACTCGTGGCGAGCAGCGCTGCCGCCGGCTTTCCCTCTCCAGCAGAAGATTATCTTGATCGACCACTCGATTTTAATGAGCTGCTGATCGAGAACCTGGCTGCGACTTTCGCCGTGCGCATTACAGGCGACAGCATGACGGGGGCGGGATTATTTCCTGGCGATATCGCTGTTGTTAACCGCGCACGTAAAGCGATCAATGGAAACATCATTCTCGCCCTTGTTGACGGCGAGTTTACAGTAAAACGCTATAAGAGGCGCAACGATAAGATCCACTTGGTGGCGGAAAATCCAAAATTTAAAGACATTATTATTTGCGATGACGCCACGCTTGAGGTGTGGGGCGTTATTACACACTCAATCCGGCTCTTATAAATGACGCAGCCCATTGCGCTCGTTGACTACAATAATTTTATGCCTCCTGTGAGCGCATATTCCAACCAGAATTACACGGTAAAGCAATTGTTATTCTCAGCAACAATGACGGTTGCGTCACCGCGCGATCAAATGAGGCGAAAGCGCTTGGCATTGAGATGGGCGCGCCATCTCTTTCGCTTGAAAACGCTAGCCCTAATCGCAAAAGCTTGATTTCTTCAAGATCTTTTGGCGCGGCTGTTGGAACTCTCCATGACATGGAAGAGGCAGTCGCGACCGACACGCGCCGTGCAGCAGGACGCATGCGCCGGCAAGCGCTCGCTACGGCAAATTAAATTGTCTTTATTGAAACAAATGTTTTCCGCGTGCAGGATAAGCACTATCGCGTCTCCAAAAATATATAATTAGCTGTTACAAAAAGTGACACAAGCCTGCTCCTGAAAGCCGCACTTAAAGCGCTCTCAATCATATGGCGAGACGGCTATTGCTATAAGAAATCTAGCGTTATTCTTTTAGATCTTACACTAACGAGCGCCATTCAAAAAACGCTCTTTGAGGTCGCTGATGATGTTGCTTCTAAAGCGCGAATGCACGCGCTTGACACGCTGAATAAAAAATATGGTCGAGGAACGCTTGTGATTTGTAGTGCTGGCCTGCGTCAGGGCTGGTCTTTGCGTAGATCGTTCCTATCTCAACAATATACAACGCACTGGCAGGAACTCCTCCATGTCTGAACGCAACTGGCGTCCAACAATGTTCAAAGGTCGTGATGGCGTTAGAGGCGTCATTCAAGACTCATGGACACTGGTCGATGAGGCAGGTCAGGCTGTTGCAAAAATTAGCCTTGAAACAGATGGGACAGACATGGGGCGTTGGCGCTGGTTCATACTCGCGCTTCCTCATGGCGCACCATCAGGCGCAACAGGTCTTTGCAGGACGAAAGAAGAGGCAAAGACAATCTGTGAACGCCATGTTCCCGACTGGACAAGAGCAAGGCTGCCACAGGGACGACGACGGTCATTATTGTCATAAAAGACATTTTTTTCCCTGATCGCCGGAAAACACGCGCAGAACAATATAGCGCCCATAGCCGCTAACGGTTCGTAAAGGCGAATGAATTATCGACAAAGGTATCGCCAATAATGATTCGACGCCGAAGTTCAACGCATCATGATCGAAGTTATACCAATATTGATTGTAGACCCTAAGAAACAGAGCGTTCAGCGTCTGGCTATAGAAAATAACGATGTCTTTAGATCCTTACATGAACTTCTTGATCTCCCAATGCTGGATGACAATGGCCAGCCTTCATTGGAAGTCAGCAGTCTCAATGACAGTCTCTGCGCCTTCTACGCTAAAGGCTCGGAAGTACGCACGAGAAGAGAAATTCGCACGCATCACTGGGAACATACGCCATCAAAATTACGATTCACTGACTTATCAATTATTGTCGGCGTGAATTTCAGTCAGGGTGGCTATTCAGGCGTGCCCATTGGATATAGTGGCGAGCAATTTATAAACTCAATTACGTTTCATGCAGCTGTTACAAATAAAGTTTTTATTTCGCTTGAAGGCGCGTTGTAGAAATAAAAGCCAGTCAAAAAATTCTTTAAAGACTACTATTAATAAAGGCCCAGCGATAAGCTAGGCCTTTATTATAACGACGCCAAAGCGTTTATGATTAGTTTTGCTTATTGCTCATCACGCTTTCCATAACCCGATCAAGATTGAAACTTCCAGGCTTCTGACGCGGCGGAAAATCCTTAAAGCTCTGCAGCCATTGCGTAACAAAACCTGCGGCAGGCATGATCGCAAACATATGTTCAACATACCAGCGTTGATAGCCCATCGCATGTTCTTTTTCAGCGCGCTCAAAGGGATCCATGCGCAAATTGGTAAGCAATGGCGCTCTTAAATGTTCAAAAGGCGTCTGCCAAACCTTAAGGCCCTCTTCATTTTGCGCCAGGAAGGTGATTTTCCAATCTTGATAACGCAAAGCTGCAACAGAACCATCATCTGTCCAGTAGATGAATTCTTTACGCGGCCACTCGCTCTCTCCCTTCAGAGCTGGCAAGAAATTATAGCCATCGAGGTGAACCTTGTAGCTCTGACCGTTAAGCTTTTTTCCCTTTAACAACTCTGTCTTAATCTCTGTATCGCCTGCAGCTGCAAGCAACGTGGTCAGCATATCTTCATGCGCCACAATATCATTAATGACTGTTCCAGGCTTAATGACGCCGGGCCAACGAATGAGTGCAGGCACACGATAGCCACCCTCCCAATTGGTGTTTTTTTCTCCACGAAACATAGTGGAGCCGCCATCGGGCCAGGTAAATGTTTCTGCGCCATTATCGGTAGAATACATCACAATTGTATTCTCATCCAGGCCCAACTCTTTGAGTTTAGCGAGAATTTTACCAACCAGAGCATCATGCTCGACAAGCCCATCTGCATAAACGCCATAAGGCGTTTTTCCCTGAGACTCTTCTTTTAAATGTGTGAAAATATGCATGCGGGTGGAATTCCACCAGATGAAGAAGGGCTTATCTTCCTTTGCAACCTTCTCCATGAATTTCAGCGTTTCCTGGGTCACCTCGTCATCAATGGACTCCATTCTCTTTTTGGTGAGAGGTCCAGTGTCTTCAATTTTTCCATTCGCATATGAATGAATAATACCGCGCGGCGCAAACTTTTTTCTAAACTCAGGGTTCTTCGGATAATCAGGATTCTCTGGCTCTTCTTCCGCATTTAAATGGTAAAGATTGCCATAGAATTCATCAAAACCATGGTTCGTGGGCAACATATCATCACGATCGCCCAGATGATTTTTACCAAACTGAGCCGACACGTAACCTAATGGCTTCAACAGTTCAGCAATCGTTGGATCTTCTTTACGTATGCCTTCCGAGGATCCAGGCATGCCAATTTTTGTAAGCCCCGTGCGTATGGGCGATTGACCTGTGATAAAAGCCGCACGGCCGGCGGTGCAGCTTTGCTGACCATACCAATCAGTAAAAAGCGCGCCCTGTTGTGCGATTGTATCAATATTTGGCGTTTTATAACCCATGACGCCGCGGTGATAGGCGCTTAAGTTAAACTCGCCAATATCATCTCCCCATATGACAAGAATATTTGGTTTTTTCGTTGCATTTTGTTCAGCTGTCGCGGAGGCAGAAAGAATATCAAAGAATATAAATCCTACAGACAATAGCTTTAGAATATTTCGGATTGTCATATGCGCTCCTAATGACAGACAGATCATTACGTCGACATGGAAAGTTAGACGTAAAATGTGGCAATTACGCAACACTACGAACAAATCGCATATATATATTTAATTTGATTATCAAGCCACTGGAACAAGGTTGTTTCTTAGGATTAAAAGGGCTGACTTGACATCAATATGCAATCTTTAAAAATTTTTGCGGATCATTAAATGTCTTACGTAAAAATTGTCCCGCATATATTTATGATCATTGCAGGCATGTCTATGCATGCAGTTCATGCTGCTGATATGCCGACAAAGAAAGCGCCCGCCGCGCCGTCGCCAGCCCTTACATGGACAGGACTCTATATTGGCTTTAACACAGGCTATAGCTGGACTGCCAGTGCGCCTTTGAATATTGCAACTTATAATTTATACGACGCCTCTACAGGATTTGGAAACGCATCTGCGCTTGGCGGAACAGGAACCATTAACGGACAACTCAATGGTTTTCTCTCGGGCGGACAGCTTGGCTATAATTGGCAGTTTTCAGAAAAATTTATTGTCGGAGCTGAAGCCGATCTTCAAGGAGCTGGCGTTCGCGGCGGCGGCGGTTTTGGAACCATTGTTCCAGCTACAAATGGCTCAACTGTCACTACCGTCAAAGCACATCGTAATCTTGAATATTTAAGCACGATACGCGGGCGTCTCGGCTATGCTGTAACGCCCCAATTTATGGCCTATATCACAGGCGGTCTGGCGCTCGGCGGCGTAGATGCCACTGGCGCGGTTAGACAAAACCTTGCTTATGCTTATTCAACCTATCTTGAAGAGCCTGCAAAAGCTGACTTTTACCAAAATAGGACCGGCTGGAGCATTGGGGCTGGCGGTGAATATGCCTTAACGCCAAATATTAGCGTTAAGCTCCAATATAGTTATTACGATTTAGGAAGCGTCTCTCTTCAAAATTCAACCTTTACGCCTCTTTATTTTACAAATCTATTAGCTAATAAAGCGGTAAGCCTTGTGGATACATCGACACTCTCTACAAAATATAATGGTCATTATTTACAGGCCGGTCTAAACTATCACTTTGACGCAACAATTCCCACAACATCTCAATCTGCGCAGTTGCCTCTGTTTACGGCCCAAAAATATGAGGCTGCAGAGAAAACAACATCTCAAAATCCAAGCATAAAAGTCACCCCCTATCTGTGGGCGCTTAACACAAATGGCGGGCTTGTTATTAATGACAAACCATTGGGAAATGATACATCAATTATTGATGCGATTGCAAAAAGCAGTTCTTTTCCTCTCGCCTTCATGGGGCGCGCCGAATTCACGAAAGGGCCCTTCTGGGCTTATGGAGATTTTGCCTTTGCACAACTTCGCTTCTCAGATAGCATTCTGATCACGAGGCAGCCGGTTGCCGATATCGCGCTTGCGACCAGCCTCTCTGGCCACCTCAGACAAACGCTTGGGATTGGAGAGGGCGGCATAGGCTATGAAGCAGCACGATGGAAGCTATCGAATTCAACAAACTCATATACCGCTATAGATGGCTATATTGGCGTCCGCTACGGTTATATTGGTCTAAATTTAACAGCAGGCGCTATCGCCGCCGCCAATTCTCAATTGTTAAATGTTCAAAAAATTGGCGCAGGAACAATTGAGACAACAAACAGAATGCAATGGCTCGATCCTCTTGTTGGCCTTCGTATGAGACATAGCATTTCTCCCGGTCAAAATTTTGAGCTTAGAGGAGATATCGGCGGATTTGGGATTGGCACAAAATTCACCTGGCAGACGGTTGGCGCATATGTCCCAGAGATAGATTATCGGGGCTGGAAAATTGGCGGCCTCATTGGCTACCGCGCGCTCAGCATTGATTATGCTAACTGGCGTAACGGAAAAGAAAATAGCTTCAACGCAATACTTCACGGCCCAATTATAGGCGTGAGCGTAAAATTATAGAAAGAGTGAAGCTTTCTTATTAAAAGTTATTACATGTTACCGCTGATATTTATGTACTCGCCGCCATCATATTTTCTTCGCAGCGCTAAATAGCGCTAACTGTCTATTCTGGCCTAAATTTTATGTTTTCTAATATTTGCACGAAAGCATCAGGACCAACGCTCACAGTGCCAAGATAGGGATTATCAATTTCAGCAATCATAAAAATTAACAAACCTATGAATGATGAAAAACATATTCCCAAGACTCTATGAACATGAGCCTCTGTATCAAGCATGCAAATTAAGAGTATATGAAAAAGACCCCCAATTAAGACAACAGCCCAAATAATAGTAGGAATACTCGTTCCTATATTTTCAAGACGCATACGTCGAGATTCAATTAAGGCGTTATATTGACGCAGGGTTTCAGTGTGAAGAATATCCTCGGATCTATTTGATGGCCGAAAAGAAACCAAAGTTCTAAAAATTTTCCTAAGCTGGATCGTCTCATTCATCGGCACAGTATTTTGTTTTTGTAGCGGCCAGCTTTTTTCAATAACCTCGTTTGCGTATTCTGTCAGCTGATTTCTCAAAACGCTCTTTATTGGCTCTGGATAGCCCCCATAATCCATATATAAGGCCGCAATATTTGAGGCCTCCTTCGACACAATATCGCCGACGCTATTGAGATTCTCATAAGCCCCAACCGCTAAGAGACCAACTAAAATACCATATAGGGCTGAGAAACAGGACAAAATATAACCAATAACATCATTGGCTGAGCGCGTTTTATGGATCCAGCCGCGAAAAAGGCCATTAAATATTCTAATGCCAAGCAACATTACACAGACAGGCGCGATGGCGAAGACAACGCCAATCAAAATAACATTGTAGTTATAGATCCACTCAAACATCAGATTTCGTCACCATCTCGCACAAATTGTCTTTTATGAACTCATCTTATTTTACACCCGCATTTACCGTCTAGCAGACTAAAGAAGACGACACAATTTACTGAATTTAGAGCAAAACGCCTTGCTCAAGACCCGGAAATGGCGGTCGAAAGCCATAGTCTTTTATGATCAGAGGCAAAGACTTTGATTGGCACATTCTTTGCTGATTAAAATGCAAGAGAAGATGCATCTTCAGCAACGTCGGCTATCCTTAAGTAGGAGACGGGCATGCATCCTGAATGAGAATCCCTGATTGAGATAACCGTCAATGCGGCAATTATAGCTTTTTAAACTACTCTTTTATATTGGCAAATTTTGATATGACGCAGCTATCTGGATCTAACAAACATCGCCATGCTTTTTAAAAGAATCTCATAAAAGCTTAGATAAATAAGAACAGCTGGATTTTTCTCGATCTTTAAAGCCGCACCCTCAATAATCAAGACAAGCTAAAAGCTTCCCTCACAAGCTATTATCTATGAAAATCTTTCAAATTGCATGAAACATAATATGATCAAGCTTTAGTAACTCAATAAACCCAGATCCTCTAGATAATAGATTTATTGCCATTTAAAATCGCCGTATATACAGACCATAGACTTCCAATGGGCGCGAAAAAATGAGATGCAAATACTTTAAGATCTCCGCTAGAGCGTTACTCTCTCTTTCTGTTATTATACTTGCATCCAATTTCGCGCATGCGACAGATAGAACCATAGAATTAACGTTTGTTGTCTTTAGTGACATTTATGAGATGTCGGAAAAATCTGGCCGCGGCGGTTTTGCACGCGTCTCCGCCACGCTTGCCTCAGAACGTTACAAGCATAAAAATATACTGGTAGCTTTTGCCGGCGACACCTTATCGCCTTCACTCATGTCAAATCTTGATAAAGGCGCGCATATCGTCGATCTGATGAACCAATTGAACCCTGATATTTTTGTGCCTGGAAATCATGAGTTTGATTTTGGCGAAAATATTTTTCGCACGCGTATGCGCGAAATAAACTCAATCCTGCTTGCTGCAAATCTTCGAGATAGTACAAATAATCCCATATCTGGGTTTTTGGACAGTAAGATCATTGAGAAAGAAGGAATCAAAATTGGCATTTTTGGCCTGACAGAAGACGACGCGTCAAAACATGCAAATACAGGCGACCTAAAAATATCACCTGCAATCGAAACAGCGACATTGCAAGCCAACCTCCTACGCAACGCTGGAGCTGACATTATTGTCGCTGTGACGCACTCTGACATGCAGGATGATTTTCAACTGTCCAAGCTCGGCGTAATTGACATCGTCCTTTCTGGACACGATCATAATCTGCTAACTGCCTATGATGGCCGCACTGCGATCGCAGAGACACAAGCAGATGGCGTCAATATTGTCGCAATAGATCTAACCATAACGCTTGGCAGTGAACCTTCTCGTAAAGTTTCATGGACACCAAAGTTTCGTATTATTGACACCGCAGACGTCATCCCAGATCCACATATTGTTGAACGTATCGCTCATTATCAAACAATTGTTGAGAGGGAGCTCAATCAAACCATTGGCGTCGTTGAGCATAGGCTTGATAGTCGCAAAGCAAGTGTTCGAAATGAAGAAACAGCTATCGGTAATTATATTGCAGACGTCATGCGCAAAACATCTGGCGCTGACGTCGCGCTCATTAACGGGGGCGCCATTCGCGGCAATCAACTTTATCAGCCCGGACAAAAGCTAAGCCTGAAAGATATTATCACTGAACTTCCCTTCGACAATAAAACTGTTGTGCTCGAGATATCGGGGGCAAATCTGCGCAAGGCGTTAGAAAACGCCATTTCATTAACAGGCAAAGATAGCGGCCGGTTTGGTCAAATCTCTGGCCTAAGAATTATTATCGCTAAAGAGCCGCAAGGCGACATAAAACTTTTATCTGCAGAAATAAACGGCAAGCCGCTTGAAGACGCTAGATCTTATAAGCTTGTCACCACAGATTTTCTTGCAAGCGGGAAAGATGGCTACGACATCCTCGTCCAGTGCAAAAGAATCGTCAGTGACGTGGAAGGACCGCTTCTCTCAACACTAATTATTGATGACATCAAGAAATCAGGCGCTCTTACGAGCGTCATTGATGGCAGGATCGTAAAAAGTCAGTGAGTGTTACAATTTTATCTTTGGCCGGCATCGCATTTCTTATTTTGAACCCGCATGATCCACTGGCCAAAGCATATTGTTTAAACAACATATTTAAACGCATGCTCAACCTTAGTGGCGCTAATACAACTGACCTTTAAAACAAATAAAGCAGCAGCGATAAAACCGCTGCCGCCTTCATCTTCTCGATCGAATAATTAGCCGATCGCAGCGCCCTTGAGCTTTGACAGCGCACGGATCTTAACACGCACGCTGGCTGGCTTAGCTGCAGCAGGCTGCATCTCGCCAGTAGCCGGATTACGAACAAGCGTGCCAGCTTTACGTGCAGGAACCTTGCGCAGCGTTACCTTGAGAAGACCTGGAAGCGTAAACTCACCAAGACCTTTTGGGTGAATTGAGCCAAGAATCGCTGACTCAAGCGTTGCGAAAACGCCAACAGCGGTCTTACGTGGCAACTCATTTTGCTCCGCAATAAGGTTGATTAGCGCTGATTTGCTGAAAGCTTCCTTGATTGGACGAATCGCGACAGCTTCAGCTGGACCGCGGCCCTTACGCTTCGCTGCCGTCTTTTTTGCGGGAGCCTTTTTAGCTGGCGACTTCTTGGCAGCCGTCTTTTTGACAGCAACTTTACCTCTAGCCATTGAAAATTCCTCATAAATCTAGGGGGTATGAGCGTCTAAAACTAAAAACGCCCTGCATTAATTGCTTAGCAAGCAACTTGATTCGAGGGAACCAATGAATGCTTAGTAAAATAATATTATGCGCTTTTCCCCCAGGGAATTTCATCAAAATTTGAAAGATTCTAACAAAAAAGCCGATTTTCTTATTAAATTTCATGAATTATCAGAAAAAGAGTAAACTCCTCCCATGTGCGGCCGCTTCACTCAACATTATTGTTGGACAGAAATTCATGGCTTCTTGAACCTGTCCGGGCCTGCCCGCAATCTTCAACCTAGATATAATATTTCGCCAACAACAATGATTGATGTATGTCGCATCACAGAAGCCGGTCGCGAGCTTATTCCAATGCGATGGGGCCTAATCCCCTCCTGGTGGAAAAAAACCGTTCAAGAACTCCCAGCGACCTTTAACGCCAGATCTGAGACAATCGCTGATAAACCAATGTTTCGATCGTCATTCAGAACTCGCCGCTGCATTATTCCAGCTAGCGGCTTTTACGAGTGGACAGGCGAACGGGGCAATAAAACACCACATTATTTCTCATCCACCCGACAGCGACCCCTTGCTTTTGCCGGCTTGTGGGACGAATGGCGAGACGACAAAACGAATGAGAATTGTCTCTCCGCAACGATCGTCGTCGGGCCAGCCAACCCTTGGATGCTGCCATTTCATGAACGCATGCCTGTAATGTTGGAACAATGCTATTTTGATGAATGGCTTAATGGCAAAAATCCTTCTGCTGCAATCCTGCTATCAAGAACACACGACTTGCAGCAATGGGTCGTCTCAAAACGCATCAACAGGGCTGGAACGGGCGATCATGACCCTTCTCTTATCGATATGGTCGAAGATCACAGCCCTCAAAATTGAACCCACGACGCTCGACGCCAACCTTATATTAGGTCTTTAAGAAAGCTGATCTCGCTCCTGAAGACAAAATTCATGATAACTACTTGAATATAATAAATAATCTAAACACGTCGCTAATTTATTACGCCCTCAATTAGACGTAACGCTTGAGCAGCCAATTAAACACAGGCGAAAGATCCCACGCGTCTTATCATAAGTGATTGAAAAGACTGGTGGGCCGGGAGGGACTCGAACCCCCAACCAGACCGTTATGAGCGGCCGGCTCTAACCATTGAGCTACCGGCCCCGACACCCTCGGGGACGTCACGTCCTATACTGCTTTGGCTGTGGCGGGCAATATCTGGTGTAGATAAATGTCTCCAAACCCTGCGCGACGCCAGACTCTGAGACAAGATCAAAAGGAAAAAAATTGACATCAACAGAACAAGATAAGCGCCTGGCGCTTGTATCAGCCGCCCAGGATATGGCGCGACTTGGGTTAAATCATGGATCGACTGGCAATCTATCTTATCGGCATGACGACAGCATGCTGATTACGCCAAGCGGGATAGAAAGCCATAAGCTCAGCTCAGAACTTATCGCATCAATGAACGTTAATGACTCTAATGGAGAATTTGATGGGCCTCTACCACCATCGAGTGAGTGGCGATTTCACCAAGAAATTCTTCGTAAACGCGAAGATGTCACATGCGTTGTCCATATGCATTCTACCTACGCGACAACACTCGCGACGCTTCATCGCGACATTCCTGCCGTTCATTACATGATCGCAGCCTTCGGCGGCCCAATCATTAGGTGTGTTGATTACGCCCCTTATGGCACCAAAGCCCTCTCCCAGCTTGTTATTGAGGGCCTCGGCGAGTTCAATGCCGTCTTGCTTGCAAATCACGGGGCGATTGTTACTGGAACAGATATGGGACGTACGATGTGGCGCGCACTTGAGCTTGAAAATCTTGCGCGGGTTTATTACCTCGCCTGCTTAGCAGGGGATCCCATCATATTATCTGATGAAGAGATTTACAAAACAGTGGAGCGCTTCAAGAGTTATGGACCCCGTGACAACTGATCAGAATTCTTTTCTGGCCAACAGTTAGTTTAAAAGCGCCGCTATGCCCAACTGGGTTGATGCGCACACACCACGCTCTGTGATTAGTCCCGTTATTAGTCGAGATGGCGTAACATCAAAGGCATAGTTTCGCGCAGTTACGCCCTGTGGCGTTAATTGAACCTCATGCAAGGAACCATCAAGACTAAGTCCAGAAATATGCGTGACCTCACGAGGATCTCTCTCTTCAATTGGAATATCTCGCACGCCATCCTTTATATGCCAATCAATTGTAGAACTGGGAAGGGCAACATAAAAAGGAACATTGTTATCGAAAGCGGCAAGCGCTTTAAGATAGGTGCCAATTTTATTACAAACATCGCCTGTAAATGTCGTTCGATCACTGCCAACGATAATGAGATCTACCTGGCCATGCTGCATAAGATGCCCGCCTGCATTATCTGAGATCACAGTATGCGGCACCTTTTCCCCTAGCAACTCAAAAGCTGTAAGACTTGCCCCTTGATTGCGTGGACGCGTCTCATCTACCCAAACATGCAAATCAATGCCCTCGCGCATGGCGGTATAAATGGGAGCCAACGCCGTTCCCCAATCAACAGCGCATAACCACCCTGCATTGCAATGCGTTAAGATGTTGATTGGCCTGCCAAGATCACTAGCTTTGTCACGAATAATCTCAGCGCCAAAGGAACCGATGGCCTGACAAGAAAGGACATCTTCAGCCGCAATCCGACCCGCCTCATCATAAGCAGCCTTCACGCGACTATCTGGCGATATTTTAAGGACCTGGGCGCACATACGATCGAGCGCCCAACGCAAATTAACGGCCGTTGGGCGGGTCTGAAGCAGCCGCTCGCGTGCAGCATGAATGGCTGCATCTGAGGCATCCTCAATAACCGCTAGGGCTAGACCATAGGCCCCAGTCACTCCGATCAGTGGAGCGCCGCGCACCACCATATTACGAATCGCCCGCTCAACTTCGCGGCAATCTGTTAGCGCTTTTGTTTGAAAACGATGCGGTAAAAGAGTCTGGTCAATAACATGAACCCGACGCCCATCAGCATCAACCCAAATTGTGCGGTAATCTTGGCCGTTAATCCGCATATTAAGCGCCTTTGTTCATGACGAGGAACAATATGGCTTGTGCCTTACCACCTGAAACTTGTAAACCTGCGCTAACGCATGACAAAGTACATGCGTCAGGAGTGATCTCATGACCTATTGTTGCGGTATTCTCGTGCGTGAAGGCCTGGTTATGATTGCTGACACGCGAACAAATGCCGGTCTTGATAATATTTCAACATTTCGAAAATTGCATATATTTGAAAAGAAAAATGAACGCGTAATCATGCTTTCTTGTGCAGGCAATCTTTCCGTCACGCAAGGCGTCGTTAATTTTCTTCAAGACGGCCTTGAAAATCCTGATTCAGGCGAGATTGAAAGATTTATGAGCGCGTCGAATATGCTACAGGCTGCCCAAATTGTTGGACGCGCCGTCCGGCGCGCACGTGCAGATGCACATAATGCGGCAGAACAATCCGACGGCGTAAACTTTGATGTCTCATTACTTCTCGGGGGCCAAATTGGCACGGCGCCACAGCGGTTATTTATGATTTATTCAGCTGGCAATAGTATTGAATGCACACAAGATACAAATTATCTACAAATCGGCGAGCATAAATATGGCAAGCCCATACTCGACCGCGCTGTAAATTTCGAAACAAATCTCTACGACGCTCTTAAAATTGGCCTCATCTCGATGGATTCGACAATCCGCTCAAATCTTTCTGTTGGTCTTCCAATTGATATTGGCGTTCTGAGGCGTGATGCAGGACATATCGAACTCAATACGCGCATAGACTCCAGTGATGAATATTTCCGAGACCTACGAAGTCGTTGGTCTAAAGCTCTTAGAGACGCGCATCTGTCTATTCCAACCCCTCCTTACCTCAATCAGACATCGTGACATTAATCTGTAAGACAAGCACCCAAGCGATTTCAGAGGCTGCTGAGATTTTACGCCTAGGCGGGCTTGTCAGCTTTCCTACAGAAACGGTTTACGGCCTTGGCGCAGACGCGACAAACTCTTATGCTGTCGCAAGAATATATGCCGCCAAGGGACGCCCTAATTTTAATCCACTGATAGCGCATATAAGCGACATTTCCCGCGCGATGCGCGAGGCCAATCTCTCAGACATGGCCTTGAAACTCGCAGAGAAATTTTGGCCTGGACCCTTAACAATTGTCGCCCCAGCCTCAAAAGAATGCTCAGTTTGCGACTTAGCTCGCGCAGGTCTGCCAAGCATAGCCCTACGCGTTCCATCCCACCCAATAGCGCAGTCGCTGATAACCGCTCTCGGGCAGCCGATTGCCGCACCTTCCGCAAATCGATCAGGGCATGTTAGCCCTGTCACCGCCGCACATGTTGCAACTGATTTCTTACAAAAATTAGATATGATCTTAGATGGCGGTCGCGCACACACAGGAATTGAATCAACAATAATATCTTGTTGCGAAGAACAGCCTATGCTTTTGCGCGCTGGAGCCATTTCAAGGGAGTCAATTGAAGAAACACTCGGCTCCAAGCTCTCGTCTCCGATAAACAACAAACTCATTGCGCCAGGCATGATGCTTTCTCACTACGCGCCTATGGCGCAGTTACGCCTGAATGCTCAGCATATATCAAAAGACGAAGTTGGCATGGATTTTGGCGGCCAGCTCCTAAACGTCAGCTCAACTCATCGTATTGTTCACGATCTTTCACCATCAGGAGATCTTACAGAAGCTGCAGCTAATCTTTTTTCTTTTCTGCGGGAAATTGACGACATGCAATACGCAAAGGTAGCTGTTGCGCCTATTCCACAACATGGTCTTGGTGAAGCAATAAACGATCGACTTAGTCGCGCTAGTCAGCCAAAATAAACGTGAAAATTAGAGATATAACGATGACACACGATCTTGCGACATCATTCTCAGTTCTAAAAGCTCATGCTGACGCACTCGAAAAAATCAGAATGCGTGATCTTTTTGCTCAAAATCCAAAAAGATTTCAAGAATTCAGCGTCGAGCTTGATGACGCGTTTCTTTTTGATTTCTCAAAACATAAAATAACACAGGAAACTATTGATAGACTAATTAGTTTAAGCCTTTCTTGTAATATTGAATCTCGTCGACACGAACTTTTCTCTGGTTCAAACATCAATGAAACAGAAAAGCGGGCCGCCATGCATATGGCGCTACGGGATCCAACGAAACGGCCCCTCTCTATCGCCGGCCAGGAGACACGTTCGCTCATTGAAGCGGAGCGTGAAAAAGTTTATGCATTTGCAACCTCGGTCCGCGACAAAAGCCTAAGAGGCGCGACAGGGCTGCCATTTTCAGATGTCGTGAATATTGGCATTGGCGGTTCAGATCTTGGTCCGGCCATGGCCGCCAAGGCGCTGTCGCCTTTCTCACAGAGCGGCCCACGCACGCATTTTGTCTCCAACGTCGACGGCGCAGATATTGCCGATACGCTGTCCGGCCTTGATCTTGCACAAACACTTTTTATCGTATCTTCTAAAACTTTCACAACACAAGAAACAATGGCAAATGCCGCCAGTGCACGCGCATATGTGGTCGCGCAGCTTGGAGAAGCAGCTGTCAATAAACATTTTGCTGCGGTATCTACGCGGCTTGATAAGGTTGCTGAATTTGGCATCGACCCATCGCGCATATTCGGTTTCTGGGACTGGGTTGGTGGTCGCTATTCTATCTGGTCATCAATCGGTTTAGCGCTTGTTATTCATATTGGCGTTCAAAACTTCACCGATTTCTTGCAGGGCGCCTACGACGTCGATAGGCATTTCTTAGATGCGCCACTTAATAAAAATATCCCAGTTGTTATGGCGCTGCTTGGCATTTGGAATAGAAACATTATGAACCGTGGCGCGCATGCCGTTATACCTTATGACCAACGACTGGCGCGTTTTCCGGCCTATTTGCAGCAGCTCGACATGGAGTCTAATGGAAAATCTACGTCCCTTTCAGGCACGACTGTGGATTACGCAACTGGTCCAGTTATTTTTGGAGAACCTGGCACAAATGGACAGCACGCATTCTTTCAGCTGCTACACCAGGGTACTGATATCGTGCCAATCGATTTTCTTATCGCTGCAGAACCGACTGCTGCAGATCGCCGACATCACGACCTACTTTTTGCTAACTGTCTGGCCCAAGCTGAAGCCTTCATGCGCGGTCGCACACTTGATGAAGCACGCAGTCAGTTAAGATCACAAGGCATGTCTGAATTTGAGATAGATATACTCGCGCCACATAAAGTATTTTCTGGCGATAGGCCATCAAGTCTCTTTATTTACCAGCACTTAGATCCGCGAACCCTTGGCCGACTGATCGCTTTGTATGAGCATAAAATTTTTTGCCAATCCGTTATTTGGAATATCAACCCCTTCGACCAGTGGGGCGTCGAGCTTGGTAAAGAATTAGCAAATAGATTAGGACCAATTGCTGAAAACAAGGATGCCTCAATAAAAGATCTAGACGCATCAACAGCCGGCTTAATTACTTGGCGACGGAAATTTTTAGATCACTAATTCATATAGCTTCAGAAACAAGAATGCTTGTTAATGTCGGCAATGGATTATTCAATAAACGAAAATTTCCAAACCCAGCCTGCCTTAATAAAGCTTTAATATCTTCAACAAGCCGCGGCTCGCCACGGCCCATGGCAAGAGTATAAAACCCATAATAAGCATCAAGAGACTCCGCGCCTTTAACGCCAGACATAGCCTCTATAATTAAAAGTTTTGTACCAAGTTCAAGTGAGCGTCTGATATTCTTTAAAAGAATGACAGCAGAGTCATCATCATGATCATGAATTATTCGAATAAGCGTGACGATATCTGCGCCTTGCGGTAGCTTATCTTGTAGAAAATTTCCGGCATGTATTTCCACGCGGGACGTCAATGATTCACCCTCAAGTCTTGAGCGCGCTCTATCTACTACCGCCTGTAAATCAAATAATTTAAAATGAAGATACTCATTTGACTGAGCAGCAATTGAAATAAAAGCCCCCTCTCCACCGCCTACATCCATTAAACAACGATGTTGTCCTAGATCATAAGATTGTAAAACTTCCCCAGCAACCATTGGCTGAGAAGCCGCCATTAATGCACTGTATGGAGCTATTTGATCTGCTTCTAATCCAGAGTGGCCCAAATCTTCAGAATATGGCCAGTAAGAAGATAATTGCGTTCGTGATTGGCCTCTCAATAATAGAATAGGATCTGCTAAATCGTTGTAAAAAATTGGCTGATGCGCAACAAGTGCGAGAGCAGAAGAATTGCCGCTTAGCGCCGCGCCAATTTCACCAAGCCCCCAAGAACCATCTCTACGTTTTTCCAAAAGATCCAGAGATGCCGCCGCCTTAAGAAGACGCTTAGTTGCCGCCTCTGTTAAGTTGAGCTCAGTAGCCAATGAAGAAATTTGCAGAGGTCCATTTTGTAAAATTTCAAAAATATTCAGCCGAACACAGGTAAATAATATCTGAGAATAAACAAATCCAGCAGTAAGATTAAGTGCTGTACGCGCTCTTCGACGCGCAATTGGACGAGTAATAGGATTTGATAAAGACCATCTCTGGAATCTTGGATCAGAGACCAGACGGTTTCGAGCTTCTCTAAGTCGATCAATCCATTTATCTAGAATCACTTAGTCGGCAACTCTCTACTATAAAGAGCGCTAAGTAGGCTGACCTGAATTAATTAGCTACTCTGGTTTCTATTCAAGAGATCATTGTTATGTAAAAAATTTTAAATGCCGCCTCAGTCTGAGACGTACACCTACTAACGCACAGCAGCTCTTAATCCAACCATTTTGGCTGTCGGCGACAATTTCGTTACCGTTAAATCTTGACCAGATATATCAAATGCTTGCGCCAAAACCGTTGCAGAAAAAAGTATAGCCAGTATCTGGATACCAAAAATTGCTCCCATGTTCAGAAATACATTTTTTGAATTGGGGGAATTTTTAACTGTTTGGTAACCGTAACCACGCATGAGGCACCTATTCGGTTTGTTCAGCCTCTTTATCTCATGCTTTGGTTAATAATTGTTGAATCAAACATCAGAAGCTCTCGGCATGCACCTATACTCCATGCCTTGCCTCTAGATCTTTCAGCTATGGCGACGCCCCGTAACAAAATATCGCGCGATCCATCCAATGCTGAGCGGTACCATAAATGCAGCTATAAGAGAAAAAGTAATAGCGCTATCTCCCGCTAAGGCCTCAAATAAACTTTTGTTCATTTTAGTCATTTCAGCAAAAAGAAGCACCCCGGCTCCTATGATTCCACTGAGAAAACCGAAGAAGAATAATATTGAGCCGATGCGTTCATGCGCAGCCTTTTCTTGATTATGTTTATGCTGGGTCATTTCTTCCTCACTTAATACTCTCTGATACAATGGCCAAACTTGTTCTTAGCTTTGCTAGATAGAGAAACAAAATCCATGCTAAAGATAAATACGCGCGTTTTTTATTTGACTGCATAATGATAAAATCTGCGCCTGTAAGCAATCATCTCATAATATTTTTGCATCTTTCTCAACTCTTTCACTTATTTTATCGTCAAATCCACCAGCTCTTAGGTCACCAGTTTTTGTTCGCTACCCCGACTAGGTCTGAAATTAAATTCTGCCCGAAATCCGTTCATTCTGCGTTCAGCAAGCCTTTGATGTAGTTAATGTGTCGCCATATTGATAATCCCGATCAATGGTTCAATGGAGATTTCTAATGAATACACGCATACTCACTGTTGCCCTTGGCTTTGTCGTAGCAGCTACGTTTAGCTCAACTATGACCTTTGCTCAGGCTCCAGCCGCTCCTGCTGCAACCGCTACTCCAGCGGCGTCAGAGGGCTCATCTAAAGCTGAGCATGCGGATAAACATAAAGCTCATGAAAAGCATGATAAGGCACACGAGAAGAAAGAAGGCGGAGAGGCAAGCGAAGGAAAGTAAAGTAAGCGAGCAGACGCAACGGCGTTTCACACAAACTGTTAAACGCCAATCTGCTGTTCATAAGCCTCCTGGATTACAAAGTCAGCATCAAAGGCGATTGGCTCGTAGTTTCTTCTCGCAACGTGCGTCAAAACACATTCAGACCAATCGGCTCAGACTAGCTTAGCTCTCGTCTTCATCCTTGTGCTACCAAAGCCGTCAGCCCTCCCACTGGCGGCTTTGTTCTTCATAGGTAGCTTTCAAGAATGAACACCAATTAACGCCTTGTCACGAAACGCAAAGTTCGATTTGCAATTGTCACACCAGCGTCAAGCCGCAGCTTTATGTGACTCCTGATTGCGGGCTCTTCATTTAAGAGTTAATGTTAGCTGGAAACAAACCAGATAGAGCTCTAAAGAACTGTTTTTAGACGATTCTGCTGAACCCGAGAGTAACAAATAGATATTTGCGCCCGTAGCTCAGCTGGATAGAGTGCTGCCCTCCGAAGGCAGAGGTCGCACGTTCGAATCGTGCCGGGCGCGCCATAAAAATCAATCAGTTATATTGCATTAGATCTTGCTCTGTTTTATGCTAGCAACCATATAGCAACCAGTAAATTTATAAATTGGTCGATTTTCGATCTCTTCAGAGACAGTAACGAGTGAACGTTCTAGGACACGCTCAATCACCCTCAGAATTAGTAAAACTGATCGCTCGAAGACGCTATCAGCTGGGAATCAGTAGTCGACATCTGGACCAGATAGCCGGCCTGGCAGATGGCCACACATCCAAGATTGAGTGCGGCTCTAAGAAGCTAGGCGATATCTCACTACCCGCCCTGCTCGCCACCCTGGGGCTCAAGCTTGCAGTCGTAGCCGATGACGAAAGCCTGCCTTTTGAGACACAGTGCGCTAGAGGCACCTCAAAGCCGCCAAGGCGGTCATCAGGGACAACAGCAGCGCTCGAAGCCTGCTGAGACAAAGTTATTCTACAGAAACTTCAACACAGAGAAGGGGGTGGGGTAAAATTGGCCCCCTACCCCTAGCTCGTAGCTCCGGCACGCAAATTTCAAAAAAAAATTTCTGCTTCCAAAACACCTTGGAGAAAGGTGATTAGATCCAGCGAGAGAATAAAGACCGCCGTTTAAGATGAATAATACTTTTGCTAAGCGGTCATGCTTCGCTCATTCAGAACTTAGATCCAAGATAGCAATCATTGTAAGCATAGTGACGATAATTAAAATAATCCGCCCTGTGATATCGCACGAAGCCCTGAAGCCATAGCGACAATCGAAGATCCCTTGAACAACAGATAGACGCCGATAAATGTGCCTATGGCCCACCCCCCTGTTATTGGCCAGCCAGCAAGCATGATGG
>DAIRFH010000014.1:0-38693 GCA_036795145.1 Methylocystis sp. | reverse complement strand
GCTCTTATGTTCCTGCGCAACAGGCGCGTCTTGGCGTTATTGACCGGTTATTTTCTCGTGTCGGAGCGTCGGACGATCTTGCGCGTGGACGATCGACCTTTATGGTTGAGATGGTTGAGACGGCTACAATTTTGAATTGTGCAACGCCACGGTCTCTTGTCATTCTTGATGAAATTGGTCGTGGCACAGCGACATTTGACGGCCTGTCAATCGCTTGGGCGACAATTGAGCATTTGCATGAGGTTAATCGATCGCGTTCCATCTTTGCTACGCATTTTCATGAACTCACGCAGCTCAGCAAACACCTACCGCGCTTGATTAATCTTACGATGAAAGTCACGGATTATAATGAAGAAATTGTTTTTCTTCATGAAGTTGTCACAGGCGCTGCAGATCGATCTTATGGCGTGCATGTCGCGCAGCTTGCTGGATTACCGCCAAACGTGATTATGCGCGCACATGATATTCTTGCTAAGCTAGAGGCAACGGATAGGGGCGCGGCAATTGATGCGCTGATTGATGATTTGCCGCTTTTTAAAGCTGTTATCGCAACGCCGATCATCAAAGATGCCTTACGGGAAACATTGTCCAGGATTGATCCAGATCAACTCAGTCCGCGGGAGGCTCTTGAGATTTTGTATGAATTAAAATCTATACGCTAATTGGATGCGAAAAACGCGCAAAAATAACTTGACTGTCGCCGTAGCGACGCGCGTCTTCGGGAATAAAATTATGCGGCAATACAATGTCTGCGTTTACCGTTTCTTCAATAACGACAAGCGCCTGTTTGGTCAGCCATCCTCCTGTGGCGAGGGCGGTTAATGTCGGAACAATAAGATTTTTTCCATAAGGCGGGTCAAGGAAAGCCAATGAAAATAATTCATCTTTTGGCGCGGCCCCAAGTTTTGTCGCATCACGTCTAAAAATACGGGTGCGTCCGCCCAGTCCCAATAATTCAATATTAGCGCGCAGCAGTGCGCGGGCCGGTGCGCCGTCATCGACAAAAAGACATCGACTGGCTCCTCGCGACAAAGCTTCAAGACCAAGCGCGCCTGTCCCCGCGAACAGATCAATTATGGCGGCGTCTGTTATTGGGTCGTCAAAGGCGTGTGCGAGAATATCAAAAATCGACTCCCGAACCCGATCAGATGTTGGCCGTATAGCAGCAGATTGAGGAGTAGCAAGCGCCCGTCCGCGCCAAACGCCGCCAACGATACGCATGTGTTAGGATCCGCGCGGTCGAGGTGGTTTGTTACGAGGCCCTCTGCCTTGGTCATTGCGCGCGCCGGGTCGTTTTTTAGCAGAGCGATCGGGCCTTGAGGCGCTAGATTTATTGTCCCTACTGCGCTCACTTCTCTGATCACCTTGAGAAGGCCGATTATGACGCGTGGCGGAGTCTTCTTTTGCGTTCCTATAGTTTCTCGGTCGTTCATGAGACGACGGTGTGGCGTTCTTTTGTCTAGCTGAAAAGTTTTCTTGTCTTGGATGAATGCGATCATTGGTTGCGTGATCATCCCGCCGACTTTTTTGTCGGCTATCTTCTTGAACGCGCGGACTCAATCTTTGTTGTGATCTTTGTTCTTCATGAGAAAATTTATTTCTTATCGCGCGCTCGCCACTCCCAGACCGTGAGGCCGTGAGGCCATGTGAGAAACTTTTGGGCTTATCCTGCCAATTTTTTGTTTCTTGTGAGCCTCGCCGATTATCAGTCCGAGGGCTTCGAACTGAACGTTGGCTTTGAGGCTCAGCATTATCTTCGCGATAATTTTGCTTGCGTGAGACGCCAGAAGGCTGGTCAGAGACCTTACCGTCATTTCTCTTTAACGACTGAAACCGACGCGCATTGCGCGATAGCGCAGAATCGTCCTCCTTGCGAGAGGGTGAGGAGATACGCTCAACAGGAATAGCGCGGCCCCTGCGATCAGCAGTGGCGCTGCGTTCGATGCGCACACGTGGTCCTTTGGCGCCTTTTTCTTCCCGCTCTTTACGTAAAACAGAGACATGCTTGCGCGCGCGCGCATCAAGACGCTCACGTTGTTGTTGTAGTTCGCTTGCAGAAAGCGTGCGTAAGGGAGATGAAAAATCAACGCCTGCAAGTTCGGCGAGATTTTTGCCTAACTGATCACGCAGAACTTTAAGCTTAACCTCCTCGATAGCGCCGGGCGTCAGGTCATTGAGCTGAAAGGGCCCATAGGAAACACGGATAAGACGCGTAACATCAAGTCCAAGATGTTCCATGACGCGTTTGACCTCACGATTTTTTCCTTCTGTGAGCGTCATAGCGATCCAGGCGTTTGCGCCCTGTACGCGTTCAAGTAATGCCTCAATTGGCGCGTATTTAACGCTGTCGATGGTCACCCCTTGGCGAAGAACGTCAAGTTGCGCTTGAGTGATGTGACCATGCGCTCTAACACGATAGCGCCGCGTCCAGCCAGTAGCCGGCAGCTCCAACGCACGCGCCAATCCGCCATCATTGGTCACAAGCAAAAGACCCTCAGTGTTTATATCGAGACGGCCAACACTCACCACACGAGGCAAATCACCATAATTGGAGTTTAAAAATGCGAATACCGTTGGCCGTCCTTCAGGATCATGGGCGCTTGTGACCAATCCTGATGGTTTATGAAATAAAAATAGCCGCGTACGTTCACGCTGCGGAAGCGGCGCGCCGTCAATGTCGATTTGGTCATCTGGTCCGACATTAATGGCTGGGCTTTTCAAGACGCGGCCATTTAAGCTAACGCGTCCCGTTTCAATCCATGCCTCAGCATCACGGCGAGAGCAGACGCCCGCTCGCGCCATGACTTTGGCGATACGTTCGCTGACAAAAGCCTTGTCTTTGACGGATTGCGGTTGATCAGACCGCCCAAGCTTTTGTGTCTGCGCCGCACCGCGCATTGGCCTGTCGCTGGTTTCAGATCGTTTTTTACCTCGCGCGTCAGGCCGCTGGAATTTTTCATTTGGCTTCTTAACCAGGGCAGTTTTTGGTTTCATAGGAGCGCTGTGTCCGCGCGGGCGAAGCGAGCGTTCGTCGCCTAGGGAGGCGTCGCCTCGATTTTGTTTTTTGTCAGTCATAGGTTCTGATAGCAGGCGCGAGGCGTGCTTTGAAGCAGGAAACTGAGAAGGCCATGGTTATGACAGCGATAGATCCTTTTGCCGCCGCCTTTGCTGCTGCGAGAGAGGCTGGGATGGCTGGAGAAGTTCCAATTGGCGCGGCCATCATCCGCGCTGGCGCGTTGATTGCCGCCGCCGGCAATCAAACACTGCGCGATCGAGATCCGAGCGCTCATGCCGAGGTTTTGGCTGTTCGTCAGGCTTGTGAGAGACTTGGATCGCAACGTTTGATCGACTGTGACCTCTATGTCACTTTGGAGCCCTGTGTCATGTGCGCAGGGGTGATTTCTTTTGCGCGAATCCGACGATTATATTTTGCCGCGGACGATCCAAAAGGCGGGGGTGTTGAGCATGGACCGCGTTTTTTTTCGCAACCAACCTGTCATCATGCGCCCGAGGTCTATGGTGGGTTGCGGGCCAGCGAGTCAGCGATATTGTTGCGTGATTTCTTTCAATCACGTCGGTAATTGGGGGCTGCTCGTGAATATTTGAACAAGGTTAGGACTAAGACGACAGCGTAATTAAAACTTGATATTTCCAGTTGAGGCGTCATTTAATTTTTTGCGGCAATCAAAATTTTATCACCTAAGCGGGAGCAGGAAGACAATGGCGAGTAAAATTTTAGACGAGGTTTTGGCGGCGAATGGCGTCTATGTCGCGAGTTTTGGATCTAAGGGAGATCTAGCCTTACCGCCAGCCAGAGGCTTTGCCATTTTGACCTGTATGGACGCGCGTCTTGATCCAGCAAAATATGCAGGCCTTTCGGAGGGCGACGCGCATGTCATCCGCAATGCTGGCGGTCGCGCCTCGGATGACGCGATTCGTTCATTGGTGATCTCTCATAAATTGCTCGGCACGAAAGAATGGTTTGTGATCCATCATACAAACTGCGGAATGGAATTATTCTGCGACGAGGTGATGGGCGACTTACTGGAAGATAGCCTTGCAACCGCTTCCTTTGATGGAAAGAACTGGTCAAATCCTCAACATGGCGGCGGCTGTTCAGCTGGCCATTTTATAAAATGGCATACAATAAAATCTCAAGAAGAGAGCGTAGCTCAGGACGTTGCACGCATTCGCTCACACCCATTAACACCCAAAAATGTGCCCATCTATGGCTATATTTATGACGTTAAAACTGGAAAGCTCATTGATGTGCCAAAAGCAACGTCGCTTGGCCGGGCGAGCTAATTAAAAAAGCGCAACGGCGGGCGTGCGCCGCGTCGTTGCGCAGTTTAAAAATTACTAGCATGGCGTATAATAATATGCCTTTTGTTCATTGTCTTTCTCTCTCATGCATTCTGATCACTTTCGTCAATCGGACGGCGATGCGTTAACAACAGGGCGACATACTAAACGTCAAAGGCATTAATTTGCGAATTGCAACTTGGAACGTGAACTCAGTAAGACAGCGCTTGCAGCTGCTCTTGGCTTTCCTTCGGATGAATACCCCAGATGTTGTTTGCTTACAGGAATTGAAGTGCGAAGATGGGGCTTTCCCTCGCGCTGAAATTGAAGACGCTGGTTATAACGCGCTTGTTCATGGGCAAAAAACATTTAATGGCGTAGCAATTTTATCCCGTAGGCCGTTTGAAGATAGTCTAGTTGGTCTGCCTGATTTTAATGCTGAGGGTCAGGCACGTTATCTTGAGGCGGTTATTTCAGACGAAGTCGGCGGCGTTGTGCGTGTCGCCTCGATTTATGCGCCAAATGGCAACCCCGTCGCCTCGCAGAAATATCCTTATAAAGTGGCTTTTATGGAAGCCTTAACGCGCCATGCGCGAAAATTGCTCAAATTGGAGGAAGTTACCATTTTGGCTGGAGACTATAATGTTATTCCCGACGAAAGAGACGTTTATGATCCGATAGCATGGACGGACGATGCATTATTTTTACTCCAATCGCGCGCCATGCTTCAGAAGATTATTAATCTTGGCTATGCCGATGCTTTGCGTTGCGTCACTGACGCTGCTGGCCACTATACGTTTTGGGATTATCAAGCGGGCGCTTGGCAGAAAAATCACGGCCTACGCATTGATCATTTATTATTGTCCCCGCGCGCAACAGATTATCTAAAGAGGGTGGAAATCGTCAAATCTCTTCGCGCCGAGGAAAAACCCTCTGATCATACGCCAATATTTGCAGAGTTTTCATGGTTGTAGGGGTGAGATCCGATCGACGGCGACGCGTGTGTGATGCGCGTGCGTGAGAATCTGAGAGCGAGGAATATTCGTTATATTTTTTGGATTATAGGAGTCTTTAAAGGATTCCAGTGAGACTGTGTGCGCATTGGCGTCGCTAGGTTCTTTGCTTATTTCTGGGCCAGGATTGACGACAGCGGTTATGATCATCAGGAAGCTTGTCATCAGCAAGATTGCCGGCAGCAAGCGTCGGCGTGCGGCGTGCGGTGGGACGTCAATATAAGATTGCGATGACCTGAACATGATTTTCTTTCGACCTCTCGTCGCCGACTGCAGATTTTTTGCAATCACGTGCCAAGTGGAGATTAGCTTTCCATTTGCGGCTGAAAAGCGGCCAAATGTGATAGGCGCAGGCCTTGATGGAACATTCATTTATGCTGTTGCAAAGAAGGCACATATTTTCGTTCCCAGGGCGGAATGCCGCATGTTTTGACGATTCTCCCATCATTAAGATTGTGCTTTGATGTCCATAGGCGCCAAGTTCAGGCCAATCTTTTAATACTCTACGCGAAGGGCTGTTTGCCATGATGACGTTAATGAAGCTAATGCGCGTTGGTGTGTTGGTGAGCCTTACGGGCATGGTTGGGGGGACGCCCGCTTGGGCTGGCGATCGTCGCCAAGGCGAGCACATGGCGACGCGCTGGTGTGCGGCGTGCCATGTTGTCACATCCTCGCAAAACTCCGCCTTTGCTGACGCGCCGTCATTTTGGGACATTGCGCGTCGCCATAGCGACAAAAAACAAATTGAAAATTTCTTGATTGCTCCACATCCCCCGATGCCGGACATGCATCTGACGCGCAAGGAAATTGACGACATTACAAGCTATATTCGTAGTCTTGATCCGCTTCCCGCGCCCGCGCCTGAAGACCAGGATGATCGCCGTCAATATAACGGCTGAGATCGTGAGCCGCGCAACATGCGCCATCGTCGCCAATAGAGCTCGTCATGCCTTACGCCGTTAAGGAAGCTTTCAAAACGCTCCAAGGAGAAGGACTCAATTCGGGTCGCGCGGCGGTTTTTTGCCGTTTTGCTGGCTGTAACCTTTGGAGTGGACGGGAGAGCGATCGACCTGCTGCAGGTTGCGACTTTTGCGATACGGATTTTGTTGGCGTTGATGGCGAAGGAGGCGGCAGGTTTGACAATGCAGAAAGCCTGGCGCGACATATTGAGACAATTTGGGGCGCCTCTGACCTTGGCCGTTTTGTCGTTTTGACGGGCGGAGAGCCGACGCTTCAACTTGACGCCGAACTAATTGATGCGCTGCACAATAAGGGTTTTGATATTGCTATTGAGAGCAATGGCACTCTCCCCATTTTGGCGGGCGTTGATTGGATCTGTATTTCTCCTAAGGGCGCGAACCGGCTTTTCCAGACAACTGGGGATGAGTTAAAGCTGGTTTTTCCGCAATCAGACGCTCCGCCAGAGGCTTTTGAGGGCATGGCTTTTCAGCATTTTCTGCTTCAACCCATGGACGGGCCGGAAATTGTGCGCAATACGAAGCTGGCCATTGACTATTGCCTGGCGCATCCGCGTTGGCGGCTATCCGTCCAGACGCATAAAATGATTGGGGTGAAGTAACGGTGTCGAATTTTGAGGTCTACCGCGAATTCTATTTCGAAGCGGCGCATGCGCTTGTCGACCCAGATCATGCGGATGGCGGCAAATATCGGAATTTGCATGGCCATTCATTTCGCGTGCGCGTAACGTTGCGAGGCCCTCGCCTGCCTGAAGAGCAATGGGTTATGGATTTTGGTAAGCTTGGCGCGCGTCTCGCGCATTTACGCGACAAGTTGGATCATTCCTTCCTCAATGATCTCGAGGATCTGGGAAAGCCGACCCTTGAAAATTTATGTGTTTATATTTGGCGAGACCTATCGTCGACTTTGCCAGCTTTAGCCGAGGTAGGCATTTTTCGTGATAGTTGTTTTGAAGGCTGCGTCTATCGCGGCGACTAGGGAAAGCGATTGCTGCGCAGAGATCGCGGCGGTTTGCCGCTATTGCGCAAGCCCTTTGTGATCTCTAGGGTTGTCATTGTCATTTAAGCTTAACATCCACCGAGGACGCGCCGCTCAAGAATGGCGCACCGACAAGAGTGGAGCCGGCAGGGGAAATCAGGGAAATGGCGAATAATAAGGTCATCAGCGCCGATGAGGCGATTGCGCTTATTCGTGACAATGACGTCGTAACAACTACGGGCTTTGTCCAAAGCTGTATTCCAGAAGCCCTCCATGCTGCGCTGGAGAAACGCTATGTTGAAACCCAGCACCCGCGCGATTTAACTTTGATCATGACGGCGGGCGCTGGCGACAGCAAGGGGCTTGGGACTGGACGTTTTTATCATGAAGGCCTGTTGCGACGTGTGATCGCGGCGAATTTCGGCCGCATGCCAAAAGTCGCGCAAGCGGCGCAGGATGAAAAAATCTGCGGTTATAATTTACCTCAAGGCGTTATTTCACAACTCTATCGCGCCTGCGCCTCCGGTCAGCCGGGCCTGTTTTCCAAAGTCGGTCTCTACACTTATGTCGATCCGCGGTTTGGCGGTGGCAAGGTTAATGAGCGCACACAGGAGGACATGGTCAAATATCATAACATCCAAGGCGAAGAATGGCTGTTTTATATTGCAACGAAAATTGACGTCGCTTTCATTCGCGGCACGAGCGCGGATCCTTCTGGCAATATTAGCATGGAGAAAGAGGCGTTGGTCCTCGATAATCTTGCTCAAGCAATGGCCGCGCGCAATAACGGCGGGCTTGTCATCGCTCAGGTTGAACGCATCGTCGAGCAAGGATCGATTAAACCCAAAGACGTTCACGTCCCCGGCGTTCTTGTGTCAGCTGTTGTGGTTGCAGAAGAACCCGAATTGCATCGGATGAATTACGGCGTGATGTATAATCCGGCATTGGCCGGCGAGATCCGCGTGCCGGTGGAAAAATTCGCAAAAATGCCGCTCGACGAACGCAAGATCATCGCACGTCGCGCTGCTTTTGAGTTGCCGCCTAATGGCGTTGTTAATCTTGGCGTTGGCGCGCCTGAGGGTATTTCAGCCGTCGCCAATGAAGAAAAAGTAACGCCCTATATTACCTTGACCACAGAAGCAGGCGCTATTGGCGGCGTGCTCGCATCGGGATCAAGTTTTGGCGCAGCAACAAATGCGGACAGCATCATTCAGCAGAACCAGCAATTTGATTTTTATGATGGCGGCGGTCTGGATATGACATGCCTTGGAATGGCGGAGGCAGACGTTCAGGGCAACGTCAATACGTCAAAATTTGGCGGTCGGTTAAATGGATGCGGCGGCTTCATCAATATTAGTCAAAATGCGCGTCTTGTTGTTTTTGCCGGCACATTTACCAATGGCGGTTTACGCGTCGCAATTGAAAATGGCAACGTCGTCATCCTGCAAGAAGGACGCAATAAAAAATTCCTCAACTTTGTTGAACAAATCACCTTCTCAGGAAAATTTGCTCAAAAACGTAAACAACCAGTTTTCTACGTCACAGAGCGTTGCGTGTTTGAGTTAAAAGAAAAAGGCCTTGAACTTATCGAGGTTGCGCCTGGCATTGATATCGATAAACATATTTTACCTTTCATGGACTTCAAGCCAATTATCGTTGAACCGCAATTGATGGATAAGCGGATATTTATTGATGAGCCAATGGGGTTGTTGAATGATCTCATCAACCTGAACATGTCAGATCGTGTGACCTATGATGCCGAGAGAAATATTCTTTTTGTTAATCTAGAAGGTTGGAACGCACGTACGAAAAAAGACATCGATGAGTTACGTAAGACATTGGTTGAAGCCTCAGACAAGGTCGGCAAGCGCGTCAATTCTGTCGTTAATCATGACGGTTGGAAGATCAATGAAGCGCTTTATGACGATTATGCTGAAATGATCGAATATATGAGTAAGCATTACTACATAACGACTACCCGATACGCCACGAGCGCTTTTGCGCGGCTAAAAATGAAAGAGGCGCTCTCCAAACGCGGTCTACAACCACATGTGTTTGAGCGGCGTGAAGCGGCGGAAACCTTCCTTCAGGTTGTTGCCGATGAGGGAGCCTCGAACCGGTAGGCTGTATCTCCTAGGTTTTTATTGCGGGATGATTTTGTGATTGACCGAACCAGAGCAACGAAGGCTTTGGTTCGGTCATTGCGCTTAAGGAGACATGTGTCAAAAGCCGGCGTTAGCATTTTAAATAATTGAATTTAAGATAATAACTATAGAAAATGGTGCGCTGATGGGTCATGACTTGCAGCTTTTATAATCGACGTATATAGATATCTTTATATCTTAATTAGAGGTCTTGAATGGTCACCCCCGGCACAAGCGCCAGGCTGGAGCCCGCAATAGCCGCTTTGAACGCGGCTGGAGAAGAAACGCGTCTACGTTTGCTGGCGCTGCTGGCGCAATGCGAATTGACGGTTAGCGAGGTTGTGACAATCCTAGGCCAATCACAACCGCGGGTGTCGCGTCATTTAAAACTCCTCGTAGAGGCTGGTCTTGTTGAGCGTCGACGGGAGGGCGCATGGGCGTTTTTTCGTCTTGCGCGGCCCAGAGGCGTTGGCGCCTTGGCGCGCGATATCGTCGATTGGTTGGATCCAAGCGACCAGGTGCTTTCTGAAGACAGCGCAAGATTAGCCGACGTTCGTCACGCACGCGCTGAAAACGCTGCGCGATACTTTGCCGCTCATGCAAAAGAATGGAATGATATTCGCTCTCTACATGTCCCAGAAGCATTGGTGGAAGAGGCAATGCGCGAGGCTATTGGCGACAAGACTGTCAATTGTCTTGTTGATCTTGGCGCAGGCGCAGGACGTATGCTGGAGATATTTGCTCCGCTTTCACAGCGCGCAATTGGCGTTGATCTCTCATCGGCCATGCTTGCAGTAGCGCGCGGACGTCTTGAAGAAACAGGCTTGAAAAATATTCAATTGCGGCAGGGAGACATTTATGCGCTCCCAATTGATCGTAATTCTGCAGATCTCGCCATCATGCATCAAGTATTGCATTATCTAGATGATCCAGCACGTGCGTTGCGTGAGGCTGCGCGCGTGTTGGCCCCGGGTGGGCGCTTGTTGGTTGTGGATTTTGCGCCACATCAGGAGGAAGCCTTGCGCGACAAACACGCGCATCGACGCTTGGGTTTCTCCGAAAACGAAATAACCAGTCTGTTGAAGCAATCGGGTTTGGAAACAACTCTGCATCGAGAACTCACGCCTGAAGCGCATGAGGGCGCGAAGTTAACAGTATCACTCTGGCTCGCACGTGATCCACGCATCATATCCGACGCCTCGCCAACGACGACCTATGAGATTGCGTGATGTTTAATGCCTTGCACCCAACCGCGTCAGGAAAACGGTTTAATATTTCCTATGAATTTTTTCCGCCAAAGACTCCAGAAATGGAAACGCAATTATGGGAGACCGTTAATCGTCTGGCGGCCTTATCGCCGCATTTTGTCTCCGTAACTTATGGTGCTGGCGGAACGACGCGTGAACGCACGCACCATCTTGTTGCGCGTATTGCGCGTGAAACAAAGATGAAACCAGCTGCGCATTTGACCTGCGTCTCGGCCTCTCGCGAAGAGATAAATCAGATTGTCCATGACTATTGGGACGTCGGCGTTCGCCATATTGTTGCGCTTCGAGGCGATCCACCAACAGGGGTCGGCGAAAAATTCAACGCTCATCCCAATGGCTATAAAAGCTCGACAGATCTCGTGCGCGGTATTCGGCAGCTGCATGATTTTGAAATCTCTGTTTCGACCTATCCCGAAGGTCATCCTGAGAGCGCGTCAATTATGCAGGATCTTGATGCTCTTGAGGCAAAAATAGACGCCGGAGCGACGCGGGCGATTACGCAATTCTTTTTTGATAATGATATTTACTTCCGGTTTCTGGACCGCGCGCGGGCGCGCGGCGTCAAAATTCCAATTGTTCCAGGCATAATGCCCATTCGAAACTTTAAACAGGTTGCTGGTTTCGCACAGAAGGCTGGCGCAAGCGTGCCTTTATGGGTTGCGGAGCGGTTTGAAGGTTTGGATGATGATCCGCAAACGCGCGCGCTTGTCGCAGCGGCGACCGTTGTCGAGCAAGTAATGGGTCTGGCGCGCTCTGGCGTCGAGGAATTCCATTTTTATACAAATAATCGGGCAGACATGGTCTTCGCCATCTGTCATTTGCTTGGCGTGCGGCCAGCAAAAGAGAAAGTAAGCGCATGAGTTTCGATCACGACCACGGACCAAAAATCACAAAATTGCTTCAAGAAATGGCGCAGCAACGCATCCTCATCCTTGATGGCGCGATGGGGACGATGATTCAGCGGCATAACTTCGAAGAAGTCGATTTCCGCGGCGTGCGGTTCAAGGGTCACGGCAAGGATTTGCGCGGCAATAATGATCTTTTAATTCTAACGCAACCTGAAGCCATCAAGGCAATTCATATCGCCTATCTAGAAGCTGGCGCTGATATTATTGAAACTAATACTTTTTCTTCAACAACGATCGCACAGGCGGATTATGGCCTTGAAGAGATTGCCTATGAACTTAATCTCGAGGGAGCAAAACTTGCTCGCGCTGCAGCAGATGAGGTCGCCGCAAGAACAGGTATGCGACGTTTTGTTGCTGGCTCTATTGGCCCAACAAATCGCACTGCCTCAATCTCGCCTGACGTGTCCAATCCAGGTTTTCGCGCAGTAAGTTTTGATGAACTATGCCTTGCATATAAGGAAGCGGCGCTTGGGTTAATTAATGGCGGCGCAGATATTATGCTGGTCGAAACAGTCTTCGACACATTAAACGCTAAAGCAGCAATTTATGCGCTTGAAGATGCGTTTGATGAAGTAGGTACGCGCTTCCCCATCATGATCTCAGGCACAATCACAGATCTTTCTGGTCGCACGCTTTCTGGTCAGACCGCGGTTGCTTTTTGGAATTCTCTCTCACACGCCAGACCTTTCTCAATTGGCTTTAATTGCGCCCTCGGCGCACGTGAAATGCGTCAGCATATTGCTGAAATTGGACGCGTTGCGGATACGCGCATATGCGCGTTTCCAAATGCAGGCTTGCCAAATGAATTTGGACTTTATGACGAAAGTCCAGAATATATGGCCGAACTCGTTGGTGAATTTGCCGCAGCGGGACTCGTTAATATTGTGGGCGGTTGTTGCGGCACAACGCCTGATCATATTTCTGCGATTGCTCAGGCAAGCAAAGGAAAAACGCCGCGCAAGCTTCCCAAAATTGAGCCCATGCTGCGGTTGTCAGGCTTAGAGCCCTTTACACTGACGAAAGATATTTTATTCGTCAATGTTGGCGAGCGCACCAACGTAACAGGATCGGCTAAGTTTCGTAAGTTGATCACCAATGGAGATTATACGGCAGCTCTTGACGTTGCAAGAGATCAGGTCGTTAACGGCGCGCAAATCATTGATATAAACATGGACGAGGGGTTGCTCGATTCCAAGCAAGCAATGGTTGATTTTTTGAATCTACTTGCGGCTGAGCCAGATATCGCGCGTGTCCCGGTAATGGTCGATTCCTCTAAATTTGAGGTTATTGAGGCAGGATTAAAATGTTTGCAGGGAAAAGGAATCGTCAACTCCATTTCTCTCAAAGAAGGTGAAGAAAAATTTATTGAGGAAGCCAAGAAAGTTCGGCGCTATGGCGCAGCAGTTGTCGTGATGGCTTTTGATGAAAAAGGTCAGGCGGACACGCTGGCGCGCAAGGTGGAAATTTCAACAAGAGCATATAAAATTCTGACGCAGACAGTTGGCTTTCCGCCACAAGACATAATATTTGATCCCAATATTTTTGCTGTTGCAACAGGAATTGAAGAACATGAAAATTATGGCGTTGACTTTATAGAAGCAGCGCGCGCCATTAAGAAAAATTTGCCCTATGCGCATGTTTCGGGCGGAGTCTCTAATCTATCCTTTTCATTTCGCGGCAATGAGCCAGTGCGTGAGGCAATGCACTCTGTCTTTCTCTATCATGCAATTTCTGCAGGGATGGATATGGGCATCGTCAATGCCGGCCAGCTCGCGGTTTACGCAGAAATTACTGATGAGTTACGCGAGGCGTGCGAAGATGTTGTTCTTAACCGAACACGAGATGCAACGGAGCGGCTCGTTGAGCTTGCCGATAAATATAAGGGCGCGGGCGCAAGAGTTCAGGAAAAAGACGCAGCCTGGCGCGATGCAAGTGTTGAAAAGCGTCTCGAATACGCTCTGGTCAATGGTGTAACCGATTATATTGAGATTGACGTTGAAGAGGCGCGAGTTAATTCTGCAAGACCGCTTGACGTGATTGAGGGCCCGCTCATGGCGGGCATGAATGTGGTTGGCGATCTCTTTGGCGCTGGTAAAATGTTCTTACCGCAAGTCGTCAAATCAGCCCGCGTTATGAAGCAGGCGGTGGCGTATTTAATGCCCTTCATGGAAAAGGAAAAAGATGCGCGTTCCTCTGCAGGAAAGATTCTTCTCGCAACTGTAAAGGGTGATGTGCATGATATAGGTAAAAATATTGTTGGTGTTGTTTTGGGATGTAACAATTTTGAGGTAATTGATCTTGGCGTCATGACGCCAGCTGCTAAAATTCTCGAGACAGCTAAAAAAGAACAGGTCGATATTATCGGTCTTTCTGGATTAATTACGCCTTCTCTTGATGAAATGTGTTTTGTCGCGGCAGAATTGGAGCGCGAGGGTCTTGCAACGCCATTGCTCATTGGCGGAGCCACAACTAGTCGCGTACACACAGCTGTAAAAATAAACCCAAATTACACCCGCGGCCAGACCGTTTATGTGACAGACGCCAGTCGCGCCGTTGGCGTCGCGCAGGCTTTGATGTCAGAAAAAACACGAGACAATTATATCGCTGAAACGCGCGCAGAATATGAACGGGTTGCGCAAGCTCATGCTAAAGCTCAAGCCGATAAGCAGCGTATTACCCTGGAGAAAGCCCGCGCGAACGCTTTAAAGATTGACTGGTCAAGCTATCAACCCAAAAAACCATCATTTCTTGGCGCACGAGTTTTCACAAGCTATGACGTTGCTGAGCTCCTTCCCTATATTGACTGGACGCCATTTTTTCAAACTTGGGAATTCAAAGGCCGCTTCCCAGCTTTGTTGACGGATCCAGAACGCGGGGACGCAGCAAAACAGCTTTATGATGATGCGCAGTCCATGTTGAAACGCATCGTTGATGAAAGATGGTTTACCCCGAAAGCCGTGATTGGTTTTTGGCCAGCGAGCGCGAACGGCGATGATATTGAACTCTATAGCGGCGTTGCCCGAACTGAGAAAATTGCAACATTCTTTACCTTGCGCCAGCAGCTTGCCAGGCGTGATGGTAAACCTAACATAGCTCTTGCTGATTTTGTTGCGCCTGTTGATCTGGGCTTGGATGATTATCTTGGCGCTTTTGTCGTCACGGCTGGCGCGGAAGAGGAAAAAATTTCCGCGCGCTATGCGCGTGCTAATGATGATTATGGTTCAATCATGGTGAAAGCGCTCGCCGACCGCATTGCAGAGGCCTTTGCAGAACGCATGCATGAACGTGTGCGTAAGGAGTTTTGGGGCTATGCATCTAATGAGAATATTTTACCTCAGGAGCTGCTCGCGGAAAATTATGCTGGCATTCGGCCGGCGCCGGGCTACCCAGCACAACCCGACCATACAGAAAAAGCGACATTATTTGAGCTTCTTGACGTGACCAAGCGTACGGGCGTGGCGCTCACTGACAGTTTCGCGATGACCCCTGCAGCGACTGTCAGCGGCCTTTATCTTGCGCATCCAGAAGCGCATTATTTTGGTGTTGCTAAGATTGAACGCGATCAGGTTGAAGATTACGCCCGTCGCAAGGGCATGGAGGTTTCAGCTGTCGAACGGTGGCTTGCGCCGATCTTAAATTATGAAGCAGCGCCTCAGGTCATTGCATAAGACACGCACGACACTCACACACAGTCCATTGCTTTCTCTGTAGGATAATATGACGAACAGGTCTGCTTACCTAAGCGTTCCAGCGTATTTGGCGTGGATTGGCGTTGGCTTATTTGCGCTTGTCGCGCTTTATAGTTTGGCGGTCTCGCACGGCGAACCTGTAAATGCGATGTGGCTTGTTGCTGCTTCTGCAAGCATTTACGCCATTGGGTATCGTTTTTATTCTCGCTTCATTGCTGACAGAGTGCTGAGGTTAAACGCTGAGCGACGAACCCCAGCCTATCGTCACAATGATGGCTTGGATTATGTGCCAACCGACAAATGGGTGTTGTTTGGCCATCATTTTGCAGCGATTGCAGGCGCTGGTCCGCTAGTTGGTCCTGTGTTGGCCGCGCAAATGGGTTATTTGCCTGGAGCGCTTTGGTTGCTTGCTGGCGTCATCTTTGCTGGCGCTGTTCAAGATTTCGTTATTCTATTCATTTCTACCCGTCGTGATGGGCGTTCGCTTGGAGATTTGATCAAGACAGAGATGGGGCCGATACCGGGCGTGATCGCCATGGTTGGCATTCTTTCAATTATGATCATTCTTTTGGCGGTGCTGGCGCTCGTTGTTGTTAAAGCTTTAGCAGATAGCCCTTGGGGCGCTTTTACGGTTTTTGCGACATTGCCGATCGCTATATTCATGGGTGTTTATGGTCGTTATTTCAGACCTGGACATATCGCTGAAATGTCCATAATTGGTTTTGTTTTGCTCATTGCAAGCATCATGATGGGTCGCATCGTTGCGGCAAACCAGACATTAGCGCCGCTTTTTAGTTTTCGAGGCGAAACGCTGGCCTTCATGTTGATCGCCTATGGTTTTATCGCTTCTGTTTTACCGGTTTGGCTGTTGTTGGCGCCGCGCGATTATCTGTCGACCTTTCTCAAGATCGGCACAATCTTGTCATTGGCTATTGGAATTTGCGTTGTTTGGCCCACCCTGCAAATGCCAGCGCTCACCAAATTTATTGACGGTTCAGGACCTGTTTTCGCTGGCAGTGTTTTCCCATTTTTATTTATCACCATCGCTTGTGGCGCTGTCTCTGGTTTTCACGCATTAGTTTCATCTGGGACAACGCCTAAAATGATCGCTGATGAAACGCAAACGCGCTTCATTGGCTATGGCGCTATGCTGATGGAGTCTTTCGTCGCGATCATGGCGTTAATCGCAGCAAGCGTTCTTGAGCCAGGCGTTTATTTTGCGATGAATAGCGCGCCGGCTGTTATTGGCGCCACGCCTGAAGCCGTTGCGCAGGTAATTTCTGGCTGGGGATTTGCCATAGCGCCTGAGACTCTAACCCAGGTTGCCAGCGATGTGGGTGAAAAGACGATACTTTCACGCACTGGAGGCGCGCCGACGCTTGCCGTTGGTATGGCGAAAATTCTGGCGTCTGTCATTGGCGGCTCAACAATGATGTCATTTTGGTATCATTTTGCAATTTTATTCGAAGCTTTATTTATTCTTACAACAATTGACGCGGGGACCCGCGTGGCGCGTTTTATGATCCAAGATCTTTTTGGAGCCTTTGTCCCAGCTTTTCGCAACACAAAGGCATGGGGCCCCAATCTGATTGCAACGGCGATCGCCGTATCAGGTTGGGGTTATTTTCTTTATCAAGGCGTTATCGATCCATTGGGCGGCATCAATACGCTTTGGCCATTATTTGGCATTGCCAATCAAATGCTTGCAGCAATTGCGCTAACTTTATGCGTTGTGGTGCTCTTTCGCATGAAACGTGACGCCTATGCCATTATCGCGATTGCGCCAACGCTATGGCTTTATATTTGCACTCTGACCGCTGGCTATGAGAAGATTGCTCATCAAGATCCGCGCATTGGTTTTATTGCGCATGCGCAAAAATTTTCAAAGGCTTTTGATAGCGGTCAGCTGCTTGCGCCAGCAAAGTCGATCAATGAGATGCAGCGCGTTATTTTTAATGACTATGTCGATGTCAGTTTGTGTATAATTTATATTGTACTAGTTCTTACCATGTTAGTTTTTGCTCTTCTTGCGATACGCGATGCGCGCGCAAGCGCTGTTGCAACAACTCGAGAGATTGAAGATGATATGCTGCAGCCAGCCGAGGCTTGAATTAAAAAAAATCTATCTCAAGCTGCAACAAAGCGCACGCTTGATGATTGGCCAAGGAGATTATGACGCCTATGTTGCACATTGTCTGCAGAAACACGGCGATGTCACGCCACTCACGCGCACGCAATATTACCGGGCATGCGAGGAGGCGAGATTTGGCGTTGGCGGCAAAAGAGCCTTTCGCTGTTGTTGAGACTTTCCTTCAGCTGTGGGGCGTGAGATAATTGCCCGCATGACCGTTACGGAGCGTGAACAAAACCAAAAAGCCTTGCTGGGACTTGTTAACTGGTATGTTGAAAGTGGCGTTGATCTCGCCATCGACGACATTGCGCATGACCGTTACGCGGATTGCGCGCGTGAGCTTGAGAGAACGGTTGTTGTAACATCTGACGCCAGGCAGCAGACAAATGCGATCTCTTCTCGGCCAAAGCAGTCAGGAACTAAGATTCTTCCGCCTGATGACGCTATTCGCGCAGCAAGAGATCGTGCGCTTTCCGCCGCCAATCTTGATGAGTTAGCGCAGTGTTTTGTCGATTTCTTTCCTGCGCCATTTCGTGACATGGCGGAGCATTTTCTTTTACATGCTGGCGCAGGATCAGCGTCATTGATGGCTTTTGAAAGTGCGCCTGGGGAAACAGAAGAACGCACAGGCGTCCCTTTTTCAGGACCACAGGCAAGATTGCTTGATAATATGCTTGCCGCGATAGGGAAAAGCAGAGATAGCGCGCGCTTGGCCTATGTGTCGCCATGGCGACCGCCAGGCGACAGGCCAATGACGCCTCATGAACTGGCGATATTAACGCCCTTCGCGCAGCGTCATGTTGAGCTCGCACAACCACAAATTCTACTTTTATTTGGCGAGGCGCCAGCGCGCGCGTTTCTTGGGTCAACCGACGCTGTGTCAAAATTACGCGGCAAGTGGTTTGATATTTCATGCGGCGCGCATTCCCTGCGCGCTATGGCCTTTTCGAGCCTAGACGCCATGCTAAAAAGCGCTTCACTCAAACCGACTGCGTGGCGTGATCTAAGAGCTGTTGCGCGGGCGTTCGTTGAAACCCCTGCATAATCTATTCAGCAGCTTCGCCCTTATTGGCTCCTGCGCCAAAACGCGAGACAATATAATCGTCAACGATACGCGTGAATTCTTCGGCAATGCCGTCTCCTCGAAGCGTCATCGCTTTCTTGCCATCAATGAAGACAGGGGCAGCTGGCGTTTCTCCCGTGCCTGGCAATGATATGCCAATATCCGCGTGCTTCGACTCGCCAGGCCCATTCACGATACAGCCCATGACAGCGACATTGAGCGTTTCAACGCCAGGATATTGCGCGCGCCAGACAGGCATGCGTTCACGAATGTGCTGTTGTATATCGCGCGCCAGTTCTTGGAAAACCGTTGACGTCGTGCGGCCGCAACCAGGACATGCTGCAACCAGCGGCACAAAGGTGCGAAAGCCCATCGTCTGCAAGATCTCTTGTGCGACGCGTACCTCGAGTGAACGATCGCCGCCTGGTTCTGGCGTCAAGGACACGCGGATGGTGTCGCCAATGCCGTCTTGTAATAAGACGCCCAGCGCCGCCGCGGATGCGACAACGCCTTTTGACCCCATGCCGGCTTCGGTCAAACCAAGATGCAATGCATAATCGCTGCGCTGCGCAAGCATGCGATAACAGGCGATGAGATCTTGTACGGACGAGACTTTAGCAGAAATAATAATGCGGTTCTTTGCAAGTCCAATTTCTTCGGCGCGCTGCGCGGATATTAAGGCCGATCGAACAAGTGCTTCCCGCGTCACGGCGCGCGCGTCTATTGGGCGTGCAGAGGCGTGATTGAGATCCATTAAATGCGTCAGCAGCTCCTGATCAAGCGAGCCCCAATTAGCACCGATGCGAACAGCCTTATTGTGTTTTGCAGCGAGCTCGACGATGGCGCTAAATTGTTTATCCTTTTTATCTTTAAAGCCGACATTTCCAGGATTGATGCGATATTTTGCCAATGCCTCAGCGCATGCCGGGTGATCGGCAAGCAATTTATGGCCAATGTAGTGGAAGTCGCCAACAAGCGGCGCGTGGATGCCTTTTTGATCTAATTTTTCACGAATATGCGGCACCGCGGCAGCGGCCTCATCACGATCAACTGTGATCCGAACGACTTCTGATCCCGCCTGAACCAGCGCCGTGACCTGGGCGACAGTCGCGCCAATATCCGCTGTATCGGTATTGGTCATCGACTGCACCATGATTGGCGCGCCGCCGCCAACACTGACAGCGCCGGGGCCTTCGCCGATCATAACGGCTTTTGTTTTGTGCCGGGCGCTTGGCTCGGCGGATATGGGATCAGGCAATTGATCTTCGCTGGCTATGGTCATGGCTCGCTTCGCAGCTCTTAGATCCTAGAAAGAAGTTCTTGGTCGCTCGGAATGAGCGACAGGTCAAGCTTAGCCAAGTTTGGCGCGCGGATCATAGGCGTGCCGCTCTCGCATTTCACGCATCTGCGCCTCTAGGGCTGTATCTGGCGTTTCTGGCAGCATGAGACGCAACACAACGTAAAGATCGCCCGCAGGCTTACCATCCCCGCCAGGCAGCCCTTTGCCCCTGAGACGCAATAGTCGCCCGCCATTTGAGCCAGGAGGGATGGCCAGCTCAACCTTACCGTCTAACGTCGGCGCAGCGACCTTCGCCCCAAGCACGGCTTCATAGAGTGTGATCGGCAATTCAAGTCTGAGGTCGCGACCTTCTAGTTTAAAATAAGGATGGGGAGCCATCTTAATTGTGATGAGGGCATCGCCAGGGTCGCCGCCCGCAACGCCAGCCTGCCCTTGTCGACGCAAACGAATTTGTTTGCCGTCTTCAAAACCTGCAGGCACTTTGACTTCTAGCGTTCGCCCGCCAGGCAAAACAACTCTGATCGCACCCCCTTTGATCAAGGTTTCCAAAGACGCTGTCGCGGTTGCAACGACATCCTCTCCACGCCCAGTTCCCTGCTGCGAGGCCCCGCGGCGGCGTCCACCGCCGCCAAAGAGGTCAAAAATATCCTCAAATCCTCCAGCGCGTCCGCCGGGGCCGCCGCCGAAATTAAATTCAAAATGTTGATCACCACCCGCGCTGCCATTGCTGCGCCACGCGCGCGAAAAGCCCCCAGGGCCCGCGCCTGCGCCAAACCCTTCAAATCCTTTAGGCTTACCGTCTGCACCAATTTCGCCTCTGTCAAATTGCGCTTTCTTGCCCTCGTCCCCGAGTATTTCATAGGCGCTATTGATTTCAGCGAAGCGTTCTTTGGCCTTCAAATCATCTTTGTTGCGGTCGGGATGATATTTCTTTGCAAGCTGCCGATAGGCTTTTTTTATATCAGTCGCATTTGAGGATCGGGCGACGCCCAAAATGTCATAGGGATCACGCATATTTGTTCACAAGCCCATGTCGACGCCCGCCCAGAAGGGGCGCGGACGTATATGTCTTGTCGTCTATGTGGGAAAGTTAGCAGCTTTACGCAAGTTTGCGTGGCGCAAAACCAAGGATGAAGCATCCCATCAAGTTTTTTTGGCCGTCTTGATTTCCGTAAGTGCCCAGTCTTCTGACTTTTCCCGACAGGCAGCGCCTTCTAGCCTTTCCTCTTCCTGGTTCGCCAATATTTCTGCCGTGAAAGCACGGCAGATTTTTCCCTCTAAAGGAAAAGCCTGACCGATTGGCGTGAAAGATCCCTTAGCGCCAGAGCTTGGATTATCCCATTTAACGCTCGAGCCGTCACCTTGGGGATCTAGCGCGGTACGCATGGCGGCGTTGGCGCGTCTTGTGTCCTCAGCATTGAGCGCACGATAAATTTTGGCGTTGGTTTTTGTGGGAACCGTTCGGGAGATCGAGCCCGTGACGTCGTCGGCCTCGGTCGCGCCCCACAGTTTAGGGGCCGTTGCCTTTGGCAACGCCATGGAACAGCCTGATAGTCCCCACGCCACCAGAAGGAGCGCGAGCGATTTATGCCGGGGGAATTGAGGAAATCTCTCCGCGGCGCTATTTCTGGTCTCTAACAACTTCAAAGCGCCACCTGCCCATGCGCTGAGAACCCAAAAGGGCCATATCAGAGAGGATTTACCCTTGAACGCGTTAACGTCAGGTGACTTTGTTGACGCCAACGACCCTTTTGCGCTCTTTGCGCAATGGTTTGAAGAAGCTGGTAAAAAAGAACTTAACGATCCTGAAGCCATGGCGCTCGCGACCGTGGATGGCGACGGTCTTCCAGACGCACGCATGGTGTTGTTGAAAGAATGGTCGCCGCGAGGATTTGTGTTTTATACCAATGTAGAAAGCGCAAAGGGCCAGCAATTGATGGGAAACATGAAGGCGGCCTTGTTGTTTCATTGGAAATCTTTGCGACGGCAAGTGCGGGCGCGCGGACCTATCTTTCTTGTAAGCGATGAAGAATCAGATGCTTATTATGTTAGCCGCCCCCGTGATTCCCGTATAGGCGCCTGGGCGAGCCAGCAGTCGCGACCGCTTGAAAGCCGCTTTGCCTTGGAAAAAGCGGTGGCCAGCTATGCCGCGAAATATGCCGTTGGCGCTGTACCACGTCCGCCATACTGGCGCGGATTTAGACTAGAGCCCGTCGCGTTGGAGTTCTGGTCAGATCGCCCTTTCCGCTTGCACGATCGCCTGCGCTTTTCTCGCACGACGCCGGCAGAGGCCTGGCGAAAGGAACGGCTGTATCCATGAGATTTTTTGATGGGCGTCTGCGGCTCGCCCTTACCGCCCTCCTAATCCTTTCTCCAAATCTTTTGTCTGCATCGGCCTCGGCGCAGGGTCTGTTTGACTTCCTCGGCGGCGGCGCACCGCGTCATGCAGAGCCACCAAGTCCACCGCCTGCTGCGCCGCCGCCACCCGTTAAGAAAAAGCCTACCCCTGCAAAGACCGATAAGCCGGCTGCTGCTGCGGAAGCGCAACAAAAAACGCCAGCGCCTGTGGTCTCTGATGCGCCCCCGCCCTACGAGGCTCAGCTCTTGCGACTAACGGAAATGATCGGGGCGCTCGCCTATCTGAGGGATCTTTGCGGCGCTGGTGATGGCGATGAGTGGCGCGTAAAAATGACAGCCCTTCTGAATGCCGAAGCCCCAAGCGGATCACGCCGCGATAAGCTATCAAGCTCATTCAACCGCGGCTTCCGCGGTTATGAGCTCACCTATCGCGCTTGCACGCCGAACGCCCAGGCTGTGATCGTTCGTTATATGGATGAGACGGGACGAATCAGTCAGGACATCGCCTATCGCTATGGCAATCCTTAAGGTTTACGCTGCTCTTGAATTAACCTTTTGACAAAAGGCGTCTCGCTTGTGGGCGCAAGCTTGTTTAAACTAAGTCAATGACGCATCTTTCCCTTACTTCCCTTGAGGAAGCAGGCGGTGAACAACACCGCGCCGCCCTTGTCTATGTAACAGAAGCTTTTGCTGAAGCCTTGCTTGCCGGCATAGAAGGCGACTCATTTGCGCAAGCCGCTTTATCAGCGGCATTACAAGAATTAGTTGCAACTTATGGCGAAGAAACTGTTGCAACATTGGCGGAAGCTCTGCCTATCCGTGTGCGCGCGGGTGAGTTTACGCTTACAGCGCGACACTAGGCCGCGCGTCGACGAATTTTGTTAGTTCTGTCCTGACATTTGCTTGTAAATCAGGCAAAGTAACTCTGCGTAACGGCGTAGCGGGCGATTTTGCGCAGGCTCGTATGCCTATCGGCCTCGCGCCACTCACCTAAATGTCCCGAACACTTTTATGTCTTGCGCGGCATGGCGAGACCAACTGGAACATCGAAAGGCGCTTTCAGGGCCAGTTCGACATTGGATTAAACGCGCGTGGTCGCGCGCAAGCCTCAGCACTTGCGAAAGAACTTTCAGAAGTAAGTTTTGATTGCGTTTATTCAAGCGATTTGCAGCGCGCTGTCATGACAGCCCAAGCTGTTGTGCAGGGGCGTGGGCTGAACGTTAATTGTTTAAGTGAATTACGGGAAAAAAATGATGGGGCGTGGCAAGGGCATACGCATGCCGAAGTACAAGCGCTTTATGCAGAGCATTATCCATCTTATCTAAATCGTGTCCCTGGATTTGCGGCGCCTGAGGGCGAGTCGTTAGAGGCTTTTCAAGCACGAATTGCTGCGGCGTTAACAAAAATTGCGCAATTAAATGGAGGTCGCAGGATTCTCATTGTTGCGCACGCAGGAGTGTTGGATATTGCGTGGCGGCTCGCAACCGGAAAGAGCCTTCATGAGCGTCGCGAACAGCCTATTTTAAATGCTACGCCAAACTGGATTGAATATAGTGATGGCGCTTGGTCGTTAATGAGATGGGCGCAACCCGAAGGTCGCGCCGAAATCGCGGCGCCCTGGGATGGATTAAAACTACCAAGACGCGAGGCTGCACGGGCATTACTTGTGTCGCCGCAAAAACGCGTGTTGTTGATGCAATATGCCGGTGGGCTCTCTCCACATTTTATTGCACTTGGACGCCAGCATTTTTGGGCCACGCCCGGTGGCGCGCTGCATGAGCGGGAAGGTTATGTAACAGCGCTGAGGCGAGAAATCTTTGAAGAAACTGGATTGCAGATTTCTGGAGAAATTGGTGGGGTCGTTGCGACACGTGAATTTCCCATGGAGCTTGGAGATGATTGGTGTCAGGCGATTGAAAGATACTATCTCATTCATGTTTCAGAATTTACGCCTAAACCACAAAGATTAACCCAAGAAGAGAGGGCGCATATGCTTGGCGCGCGTTGGTGGCGCGCAGATGAGATTGCTGCGTCAGATGAATTATTTTTTCCTGAAGGCTTGGAGTCTTTATTGCGCAGACTAATCGTTAAATGATGAGAGATGAACAATAGTTTAGCGCGATGATTAGCTTGAATTAAATTTTATTTTTTTTCATCAGCAACATGGCGGCAATAAAAACGCCTTTTGATATTGGCAGTATCAACAAGGTGCTGACGATCGTCGCGATAATCAGGATTAGTCCTTCCGCCCAATATGACAGCTGCGCGTTATTTTCTAAAATAATCAGTAACGGAATAATGATATGGGCTGTTACAGCAATCGTTAGCCAAGCTGGGCCGTCCTCAGGATCAAGACCATCAAATTCTTCATGACAGACGTCGCATTTATCACACCGGGTGAGGTAGCTTTTAAATAGAAGACCTTGACCACAATGTGGACACCGCTTGCGCGCGCCCCGAAGGAGAGGGGTCCATGTTGAAGATATATTATTCATATATTTGATGAGACCCTCTGGATAAGAGCGTATTTTGTCAGTTCAGACTATGATCTATTATATTCTCGCGTGAGGTTAACCGTTACAGGCGTAGCTGTTAACAGTTGAAAATCAGGTCATAATGAATTTGGCATTGCCATTCTTGTCGCTGTGGTTTAGCTCGACCACGACTTTCTCTCTCTTTCCGCAAGATTTCGGCGACGACGCGCGTGGGAGGAGGCGTTTCTTACACGGAGCCGTAAACTGATGAAACTTCCCAATCAATTCTATCGTCCTTTAGCCATTGGCGCGCCCAATCCTTATCGCGAGCCGCCGGTAAAGGTCGAGCGGATGATTCATTTTGTGCCGCCGCATCTTGAAAAATTTCGCGCTAAAGTCCCGGATATCGCCAAGCAAGTCGATGTTGTGCTGGGCAATTTAGAGGATGCAATTCCTGCAGATGCAAAGGAAGCAGCGCGTGCAGGCTTTATTGAGATGGCCAGATCGACGCAATTTGGCGCAACGGGTCTTTGGACGCGCATGAATTCACTCAACAGTCCCTGGGCTCTGGATGACATGATCGAGATCGTCGGTGCAGTCGGCGATAAATTGGACGTCGTCATGTTGCCCAAGGTGGAGGGCCCTTGGGATATTGCCTATCTTGATCAATTACTCGCACAGCTTGAAGGAAAAAATGGCGTTAAAAAGCCAATCATGATCCATGCGATACTTGAGACGGCAGAGGGCGTAAAAAATGTTGACGCAATCGCCGCAGCAAGCCCACGCATGCATGGTATCTCCCTTGGGCCCGCTGATCTTGCTGCGTCGCGCGCGATGAAAACCACCCGTGTTGGCGGCGGTCATCCTGAGTATAAAGTCATCGCGGATGCGCAAGGCGAGGCGCCGCGCATGAGCTTCCAGCAAGATTTATGGCATTATACGATCGCCAAGATGGTTGACGCTTGCGCTTCTGCGGGCATAAAGGCCTTTTATGGGCCTTTTGGGGATTTTTCTGACGCCGCCGCATGCGAATCTCAATTCCGTAACGCCTTTTTACTTGGCTGTGCGGGCGCATGGTCGCTTCATCCAACGCAAATTGAGATTGCAAAGCGCGTCTTTTCGCCGGACCCATCTGAAGTCGCTTTCGCCAAGCGCGTGTTGGAAGCAATGCCTGACGGCACAGGGGCCGTCATGATCGATGGTCGGATGCAAGATGATGCGACATGGAAGCAATGTAAGGTCGTTGTCGACTTGGCTAAACAAGTCGCAGGCAAAGATGCGGATTTTGCTAAAATTTACGGCTTATGACCCAGCATAAAACAAAAAGGCCGGCGTTGAGCCGGCCTTTTTATTATAGTTTTTCTAATGTTGACTCAGCGCTTGATACTGTTGCGAGGCTTGAGTTTTCTTCGATGTTGATCCACTCAACAACCCCATCTTTAACGATAGCGGCGTAACGTTGAGAACGCACTCCTAGACCATGTTCAATCAAATCAAGCTCTAAGCCCGCAGCTTTAGCGAAAACGCCAGAGCCATCGGCGAGACCGTCAATCTTTCCCGCCGCTCCGCTGTCTTTCAACCAGGCGTCAAGCGTAAAGATATCATTGACTGCCGTGACGGCGATAGCGTCAACGCCTTTTGATTTGATCAGTTCCAGTTTTGATAAAAAGCCAGGCAAATGTTTTGCGTGACATGTCGGGGTATAAGCGCCCGGAACAGCAAAGAGCGCGATCTTGCGACCTGCAAAATAATCTTTCGCTTTTATTGGTTCAGGACCATTTTTTCCCATGATCGTGAAAGTGACGTCAGGAATAATATCGCCAGATTTGAGTGTCATACATAATCCTGCTGTTGTTTTGCTGAGGGAAGAGGCCCTCTCTTAGATAGCGCAATTTTTGCCCAGGTCTCCAGCCCAAAACACTTTTAAGTGGGCCTATTTTATTCAGTCGCTATCGGCACAAGGATCCGATCTGAGCGCCCTTTATTGGTTGAGTGTTTTAATCGCGGCTGAAATCAGTGCTTTTGCGTCTGCAGAGTGCCATGCCGCAGGACCATTAAGAAGGCCAATCTGGCAGCCTGCTGGGTCAAGCAAGAGGGTGAGTGGTAGGCCAAGCGCTTTACCAGACTGCTTCATCTCATAAAAAATATCAGCTTTCGGATCGGTGTAGAAAGTCAAGGATGTTAATCCAAGTTCTTGAAAAAGAGCCTTTGGTCGCTCAAAGCGGGTAGTATCAATGTTGACAGCGGCTACGTGAAATTTCTCAGAGCCAAAATCAGCTTGCAATTTGTCTAACTCCGGCATTTCGCCGCGACAAGGCACGCACCAGGTTGCCCAAATATTTAAAAGCACGGTTTTTCCATGGAAGGAGGAGAGCGATACGGGAGCGCCATCGGGGCCATTGAAGCTCAAATCTGGCAAGGCGAGCGGGGTCTTGCTGATCGTAAGCGCGGCGATATCGCCCTTGGCGAGCCTATTAAGCTCCTCAAGGCTAGCGTTGGTCGCCCGACAGCTTGCAGCTTCCGCGGCCAAGGCGTGAGCTTCCTTGCCGCTCAGGCCGCTGCCGTATAGAAAACTCACGATAGCCGTCGCCCACGCCATCGCGGCGAAACGTCTTAAGAAAGCAGATGGCACAATCATCAAACGCATGCTCCGGGGAAAAAATGACGAGCAAGATATGGGGCGGGCGCTTTCAAAGCGCAACCGACGCTGTTCTCGAGGCGATCAACGTTTCTATTGATTTCGATAAACGCCTTGGTTCGCAGGATATACGCGGTTCTCTCGCGCATGTCGCCATGCTGGCGGCGCGCGGGATCGTGTCACAAGAGGACGCAGATAAAATCACTCATGGCCTCAATCAAATTAAGGAAGAGGTTGAGAGCGGCGCGTTTAATTTTTCGCGTGAGTTTGAAGACATTCATATGAATGTTGAGACAAGACTTGCCGCGCTCATTGGCCCTACTGCTGGTCGCCTTCATACGGCGCGTTCTCGTAATGATCAGGTTGCGACAGATTTTCGTCTCTATATACGCGATGAAATCGATGTGCTTGATGTGGCGCTTGCAGATTTGCAGCTAGCATTGTCGGAACGCGCGCTTGAAGAGGCAGATACCGTCATGCCTGGCTTTACGCATTTGCAATCCGCCCAGCCCGTGACATTTGGCCATCATCTTTTAGCCTATGTGGAAATGATTGGTCGCGATCGTGGACGACTGCATGACGCGCGTCGACGCGCGAATGAATGTCCGTTAGGCGCAGCAGCGTTGGCCGGAACGTCTTTTCCTATTGATCGACAAATGACGGCGCAGGCTCTTGGGTTTGATCGTCCGACGGCAAATTCTCTCGATAGCGTTTCAGATCGCGATTTTGTCCTAGAAACACTTTCAACAGCAGCGATTTGCGCTGTGCATCTGTCACGCTTTGCAGAAGAGATCGTATTGTGGACGACGCCGCAATTTGCCTTCATTTCACTGTCAGATAAATTTACAACCGGCTCGTCAATCATGCCGCAGAAACGAAACCCAGATGCTGCGGAGCTGGTGCGCGGAAAAAGCGGTCGTATCATCGGCGCGCTCATGGCCCTCTTGATGGTGATGAAAGGTTTGCCGTTAGCCTATTCAAAAGATATGCAAGAAGACAAAGAAGGCGCCTTCGATGCGCTGGATAATCTTGCGCTCTGTGTTGCTGCTATCGCAGGCATGGCGCGAGACATGACTATCCATCGCGCGCGGATGAAGGATGCCGCTGGCGCAGGATACGCCACGGCGACGGATCTTGCAGATTGGCTTGTACGACGACTGGATTTACCTTTCCGAGAAGCGCATCATGTTACAGGCAAAGTTGTGGCCCTTGCAGAGACGCGCGGCGTTGGGCTTGAGGAATTGAGCCTCGAGCAGCTGCAAAATATTGAACCGCGCATTAGTAGCGAGGTTTATCGCGTTCTGGGCGTTGAGAATTCAGTCGCCAGTCGAACGAGTTATGGAGGCGCGGCGCCAGAAAATGTGCGCAGCGCAGCGCAATCATGGTTAAACTGTTTGGGAAAAAAGAATTGAGCGATTAATGAGCGATGAAGCACCGCGTCTTTATCTAGTCACGCCGCCAATTAATGATGCAAAACTTTTTAAGCCTCTGCTCTCTCAGGCCTTGTCTGGAGGAGACGTGGCGAGCATTCTTATTCGTTTTGCAGGCGATGACGCGCGTCAGCATGAAGCCATGCTGCGCGACTTGGCTCCTCTTGCGCAAGAAAAGGGCGTGGCTGTTTTGACAGATAACGCGGTTGCTGAAGCGCTGCGCATCGGCGCAGACGGCGCCCATATTCACGGGTCTTATGAAGAAGTGGCGACAGCGGTAAAAAAATTAGCGCCGCGCTATATTGTGGGCGCCGGCGAGGTTTCAACGCGTGACGATGCGATGGAGGTTGGCGAATTGGGCGTCGATTATGTTCAATTTGTGAGTGATCATCTGACAGGCTTAATTGAACGCATCGCTTGGTGGTCAGAATTATTTACAACACCCTGCGTCGCAAAAGCGAATTCTTTGCTAGAGATCGCGCCGCTTGTTCAAGCTGGCGTTGATTTTGTGATGATTGAGAATGCAGTTTGGACGGATCCGCGGCAGCCCGGCGCGGCTGTATCTGACGCCTTGAGACTCATGCAGGAATTGAAAGCATGAAACATTTATTTTCAGTTGTATTTTTCTGTGTTGCGCTCTTTAGCTTTGCCTCGACTCAAGGCATTGCGCGAGAAGCCGACGTCAGTACGCCAACGCCTGATCTAGCCTATGGCGCCTATCAACGCGGTGATTTCAAAGCCGCAATGGCTGAGGCTAAGAAGCGCTTGCAGACAAACCCAAAGGATCCCGCCGCATTGGGACTTATTGGGCAACTCTACATGGAAGGAGCCGGAGTCAGTCGAGACGCAAAAGCAGCAATGGACTGGTTTCGTCGCGCCGCTGACGTTGGCAATGGTGAGTCAGCTTATATTTACGGTGCAGCTTTGCTTCAAGGATTAAACGTTGCCAAAGATCGCGTGCGCGCCAATTTCTATCTACAAAAAGCAGCAGCGCAAAATCACGGCGCGGCGCTGCATCTCCTTGGTGAAATGGCGCTGGAAAATGATGGTCGGCCATCGGATTTTGTGAAGGCATTGGATTATTTCAAACGTGCAGACGCTTTAGGCGAAGCTGATGCGAGCTACGCCTTAGGCGTGTTGTATAAAACAGGCAAAGGGGTTGAAAAGGATCTTTCGCAAGCAGCTATTTATTTTAAGCGCGCGGCGGATCTCGACCTTCCTGCAGCCATGGTGGAATATGCAATTATGTTGTTCAATGGCGCTGTGGCCCCTCGAGATCAAGCTGCGGCAATGACGCTGTTGCGGCGCGCAGCTGTTCGAGACAATAGTGTCGCGCAAAATCGTCTTGCGCATATTTATGCCCAAGGACTTGGCGTTCCCACTGATCTTCCTGAAGCGCGATATTGGCGTGATAAAGCGCGCTCTGGCGGCCTTACCGACGCATCGTTGGATTTTTTGTCAAACATACCTGCTAAAAAAATGACAGAAGAAAAATCGGGTCCGCTACTTGTTCAACCAAAAGCGACAATGCCCACGCAACAAAATCCCGCGAGCTCTCGACCAGATCTTTTTTCAGCGCCCATAAAACAGTGAGTTTTATTTCACGACAAACCGCCGCTTTTTTGCGGCGCGCGATTAAACCGAATTTGCCAGCTGTTGTTCGCTTGGCTCGTGCCGCACAAGCTATGCTGGTAAAAAACTATCCAGTAAATCCCGCCCCTTTTGCGCCGTCGATTGCCGGTGATTGGACGCCGGCGTCACAATCTGACGCCACGCCGCGGCCTTTGTTATTTTTTTTGCACGGAGGCGGCTATATGATCGGCGCGCCGCGATTTTTTCGTTTCGTGTCGCGTCGATTTGCGCGCGCAGGCTTTGATGTTTTCATGCCTGCCTATCGGCTTGCGCCTGAGCATGTTTTTCCTGCCGCCTTAGCCGACGTCTTGCGTGCTTATAAAGTTATCGCTGCGCAGCATCATGGTCCAATCATAATTGCGGGAGATTCCGCTGGCGGCGGACTTGCCATTTCTCTGATGATCAAACTTCGAGATGAAGGGGTTAGCTTGCCAGAAGCAGCGGTGTTGTTTTCGCCTTGGACCGATCTTTCTGTCAGCGGCGCCTCCGTTCGGCGTCATGAAGCCTGTGACGCTTTATTTACGCGCAAGACCATCCTACTTGGCGCGCGCGCGATATTGGGAACGGCGCGTGCGCGCGATCCTCTAGCCTCTCCAGTTTTTGGCGATCTCCACGGATTGCCGCCGTTACTGATTCATGTTGGCGAAAATGAAGCGTTAAGAGACGATTCAGAGCGTCTCATGCGCAGGGCGCAAGAGGCGGGCGTAGACGCGCAGATTAAGATCTGGCCCGACGTTCCCCATGCTTGGCAGCTCATGACATTCATTCCTGAGGCCTTGAGATCCCGAGACGAGGCGATCGCTTTTTTGAGGGAAAAATTAGCAAGACGGCGTGTTTGAGCGCGCCGATTATGGTCAAATGGAGTAATTTTCCCCTTGTAGAGAGCTTCGGCGGGGAGGATTGTGTAATTGACGTCAGTCCCGCTCAGCCTTATCTCTAATGAGATAAAAGCTTGCGTCCATTTGGATAACATAAACCGTTAGAAACGCGCATGGCCCTTTTGCCAATTGTCACATTGCCTGATCCCAGGCTTCGTAAAATTTCGGTCCCTGTCAGTCAGGTCGATGCAGAGCTTCATCGTTTGCTCGATGACATGCTCGAGACAATGTATGCAGCTCCCGGCATCGGCCTTGCGGCAATTCAGGTTGCTGTGCCCAAACGTATTGTCGTGATTGATATCGCCAAGACGGAAGAGGAGCGCGCGCCTTTGTTTTTAATTAATCCCGAAATCCTGTGGGCGTCAGAAGAGCTCAGCAGCTATCAGGAAGGGTGCCTGTCTGTTCCCGATTATTATGAGGATGTGAAGCGTCCAGCACGGGTGCGCGTGCGACATCTTGATCGCAACGGCCAAGCGCAGGAGTTTGATGCTGAAGGTCTGTTGGCGACAGTTGTGCAGCATGAACTTGATCATCTTGAAGGAGGCCTTTTTATCGATCATTTGTCGCGTCTTAAACGAGAGCGCGTCGTAAAAAAATTTACGAAAGCGGCGCGTTTTGATGACATTATTGCGCAACGCCGCACGGAAGCCGAGCATCAGTCGGAAGAAGCTGGAGTTTAAACTTTGCGGATAATTTTCATGGGCACGCCAGATTTCGCGACGGCGTTGCTCAAGGAGATTGTAGCGCGTGGACATAATGTTGCGGCTGTTTATACACAGCCGCCGCGTCCGGCGGGGCGTGGATTATCAGAAAAAAAATCAAGTGTGCATAATTTTGCAGATCATGTTGGCTTGCTTGTGCGAACGCCGAAAACGCTTCGCAGTGCAGAAGAAGTCAGAGTCTTCGAAGATCTCGGCGCCGATGTGGCTGTAGTTGCTGCTTATGGTCTCATTCTCCCACAGCAAATTTTGGATGCGCCAAAATATGGATGTTTGAATCTCCATGCGTCACTCTTGCCGCGTTGGCGTGGGGCCGCGCCGATACAACGCGCAATTATGGCGGGAGATCGCGAGACAGGCGCCATGGTCATGAAGATGGATGCAGGGCTTGATACAGGACCTGTCGCTTTGACAAAAAAGATAGAGATTTGCGATCGTCTGACTTCAGGTCAGCTCCATGATCGTCTCATGGCGCTTGGCGCCCCGCTTATGGCGGATGCGCTTGATCTTCTTGCCAAAGATGAATTGTGCTTCGTCGAGCAAAGCCAGATGGGCGCCTGCTATGCGCAAAAAATTAATCGCTCTGAGGCCAGGATAGATTGGGCGCGCTCAGCGTCAGAATTGCAGCATCATGTGCGTGGACTTGCGCCATTTCCAGGCGCTTTCTTTGAAATTGATTTTGGTCAGGGCTTTGAGCGCATTAAAGTGCTGCAGACTAGGGTAGAGCCAGCGACTGGCGTTCCCGGAACAGTTCTTGATGATTTCGGTCTTGTTGCTTGTGGCGAGGGCGCCTTACGCTTAGAGCGTGTTCAGCGCGCGGGTAAAAATGAGATGGCGCTGGAAGAATTTCAAAGGGGCCGTAGGATTGTGCCGGGCATGATGATGCGCTGATGCCGCGATATGCCCTCACAATTGAATATGATGGCGGTCCATTTGTTGGTTGGCAACGCCAGCTCAATGGCGCTTCTATTCAGGCGCGCCTAGAAGACGCGGTCTTTGCGGTTAATGGCGCGCGAGTGGTTGTGCATGGCGCAGGCAGAACAGATGCCGGCGTACACGCCTTGGGGCAGGTTGCGCATGTTGATCTTGTCAAAGATTGGCCTTGCGATCGTTTGCGTGACGCGCTGAATGCGCATCTCAAGCCTGATCCCATCGCTATTTGTCATGTTGAGAGTGTCAGCTTAGCGTTCGAAGCGCGTTTTTCCGCGATAAGACGCCACTATCGCTATCTTATCGATAATCGCCGGGCGCCGCTAACCTTAACGCTTGGTCGCGCGTGGCATGTCAAATGGTCGCTTGACGCGCAGGCGATGCATGAGGCTGCGCAAAGCCTTTTGGGTCGTCATGATTTCACAACGTTTCGTGCCTCAGAATGTCAGGCGTCCTCTCCTATTCGCACGCTTGAGCGTCTCGATGTGCGTCGTAGCGGCGAGCGTATTGAAATTGACGTTTCCGCACGATCCTTTCTACATAATCAAGTGCGGTCGATTGCTGGCTCATTAGAACATGTGGGTTCTGGCAAATGGCGTCCGGCAGACCTGATTGCTGCGCTTGATGCACGCGATCGTAAGCGTTGTGGTCAAGTTGCTCCGCCTCAAGGGCTTTATCTAATGGCCGTTGATTATAGTTAAGCGCGTTGACACAGCGGCGGCTTTTGCCCATGAGAAAGTCGACTTTGCCTTTTCTTGAAAGCAGCTTATGCGTATTTTTATAACAGGAACAGCCGGCTTTATCGGTTTCCATCTGGCTAAAAAATTATTAGCGCAAGGACATGTTGTCGAAGGCTTCGATGGCATGACAGCTTACTACGATATAAATTTAAAGCATGCGCGGCGCGAGATCTTATGCGCCTGTCCAGGTTTTCATGACACGATCGCCATGCTTGAGGATATGTCAGCTCTCACACGCGCGGTTGAACAATTTTCCCCCGATATCATAATACATCTCGCCGCGCAGGCAGGCGTGCGCTATAGTCTTGAAAATCCCCGTGCTTATGTCGACGCCAATCTTGTGGGCACATTCAACATAATGGAGCTTGCACGACTCCATCAGCCTAAACATCTTCTGATGGCGTCGACCAGTTCTGTTTATGGAGCCAGCCCGACTGTTCCATTTTACGAAACCGACCATACAGATCATCCATTGACGCTTTACGCTGCGACAAAAAAAGCAACAGAAGCTATGGCGCACGCCTATGCGCATTTATGGAAAATTCCAACAACAATGTTTCGTTTTTTCACCGTCTATGGACCGTGGGGTAGACCAGATATGGCGCCGCTTAAATTTGTTGACGCAATAGAAAACGGACGCTCAATTGATATTTACAATCACGGTGATATGTCTCGCGACTTTACGTATATAGACGATCTTGTTGAAGCCATTGCGCGACTAATGACATGCCTGCCGCAACTTGGCGTGGAGGATAACTCTGTTTCGCCCGTTGCGCCATTCCGAATTGTTAACATTGGTCGCGGCGCGCCAGTAAAATTACTCGACTTTATTGACGCGCTTGAAACAGCGTTGGGTAAGACGGCCTGTCGTAATTATCTCGATATGCAGCCAGGCGATGTGCCGCGCACTTATGCTGACGCAAATCTCTTGTATCGATTAACGAACTATCGACCAGACACGACGCTTGAGACGGGCGTCGAGGCGCTAGTGTCATGGTATCGCGATTATCACGCAAAGCATGGCGGACTAGACTATTAAGACAGCCAGGGTGGTAAGCGATCAAGCGCGATAATATCTTCAACTGTCAGGCGCGGTCGAATGAGATGGTAGGTTGAACCAGCAACAAGAATTTCAGGAACGAGCGGACGCGTATTATAAGTGCCGGATTGCACCGCGCCATATGCGCCGGCTGTTAAGACGCACAGCAAGTCGCCTGGCTGTGGTTCAGGAATATTGCGATCAAGAGCCAGATAATCGCCGGTCTCACATACTGGGCCAACAATGTCGGCAATCATATCACGCCGATCGGTCACGACGTTAATGGGAATAATATCGTGCCAAGCGTCATAGAGCGTTGGTCGGATTAGATCATTCATACCAGCATCAACAATAATGAAATTTTTTGCTTCCCCGCGCTTCACATATATGACTCGCGTCACCAATATGCCGGCATTGCCAACGATCAGGCGACCTGGCTCGAATATGAGTTTGCAATTCAGCGAAGAAAAATGTTTGCGAATAATCGCCGCGTAGCGGTCTGGATGGAAAGAATCTGGATCTTCGCCGTCATGATAGGGAATGCCAAGACCGCCGCCGCAATCAACATGAGAAATATTGTGACCATCTGCGCGCAGATCCCGCACAAGGTCTGCAAGCAAGGAAAAGGCCTCATCAAAAGGCGTGAGCTCTGTAAGCTGTGAGCCAATGTGCATATCGACGCCGGTAACGTCTATGCCAGGCAGTCGTGCGGCGCGGGCATAAACATCGCGTGCGATAGAGAGCGGCACGCCAAATTTATTTTCGGCGCGGCCTGTCGAGATTTTGGCGTGCGTGCGGGCGTCGACATCAGGATTCACGCGTAACGAGACACGGGCGCGTTTTCCGGTTGCTATGGCAAGATGAGAAATAGTTTCAAGCTCGGGTTCCGACTCAACATTAAAGCAGAGGATTTCTGCTTTAAGCGCGGTTGTGATTTCCTCTGTCGTTTTGCCGACGCCAGAAAAAGTAATTTTTTCGGCCGGCGCGCCAGCTGCAAGCGCGCGCGTTAGCTCACCGCCTGATACAACGTCCATGCCTGCGCCTTCCTTTACCAAAAGACGCAAGATTGCTTGATTTGAATTTGCCTTGATTGCGTAACAAACGAGGGCATCAAGTCCCGCGAAAGCTTGAGTGAAAACTTGAATGTGCCGTCGAATTGTCGAGGCTGAATAACAGTAAAAAGGCGTTCCCACATCTGCAGCGAGCGCCGTAAGGTTGACGTCTTCAGCATGAAGCGCGCCATCACGATAATCAAAATGATGCATGGACTTTAAAGGATTGGGTCGAGCGGGAAAGGAAACTGCTCTGGTGGACGGTTGCCAGTTGTTCCGGGAACGCCTCTTGGCTCAGTTGAGGCGTCATAGTTTTTGGGCTTGGATGTTTTACCCTTGGCGACAAGAGCCTTTTGCTCCTCTGCCTGTTTGGCTTTCATTGCGGCTTCAAACGCTTGTGTTTCCGCAGGCAATTCAGTCGGTCCACGACGGCCACAACCCGTCAGGCTTGCCGCAAAAAGGGCGAGGAGAAAGAGGCAGAGTGGATAGCGACGCGTCACGAGTGGATCCGTTGGTTTAGAAAAAGCTTGGCCTGGCTGGAAAGTCGCGCGTTCTGTTTAACACGTCCCGCGATCCTCTGGGGGCTGAGTTTAAGAGTTTAGCTTATACCAGCCCCGGCGCATGCGCACTATAACGATCAGATCTATAATTGCGAGCGCGCTGAAAATCTTATCTGCGCGCTGCGTCGTGATCTACAGGTGTAAACCCTGATGTCATTGAGCGCTTTACGGACTTTGAGCAACATGATTAATCTCCAAGATGCGCCAGTTTTTTTTCATCCCAATTGCGACTGCCCTCATTCTATCTGCTGCGACAACGCAGGCGAAGGTATTGATCAAGGTCGACCTTGATGCGCAGCGGCTGACGGCAATTAAGGGAGATGGTGAGACGGCCGTCTTCAAGATCTCAAGCGGTCGTCCAGGATATGAGACCCCAACCGGGCGATTTTCAGTCATGCGCATGGTCATAGACCATCATTCTGATGAATATGACCAAGCGCCAATGCCCTACGCAATGTTCTTCTCGCCGAGAGGCCTTGCGATCCATGGATCAACGGAAAAAGGTCTTGGACGTCCGGCCTCGCATGGATGCGTGCGACTGGCCGTGCCGCATGCCCAGCGTCTCTATGGCTGGGTAGAGGAGGAGGGCGGGGCAAACGTTGAAATTACAGGCTCGGGACAAAACCTCAGCCGACATCCCGAGGTTTCGCCGACCCGGGAGGGCCCGTCGCGTCCGCTGCGCAGCCAACGTCGGCTGCCGGACGAGTCCGCCAAGGATGAGGTGGAGGAGCTTTGGCGTTTTTAACCTCCCCCGTCGCTGCAGCGGATGTGAGTGAGGTCATTGGCTTGCCCAAGCGTTGCAGATTAGCAACAGTTAGTGGAAGAAATTTGTCAACAGGTCTGGATCTGTTTGCGGATACGCCCTCAAAGAGGTAAGTCTCTTCGCAGAAGACATTGTTCACGACCGAGATCAGAGAAAAGACTTTGACGACATCGAAGACGCCCCTGCTCGACCGGGTCAAAACACCCAAAGATTTGCGTGAACTGCGTTCGTCAGAACTCAGACAGTTAGCCGATGAATTGCGACATGAAACAATTGACGCAGTTTCTGTCACGGGCGGTCACCTTGGCGCTGGTCTCGGCGTTGTCGAGCTGACGGTTGCCTTGCATTATGTTTTTGACACGCCAAACGACCGCATCATCTGGGACGTTGGTCACCAGACCTATCCGCATAAAATTTTGACAGGCCGACGGGATCGTATCCGCACCTTACGCATGGGCGGCGGACTTTCTGGTTTCACAAAGCGCGCAGAGAGCGAATATGACGCGTTTGGAGCCGGTCATTCCTCGACATCCATCTCTGCGGGCCTTGGAATGGCGATCGCGCGCGATCTTGCTGAAGGCAATAACCACGTTGTAGCGATTATAGGCGATAGCTCCATGTCGGCTGGCATGGCCTATGAGGCGCTGAATAACGCTGGGGCTCTCGACTCCAGAATGATCGTTATTTTAAACGACAATGATATGTCCATTGCGCCGCCAACTGGCGCTATGTCAGCCTATCTTGCACGCCTTGTGTCAGGCGGCGCCTATCGATCGATCCGTGACGCCGCCAAGCAGCTTGCCAGTCACTTGCCGCGTTTTATTTATGATAAAGCGCGCAAGGCCGAGGAATTTTCGCGCAGCTTTATAACTGGCGGCACGATGTTTGAGGAACTTGGCTTTTACTATGTAGGGCCGATAGATGGTCACAACCTTGATCATCTCCTTCCTGTCTTGACTAATGTTCGCGACAAGGATGACGGTCCGGTTCTGGTTCATGTCGTCACGCAAAAAGGCAAAGGCTTTGCGCCAGCTGAAGAGGCTGCGGATAAATGTCACGCCGTCAATAAATTTGATATGCGCACCTTTGCGCAAATTAAGCCAAAGGCAAATGCGCCATCCTATACCAGCGTTTTTGCTAAAGCTTTGGTTGCTGAAGCTGAGCACGATGATAAAATCGTTGCGATTACAGCAGCCATGCCGTCTGGAACCGGACTTGATATCTTCGGCAAGGCCTTTCCTGCGCGCACTTTTGACGTCGCCATTGCAGAACAACATGCCGTGACCTTTGCCGCAGGTTTGGCCTGTGAAGGATTTAAGCCTTTCTGCGCGCTTTATTCTACATTTTTGCAGCGCGGCTATGATCAAATCGTTCATGATGTAGCGATTCAAAATCTACCTGTGCGTTTTGCAATTGATCGCGCTGGCCTTGTCGGAGCGGATGGACCAACGCATGCAGGCGCATTTGATTTGGCCTATCTAGGATGTCTGCCCGGCATGGTAGTGATGGCGCCGTCTGACGAGGCGGAGCTCATGCATATGGTCGCAACCTCTGTTGCCTATGATGAGGGTCCGAGCGCTTTTCGTTATCCGCGCGGTGAAGGCGTCGGCGTTGAATTGCCGACTCGCGGGGATATTCTTGAAATCGGCAAAGGTCGCATTATCCGTGAGGGCTCAAAGGTTGCGCTGCTTTCACTCGGCACCCGT
>DAIRFH010000085.1:0-8193 GCA_036795145.1 Methylocystis sp. | reverse complement strand
CCAACGGTCCAACCGCCGCCCCAGCGATTTGTGTTGCTGCCGCTTGAGATCCAGGATCCGTATGTTGAGCCATAAGAAACACCGTCGAAATAACCGTAAGCGAATCCGCCTGTGATATAAGGCAACAGACGATCCATGGCGTAACCGATACGCAGACGCTCTGAACCAAAATAATTCAGGTTACTCTTAGCACCGCCATAATAGGTCTTGGAGCCATTTGTAGAAATGCTCATGTAGGTGAAGTCTGACTCATAGCCAAGAACAACATTATTCGACAACTGCCATGAGTATCCTGCTTCATAACCAACCGTGAAGCCGCTGGTGCCAGCAGAAGGATTACGCTTCCAAGCTGCGCCTGGCGCGGCTACTGCAGAATATAAATTCACATTATAGTTCGCATCACCGCCAGCATAACCGCCAACGACGCCGCCATGCCATCCCGTCCATGAAAAAGCTGGTGGCGGAGGCGCAACAGGCGCTTTGCGTGATGGCAAGTCAGCAGCAGAGGCTGCGCTGAGAGCGATAACTGAGGCGCATGCGCCGAAAATCGAAGCCTTGAAATTCATAACTGCGTTCTCCAAGAAGCAAGGCCGTCCGAATATCGGCGCAGCGTTTGTGTGATCAACACCTAACACTACGTTGAGGCCGATGAAATTCTAATAATGGGTTTGAGAAACGTTTTTGGCGAAGCGTTGCTTTTTCGCCACACTCCACGCACATGGCGCATAAACGCCGTTTAGGGCGTGTTAACCCGTGCTGGCAGTCTCGCGATCAAAGCCGCAAGTCGTTGCTCATATGCGCGCTGAGAGAATTGCGCCAAGTAATAGCCGCGCGTTTGGCTTGCCAGACGCTGCGCCTCTTTCGGCGCAGATCCTTGCGTCTGCGCCGTAATGGCGTCAGAGAAAGTCTTGGCAGTATCCGCAATTGTTAGTCCTTCTAGGTCGCCAACCTGCGCACCCAACCCACGCAATGCATGTGGCGTAGCAATAATCGGCAAGCCGCTCGAGAAAGCCTCGATAGTTTTGATAGACAAGCCATGCCCGCTGATCGTTGGCAACAAAACGAGCCGAGCATTGGCGTAAACGCGCCCAGGATCATCTACGCGCCCAAGAAACCAATGCTGGTAAGCGGCAAACTCTTGCGGGGCCTGTGCGCGAACGCCGGCATCTACATTGCCGATAATTTTGATTGAGAGATTTGCGATCTGCGGCGCCACTTCACGCAAAAACCAAATCACGCTCTCGACATTCGCCGTATTATTACTTGCAACGATAATAATGTCTGGTCCGCCTGGACCTGTCGGCGCCGGCGGGGTCGCTGGATACAGCAATTCATGCGACATCTGCGGCAAGAGTGCGCGAAAATCCTGCGCCTCTTGCGCATTGAGATGCAGCAAAAGACTGGCGCCGCGCATTGCTTCGAGCTCTTGCGCCAGCATCGCTTGATATTCAACGCGCGGCTTCAACCAAGGCATGCCTTTATTGATCAAAACGAATTGGCGCGCCTGTAAATCATGTGTGTCGAGAAGAATTGGCGTTGGAGAATGCGCCAGTCGATGCGCCACCGGCATCAGAAAAAAATGATTGCAATGCACGAGATCAAAGCTCTGAGCGCTCAATGCTCTAGAGAGCGTTGAGCGCTCAGCCATGCCAAGGCGTATCGCAGCTTGATCGCCATGAAGATACGGCCAGAGCGTATTCTTCAAGAAACGCGGCGCCAGCACCGCATGAAAAGGCGCACCGCCAAAAAAACGCGCACTAGCGTCCAACTCTGGCGTGGCGGCGACAAAGGCGCGCCATAGCCATGTGCGCTCAGGAATGAAGCCTGGATCAGAGCTGATGGCAATCGGATAGACAGCGGCCCCAAGCGCCCGATAGGCCTCTATCTGGCCTAAAACCACCTGATAAGTGCCACAACTGTGCCAGGCTGGGTGCACCAGCGCCACGCGCATGCCTCTTAAGGGCTGCGTCGTCGGCGCATCGAATTGATCCGTCACAGGTTCATCCGCCAGAGATCGCCCCTTGCATTTGCCCAAGATTTACACTTACACCCCCTATATGAGCCTTCGACAATCAAATCCAGCCCTGCATCACCCTGACAGTCTGTCGGGGAGCGCATCAGAATCAAAGCGATATGGGATCGCCATTGTCGGTAACGACAAGATTATCGACTGGCTGCTTCCCTTTCTGGAAAGCTACCGCGATACCAATGCAGGGCTGCCGCTTTATTTAATTCCCTATGACGACAATATCGCCATGACGCGTCGCGCCGCTAAAATCTACGGCGCGACATTTGTTGAGGACGAACCCACTGAAATCGACAAGCTGTCACACGAGCTCTATCCAGGCATCTTTAATAGCAACCGACGACGCTTGAGAAAACTCCAAGCCCTCGCATTGCCGCTTGACGAGGTCGCCTATGTCGATGTCGACGTTATTCTTTTTCGTGATTTTACGCCGATCTTTGGCCGCCTCGAGACTGGAAAGACAGAATTTATTGTCGCTTCGCCAAGCTTTGAATATGTCTATAACGCACGCCGCGATCACTATGACTTCCTCAAGGACGTCTTATTGTTTAATGACGGCTTCTGGGTCACGTCGAATAAATATCTAAGTCTGAAAAACTTCATTGACACTATGCAGGAAGACTCAGAAATATTTCATGACGTACGCAAACGCGGACAATTATTCGCGCAACCTCTGGTCAATTTCGTTACGCATCGACGCGGCCTCAATATTGCGCTTTTGCCCAATGTCGTGCGCAACGCCTCACATGAAAGCTTCTATAAGGCTCCAGACGTGAGCTTCAAAGACGGCAAGCCGCTCGACTATGAGGGCAAAGAGATCTATTTTGCGCATTGGGCGGGCGCAACTGCGCTGCCGTCCCGTGGCGTTTTTGATGCGGCCTGGACGGAATATTCCAAAGCTGCATGGGCGCGCTTCAAGAATGACGCGACGCCTTAGGTAAACGCCAATGCCCCGCTTGCTGTTTTTCTATCTTTTCAAGCGGATTGGACTGGGCGTCTTGGTTGTCCAACTTGCGCTTTCCGTTCCTGTTGTTCTGTCCTATCTGCTTTATCAATTGCCGCCCGCCGCTGTGCGCGGCGGATTGGTTACGCCGGCGTTGATTGGCATTTCGCCAACCGTAGCATTCGTGACATTGCCAATGGCGGTTGGTCTTGCGACAGCTTTGGAATTCTCGCGCATGGCCAGCGAAGGCATGATCGCAGTTTTTTACGCTTTGAGACTTTCAGCTTGGTCGATTTGCAGGCCAGCGCTGACTTTAGCTGCCGGCATCACGGTGGCTGGTTATTTGTTAGCAAATTTTATCGCTCCCTATTATTCGAGCAATATGCAGGATGTTTTGAACGTGGTGCGAAACTCGCTCAATCATCGCATGCTCGACGCAGCGCATTTCTACACTTTCGATAACGGCCTGAAGACTCTCTATATTGAACGCTGGCTAACGCCTGATCTTGCCGCCAATCTTTTCATTCGTCAGATTTCAATTGAAAAAATGCAGGAAGAAACAATTACGGCGGCGAGCGCCGAATTCAGACGCAATGACTCCGGCGTCATCATCGCTCTTTCAAACGGCAGTATTCAAACACGCGCTCTGCCAAGCGGCGGCGATGTTCGAATTTCAAATTTCGATCAATACGCTATGGCGCTTCCCATGCAAGGCAGCGGCGCCTTGCCTAATCGCGATTGGCGCGGCGTTTATGAACTTTCTGCAGCGCCTTTCATCGCTAATCGACAGCAGGCCGTCACAGATCCGCATCTGCTTGGCGAGTGGGCAGCGGAAGCAGCCAAACGCTTTGGCGTTCCAGCCCTCGCGCTGGCGCATACGCTGTTGGCGCTGGCGCTTGGACTGACATTTGGCAATATCACGGGACGTCGTGGAGCCGGCGGCGGACTACTGAATATGGCGGCGCCAACAGCCCATATTATCTTTCTTGTCTCACTTGAATCCCTGATGCGTCTTAACTGGCATTTTGCTTTTTTGCTTGTTGGTTTTGCGTTGGCTGAAGCTGGCGTGTCGATATGGCTGCTTGCACGGCTCAATCGTAATGCGCCAACAATCAAAATTGATCGCCTGAGAGAACCAACAGAGTCCTTGAGCGCAATGAATAGATAATTAATTCCCTCCAGCGCAGTTTATTCAACCGTTACGCTTTTGGCCAAATTACGCGGTTGATCAACATCCTTACCCATAAAAACAGCAACGTGATAAGCAAGAAGCTGAACCACGACGGCATAAACGAGGACAGAAAACGGTCCCGCAATCTTTTCTGGCGCCTCGATAAATCCTGCGAGTTCTGCAGCAGCCGCTTTTTTTGCTGACTGAGATCCAATGAGAATTAAGTGACCGCCGCGCGCAGCGACTTCTTGAAGATTGGAGACCGTCTTCTCAAGACTTGAGTCCGGCGGCGCGAGTACGATGACAGGCATGGCGTAATCAATAAGCGCAATCGGACCATGCTTGAGTTCGCCGGCGGCATAGCCTTCTGCGTGAATATAAGACAATTCTTTGAGTTTGAGCGCGCCCTCCATTGCCAAGGGAAAAGCGGGGCCCCGCCCAAGATAGAGCACGCTTTCAGCCCGTGCGACATCTCGCGCTACAGGTTCAATTTGCGCTGAGCTGTTTAGCATTTCCGCCATTTGCCCCGGCGTTGCGATCAGTTGCGAGACCAATTCACGCTCGGCTTCGAGCGTTAAGACGCCACGCGCGCGCCCAAGCGCAATCGCGAGACAGGCAAAGACGGCAAGCTGACAGGTGAAGGCTTTTGTTGACGCTACGCCAATTTCTGGACCAGCCAATGTTTTTGCAACAACGCCGCTCTCGCGAGCAATTGTCGATGTTTCGACATTGACGATGGCCAGCGTGTGCTGGCCGCGCTCTTTCCCATAACGTAAGGCGGCAAGCGTATCCGCCGTTTCTCCAGATTGCGACACCACAATCATGAGCCCGCCCTCAGGAAGAGGCGGATCGCGGTAGCGAAACTCTGACGCAATATCGATGTCAACAGTTAGCCGCGAGAAACGCTCCAGCCAGTATCGCGCTACGAGACCGGCGTAGTAAGCCGTGCCACAGGCGGAGATTGTAATCCTTGAAAGCTTTTTTGCATCAAACCCAAATTCAAACGGCAGTCGCACAACGCCCTCTGCAAGATCGAGATAATGCGCGAGCGTTCGACCAACGACTTCGGGCTGTTCATGAATTTCTTTCGCCATGTAATGACGAAAATTTCCCTTATCGACTAGATAGGAGCCTGCTTGCAGCGGCACGCGCGCACGCGTCACGACAGCGTCTGATGCATCATAAAATTCAACGCCTGCGCGACGCAAGACAGCCCAATCGCCTTCATCAAGATAAGCGATTGACTGTGCAAAGGGCGCAAGCGCAAGCGCATCAGATCCAAGATAAACGCCCTCATCGCTCCAACCGACCGCTAAAGGCGATCCGCGGCGTGCGCAAATTAACAGATCCTCTTCACCGTCAAAAAGAAAAGCGAGCGCAAAAGCGCCTTTCAGTCGCTTCAAGGTCGCCGCAACAGCCGCCTGAGGCGACGCGCCATGATTGAGACCTTGCGCGACAAGATGCGCCACAACTTCTGAATCTGTCTCTGAAGCGAAAGTAATACCGCGCGTTTCTAATTCCTCACGCAGCTCACGAAAGTTTTCAATAATGCCATTATGCACTACGGCGACGCCGGCGCCTGCATGCGGATGCGCGTTTACTTCTGTTGGCTTGCCATGGGTGGCCCAACGCGTATGGCCAATGCCAATCGCCCCCCCTAAGGGGTGATGCGCAAGTTTCTCTTCAAGATTTTTTAGCTTACCGCTTGCGCGCACGCAATCAATGCGCCCCTGCTCTAACGTCGCCACCCCAGATGAATCATAGCCGCGATATTCAAGGCGCTTTAAGGCTTCGATCAATTGATCTGCAACCGGCCTATTTCCGAGAATTCCGACAATGCCGCACATTGCGCTCTCCAAAACAACTCCAGCAGGACGAAAGGCTAGAGCATTACTTTTCGTAACGACTATTTAGATTTTTTGGCCGCCTGCGCGACGCGAAATTTTTGCGCCCAATTGACAATTTCTTTTTGATGACCACGCGCAACCGCAAGCGCATGCGGCGCGACATCTTTTGTCACAACCGAGCCCGATCCAATATAAGCGCCCTCGCCAATACTCACAGGGGCGACCAGCGCCGTATTCGATCCGATGAACGCATTGGCGCCAATATTGGTGCGATATTTAAAGAAGCCATCATAGTTGCAGGTAATCGTTCCTGCGCCAATATTTGCCTTGGCGCCGATATCCGCGTCGCCGATATAGGTCAGATGATTGACCTTTGCGCCAGCACTGAGATTTGCATTTTTAATTTCAACAAAATTTCCTACTTTGGTGTTGTTTGCAAGCTTGGTCCCAGGTCTTAACCGGGCAAATGGACCAACGATTGCGCCAGCGCCGATTTGAACGCCCTCAAGATGGCAAAACGCATGTATAGTAACGCCATCTGCAATCGAGACGCCGGGGCCGATGAAGACATTGGGCTCCAACGTGACATCGCGACCAATTTTTGTATCGGCTGAAAGAAACACCGTTTCAGGGGCAATCATTGTCACGCCATTGCTCATCGCCTGATCGCGCAATCTTACCTGAGCAATGCCCTCAGCGCGCGCGAGTTGGCGGCGATCGTTAACGCCAAGCACTTCATGCTCATCAGCAACGACAACGCGAGCAACACGTCCTTGCGCGCGGGTAAGAGCCACAAGGTCGGTGAGATAATATTCACCCTTAGCGTTTTGGTTGCCGATATGCGAGAGCAAGGATAAAGCGCTGCGGCCATCAATCGCCATCAAGCCCGCATTGCACAGTTTAATCTTTTGCTCCTCAACGCTGGCGTCTTTTTCTTCTCTTATTGATAAAAGCTTGCCTGCGTCATCTTGCAAAAGGCGGCCATAGCCATAAGGGTTTTCAGCCATAAACCCAAGAACAGCCACGCCGGCGCCCTCAGCAAGAGCCGCGCGCAACAAGCCGACGCTATCCCCTGTCACAAGCGGCGTATCGGCAAAGAGCACCAGCACATCGTCATAGTTTTTTGCGATGGCCGTGCGCGCTGCGAGCACGGCGTGCCCTGTCCCTAATCGCTCGTTTTGGACAAAGACCTCCGCCTTTGGCGCCAATCGCAGCGCCTCATCACGCACATCGTCCCGGCCAGGCCCCACAACAACAGCGATATTCTCAATACCGGCCTCGGCAACGCTCACGAGAACATGCGCCAACATGGAGCGACCGGCGACATGATGCAGCACTTTCGCCTGATAAGATTTCATGCGCGTGCCTTCGCCGGCGGCAAGAACAATGGCGAGAGCTGAACGTTGAGCAGACATCGTGAGTTTATGGCCTCTGACGCGGAGGGAGAAAGCTTGTGCAACAGGCACTAGCGATGCGATAACGAATCTAACCAAGCCTTACAGATTTCTGTGAGCTTTATCCAAACGAGGCGCGACGCGCAATGAACGCGCTGCAAGCCAAAAATCCCTCAAGGGGACGCCGCTGCGCCTGTCAGCGAAAAAGACCATGACCCCCCGCCGTTCTCAACACTTAATAAGGATTCGCCAGTTACAATTTGGCGTTTTGATCCTGCCTTTAACCTGTATAGAGGAGACGCGCGCCGAGATTCTTGCCCTGCGCGCGCTCGGTCAGCTGAACCTTCATGATTGAACGTCGTCATATTTTAAAAGCAGCGCTTGGGGCCGTCGCCGTCAGCATGGCTCCACAGACGGCGCGTGGCCAAAACACGCCGCCCTCAAGCCCCTTTTCGCGTGACACCGTTATTGATCTGGCGCGCGCGCTGGCGACAAAACCCTATAGCGCGCCTGCAAGCGACCTCCGCGAGCCTTTTTCAGATCTTAGCTATGAGCAATTCGTCGGCATTAAGACGAAAGCAGGCGCTGCTATTTGGGCTGGTCAAAACAAAGGGTTCTCTATTGAGCTCCTCCACCGCGGACACATCTTTACAGCAGCAGTTGACCTGTTTCTCGTCGACAATGGCGCGCCGACGAAGCTAGATTACCACCCGGGACTGTTTGACTATGGCGCGCTGAAGCTTCCTGAAAAGCTCCCTGATCTTGGATTTTCAGGCTTTCGCGTCATGCATGCTGCAAAGGAGGGCGGCGAC
>DAIRFH010000084.1:0-8198 GCA_036795145.1 Methylocystis sp. | reverse complement strand
CAATCGTCCCAATATTGCAATGCGGCTTCGTGCGTGAAAATTTTTCCTTGGCCATTGTTTCCGTCCTCTTATGCAGGACAAACTCCCGCACGCGGGCGGCATTTAAAACTCTGCGTCTTTTTCTTCAAGTCCTTATGTCAATAAAACATATCAATCCCTTTAAATGACGATTTGCTTGACCCTTGCTCTCAACTCTCCAGGGACATAAAAGTCCGTTCTGGCCAGCCGCGCAAAATTTGATGCATTTAGATGCGTCGTCGCTGGTCATCATGTTTCTTGGAAGGGTCTCGGCGGACGTGCCTGACAAAAGTGACTTCTCTTGGTCCAATATTGGCGTGTCCGTGCTCGGCGCTATCGCCTCTACGGCTATTTTTACCGTTGTATCGAGAGGCGGACTGGGCGGGCTTTTGTTTGCGCATCTGGCTCCCTTACCCCTTATGATCATCGGTCTTGGATTTGGCGTGAGACACGGCGCAACAGCGGCGCTTCTGGCGACAGCCCTACTGTCTGTTTTCCCCCATCCGATCATTGGCATGGCCTACGCCCTGTTGATCGCAACCCCCGCCTGCCTTGCCTGCTATGCGGCCGCCGGCGCGCCTAGAGGCGGCAGAGATCTTATTAAACAGGATATTCCCAGTTGGGCGGCGCTCGCGCCAGCAGCGGTGCTCTCTATTGTTGTCATCGCCTGGATTATCGTCGCAACAATCCTTCACGGCTCACTGAGTGAAGCCTTAAACCCCATACGGGCAAGGGCTTATATTGTAATCGACTCCATGATCAAAGATCATGAAATCACGGGTCAATTCGATCCAATCGCCCTATCTGGCTATGTTTCCAGGCTGATGCCAGCCTTCCTTGCTGGTTATGGCGTCTTGATTCATATCATAAATCTCTGGCTTGCCGGCAGAATAGCTCAGTTTTCTGGTCTTCTGGCACTTCCATGGCCTGACATCGCCCTCAGCTTCAACCTTCCCAAAACAACAGGATGGACACTGATTGCCGGCCTCGCCATGAGCCTGTTTTCAGGGCCTTTTGCGGAAGCCGGCTTAATTCTCGTGGTGACAATGGGCTTTCTTTTTACCTGTCAGGGACTTGCTGTTACTCACGCGCGCTTAAGAAACGCCCGGTTCAGCACCCTCATCCTGACGCTCATCTACTTTGTTCTTGGTGTGCTGGGGTGGCCGATTTTACTGTTTGCAATCATAGGCCTAACTGATCTTGTCTTCAATTATCGCGGCGTTGCGAGAAACACCAATTATTCAGCCTGATCCACATATTTAGCTAAAACAGATTGACATCCTTGTCGTTTTTCTAAAAAAACGCACAACTCTTGGAGATTGAATAAAAATGGAAGTTATATTGCTCGAACGCGTGGCCAAGCTTGGCCAGATGGGAGACACTGTTCGCGTCCGCGACGGTTATGCTCGGAACTTTTTATTGTCGCGGGGCAAAGCGCTTCGCGCGACTGATGGCAATAAAAAACATTTTGAAACGCAACGCGCTCAAATCGAAGCGCGTAACCTTGAAGCAAAGCAAGAAGCGGCTTCTGTCGCTGAAAAGCTTGAGGGTCAAAGCTTCACAATTATTCGCCAAGCGGGCGAAAGCGGCCATTTATATGGTTCTGTCGCCACAAGAGACATCTCAGAGGCAGCCACAGCTGGTGGATTCTCTTTAAACAGAAATCAGATCGTCCTCACTCACCCAATCAAATCTCTTGGCCTTCATCAGGTGCCTGTTCACCTCCACCCTGAGGTTGACGTTAAGATAACCATTAACGTCGCCCGGTCGGAAGAAGAAGCTGATCGCCAAGCACGCGGCGAAAGCATTCTTAACAAAGAAGAGACGACTCTTGATGATCTCGGCTTGGAGGTCGGGGCTGCTCTGGCTGAAGCTGGCGACGTAGAGCTTTAATTAATAATAAAAAACATGAAAAAATCCCGGTTGCCCATAAGGTAGCCGGGATTTTTTTAATCCTTGATTCAATTTCTATGGCAAGATCTTTTTGAAAATGATGAAAATATTTTTCCTCTCTTGTGGAAAAGACTCGCAACTTTCGTATTTTAAACTTTAATCAAAAACATGATTGGCGAAACATTTAAGTTTATGTGAGTATAGGCTTCAAATTTCAGCGTGTCGTTCAAAGCTCTGCTGTTTCTTCAACAAGATTAGAGATTAATGCCATCAATTGAACAATTGGCGGAACGCCGTAATTTTCCTATTGCAGAGGGCGATACGCAAAAATATCGTACGCCGCCAAGTAATATTGAAGCTGAGCAAGCTTTGCTTGGCGCAATACTCGTCAATAATGACGCCTTTGATCGTGTATCTGATTTTTTACGTCCTGAACATTTTTCCGAAGAATTACATCGACGTATCTTTGAGACGGCCGCACAACTTATTCGTTCAGGAAAATTAGCAACAGTTATAACTCTTAAGACTTTTTTATCTGAGATTGAACTACCTGCCGGCATAACCATTCAAGCATATTTGGCGCGGCTCGCAGCTGAAGCAACAACAATTATCAATACTGAAGACTATGGTCGTATTATCCATGATCTTGCTACGCGACGCGACCTGATTAACATTGGTGAAATCATCGTCAACACGGCTTATGACTCACCAATTGACGCAAGCCCACGCTCGCAAATTGAAGAGGCTGAAAGGCGCTTATATTCTATCGCTGAGACGGGACGTTACGACGGCGGTTTTCAACGATTTGCTGATGCTCTGACCACAGCTATTGATATGGCTAACAGCGCCTATATGCGTGACGGCCATCTCTCGGGCATTGCCAGTGGATTAATTGATCTCGACGAAAAAATGGGCGGTTTACAGAAGTCTGACCTCATCATTGTGGCGGGGCGTCCCGGCATGGGAAAGACGGCTTTGGCGACAAATGTCGCATTCAATATCGCCAAAGCTTATAAATATGAAATTGAACCGGATGGTTCGCATAAAACAATCAATGGCGGGATTGTCGGTTTCTTCTCTCTAGAAATGTCGGCTGAGCAACTAGCGACGCGTGTTATTGCTGAGCAGTCAGGTGTGCCAAGCTATAAAATACGCCGTGGCGATATTAATGAGGATGACTTTCGGCGCATCACCGACGCTGCACGCGACATGCAGAGCATTCCGTTCTACATCGACCAAAGCGGCGGCATCTCCATCGCTCAATTAACAGCGCGCGCGCGACGATTAAAAAGACAAAAAGGACTTGATGTCCTTGTTGTTGATTACTTGCAATTATTAGCAGGATCAAAGTCGCGCAACGATAATCGCGTTCAAGAACTGACTGAAATCACGACTGGATTGAAAGCGCTCGCAAAAGAGCTGAATGTTCCTATCGTTGCGCTATCACAATTGTCACGCCAAGTTGAAAACCGTGATGATAAGCGTCCGCAACTGTCAGATTTACGCGAGTCTGGTTCTATTGAACAAGACGCTGACGTCGTCATATTTGTCTATCGAGAAGAATATTACCTGCGCAACAGAGAACCACGCGAGGGGACTGAAGAGCATATTCAATGGATGTCGGAAATGGAGCGCGCGCATGGTCGTGCTGAAGCGATTATCGGCAAACAAAGACACGGGCCGACAGGCATGGTGCCTCTCGCATTTGAAGCAGAAGTAACGCGGTTCTCAAATCTTGCGGAAGACGACAAACTACCTGCACGCCTATAGAAAAGAAGTAAATCAATCATCAAGACGTGCAGGCAGGAGGATTAAGTTAAACCTTATTCAGGATTCCAAACGCCAAGCTTCTTATCAAATTTATAGCCAGTCGCCTTTTTAAGAATATCTTTGGTCGTATTCATCGTTAGCCACGACTTATTATTTTTTGATGTGATGGTAATAGCAGATACTGGCACAGCAACATGTTTCGTGCCGATGCCAAGAAAGCCGCCAACGTTCAAAAGAACGGCGTTGATTGTGCCATCTGGGCTAAAAAGCATGTCTCCAATCACGCCAAGTTTCTTTTCTGAGGGATCATACACCGGCTGTTTATACCAAGCCGAAACCACTGAACCATAACTTGGCAATTTCTCATAAGGAACGACAACGACGTCGATCGACTGCACCTCAGCCCGAAGGCTTGGGGTTAAGCCGAGGGTAAAAACCATCGTCATCACTAAAAAGAGAATTCTAAACATTACGTCTCTCCTTGAGAATGAAAACGCATCCTGTGATGCGTTTATCGGGGTAAAATAGCCCAATAATCGAGATCCAGCAGGACTGCTGGATCTGGCTTGCCATCAGCAAGATTTAAGGGGAATTCCGCACAGGGGCGATCTTTCGTGGCGACAAGGCGCAAACGCAATGCGCCAATATCTTGCCGCTGAGGTATCTCAGCTTTATCCAAAACTTCGCTCCAGGCAAATATTGTTCCGCCCGCGAAGAATGGGTTGACATGTCGACCGCCGTTAATCGCTGAAATGTGAAAAGCGTTTTCAAGGCCGTTAAATGAAAGCGCCCGCGCCATTGAGATGACATGTCCGCCATAAATGATTCTTTTGCCGAAGCGGCCTTGGGCTTCATAAAACTGATTGAAATGCACTTTTGAGTTATTTTGGTACAGTCTGGTTGCGAGCATATGCTCAGCTTCCTCAACTGTCATGCCGTCAATATGATCGATACGTTCGCCTATAGCATAATCATCCCAGAAGAATGGCGAACCTGACAATGCTTTATCATAGGCGCTGACATTGATCATGGGCACGGCTTGCGCCAGCTCGGACGGTGGAACAGCTTTAGGTAATTGAGGAATAACCTCTGGGCCAACAACAGCAGACTTGTCTCTTTTTTTCACCATGACCCAACGAGCATATGAGAGGATGATCTCACCATGCTGGTTCTTTCCAGTCGTGCGCACATACACAACGCCAGTTTCTTTATTTGAGTTTTCCTTTAAACCTATGACTTCAGATATGGCGTCGAGGGTATCGCCAGGATAAACAGGCTTTAGGAATTTAAAGTCAGCATATCCAAGATTTGCAAGGGCGTTTAAAGACACATCGGGAACTGTTTTTCCCAAAACCATGTGAAACACGAGACAATCATCAATCGGCGCGTCTTTATACCCTATGGCCTGCGCAAATGCCTTGGATGATTGAACGGCAAAGCGCGGAAGATATAGGGCTGTATAAAGCGCGACTTCGCCAACAGTTATCGTGCGCGGTGCGGCGTGTCGAATGATTTGGCCAAGCTTAAAGTCTTCAAAAAAATTCCCAACGTTTATTTTTGACTTGCTCATATCTCAACCATCTCTTTGTTCAAGTTCGGAAAGTGCATTCGCCAATAATGATGGCGAACACGCCATAAACAATTTTTTTATTCGGCTGGTTTCGCCAGAACAAATGGAAATATTTTTCTTGGGCACCCGCAAGAACTTTGCCACCAAGATAATGAGAGCAGCATTTGCTTGATTATTTTCAGCTGCAGCTCTCACACGCGCCTTAATAACGGATTTACCATCAGCAAGCAGATCGATGCCTTCAATAACATCAGCGCCGCCCTTAGGGGTCAGCCGGAACCAAGCGGTAACGCCATCTGTCTCGGCTTTCCATGGAGCCTGTTTAACCAAATGACAATCCGCCGCCGCCGGCAACGAGATCACGCAAAAACTGAAGCAATAAGAGCAATATAATTGGGGAGATATCGACGCCGCCAAAATTTGGTAGAACAGATCGAATGGGACGCAACAATGGCTCTGTCAGATTATTCAATGCATTCCAGAGCGAATAAGCGCCGCTTGAGCGCATGTTGACGACATCAAAAGCGATAAGCCAGGACATGATCGCCATGCCAATGACAATATACCAATATAGATCAATAATCGTGACAAGGAGTTTTACAACAGCGTATGACATCTTTGGCGTCCAAGGGGGTTACGAGTTGTCTCTGTCTACTAAGGCCGTTGATGCTGAGCAAGTCGTTCAGCACGGCGCATGCTGATTTCTACATATATTATTCATTATTGTTAAGTCATTGACAGCCATGAAAGCTGCGTGTAGGCACCCCGCCGGAACGGGGCTGTAGCTCAGATGGGAGAGCGCTGCAATCGCACTGCAGAGGTCAGGAGTTCGATTCTCCTCAGCTCCACCAAGAAATTCAATGCTCTAAGCCAATAATGGGTTTTACGCCTTAGCCTTTAACCGGCTCATTGTTCAACGATCACGCTCGCCAACGCACCGTGAAGGTGATCTAATGCCGCTCTCCCATTAGATGTGATGTAGGTCGAACGATGCGTAGTATTATTTTTTTCTTCTGCTTTCTGATAGGCTGTAACTTTATCGGATCTTCACGCGCCGCGCCACTTGAGGACTCGGTTGGCGGGATCGTTAATGCTGACCTCTCAGATGTGACAAGGCCAAATAAACAAAAGAACCAAAGAAAAGCTCAACACGGAAAATACCCGACGGGCCCATCATCCAATGTATGGGATAATGACGGGCCAGAAATTGAATCTGATGGCGTCGATGGCCGCTAAGGCTGACGTCATCGTTCATTTATTTATATGAGCCATTGGATGAGTGGCTATTACGACCTTAACGATAATCTCCTATCTGTTATCTACGCGATATGATCATTCAAAAAAGCAGCGTTTTTTTAAAATACGCTAAATAAACTGTGAGATTATATCGCTCTAAATATGATGATGAGCCTCAATAAGGTTGCATAGAAAGCACTGTCATTGATCTCTTATCACTGAAATCTAAAATGTGATCTTTTTCTCTTTTTTAGACTGACCAACTAATGCAAGCAATCAACACAGATAATATAATAAAAAAAATACGACTGCGGCTCCTGCCCTTCCTCGCTCTTTGTTTGATCGCGAGCTATCTTGATCGGGTCAATATTGGTTTTGCTGCGCTCAGCATGAATAAGGATTTAGGACTATCGCCGATCATTTTTGGATTTGGATCAGGGGTCTTTTTCTTTACCTATGCTATTTTTGAAGTGCCAAGTAATTATTTGTTCGAACGTATTGGGGCGCGCATTTGGTTTGCGCGCATTATGTTAAGTTGGGGACTTGTTTCAGGCTTGATGGCCTTTGCTTGGAATAGTGAAAGTTTTCTCATTCTAAGACTTCTTTTAGGATTAGCAGAAGCCGGCTTTGTTCCCGGCGTCGTTTTATACCTTACCTATTGGATGCCCCACGCCTATCGTGCCGTTGCGTTGAGCGGATTTATGTTAGCCATTCCGGTTTCCAGCATAATAGGCGCGCCAATTTCAGGTTATATCATGAGCGCCTGCGATGGTTTATGGGGACTAAAAGCTTGGCAATGGCTTTTTTTAATTGAGGCCATCCCTTCCATCGTTCTGGGTGTCATCGCTTATATTTACCTCACCGACAGACCCAAAGGCGCACAATGGTTGACGCATGAAGAAATCAACTGGATTGAAAGCCAAATTGATAAAGAAAATAGTCAATTTGCAACGGTTCAAAAACCATCTTTTGTGATGACGCTTTTCAACAAAGAAGTATGGAATTTTAGCCTTATCTATTTTGGAGTCGTCTTAACACTTTATGGTCTGGTGTTTTGGTTGCCGCAAATTGTCCATGACTTTGGTTATGGTCCAATTGGCATAGGTTTCCTCACGGCAACGCCTTACGCTATTGGCGCGATTGCAATGGTGGCGTGGAGCCGTCATGTCGACCAGAATAGAAACCATGTGGCTCATGCAATCGTGACGTCTCTTTTAGCAGGCCTTGGTCTCGCCTCATGCGCTTTTTTAAACTCATCTTTCGCAACAATATGCGCCTTGTCCTTATCCGCCATCGGGACCTTTTCCATGTTCCCCATCTTCTGGACACTGGCGACATCCATGATTGCGCCAGCGCGTGCTGCTGGCGCCATTGCCATGATAAATTCTATTGCGGCGCTCGCTGGCTTTCTCGGCCCCTATCTTGTCGGCTGGGTTAAGGATGCAACAGGATCATTTCACTATGCCCTTCCCCTTCTTGGTCTGGGACCAGTGATGTCAGTTGCGTTGTTGATGACGCTTCGCGCCAAGAAACTGGATCATCAGAAAACAGTCTGATTATGTTAAATGAGGCAGTGAGTTGAAACACATACGCGCTTTTGGCGGGCCAAAAAATATCATTCGCCAAAAGAATAATTAAATTTTTTTTACAAGCTTATAGGACCGTTTATTAACACGGTTTAATGACGGCTAGAGTGAACTCAAAGAAGTTG
>DAIRFH010000083.1:0-8303 GCA_036795145.1 Methylocystis sp. | reverse complement strand
CCATACCCTTTTGCAACATCAAACCATTTAATGCGACCAGCCACTTCAAAAAGCTCGAGATCGAGGTCAGAATCTTCAGACTGACCAGTGGTGGCTCCAAATTCATTCTGAAACGTCACGTCGGCCCCCGAGTAAAATCCCTGAACAAGTCACTCTCGCTATAAATTTATTGACGTAATTTAGTGTCGAATCATAAGTTGTGCGAGAATCGTATAATTAACATATCATTAGGCTGGTCTCCTCCAAGCCCTTATATATGCGTCTTACGTGTAAAGGCTGTGGAAATATGTGGGGAATCAAACTGACGATAAAACAAGGAATTATTCTATTTTATGCAAAAGCGCCTCTTTGATAAAGAGATAGCTCTCGGGTGTGAGGCGTGCTAAAGTAATCTCAATAGGTTAGTCGTCTAAACGGCAGCGTGTCGACATATCTTGCCGCGTCGTGATTATATTTGCTGTGTACGGCTAGCTGATCACTTTCTATCTATCGCAGGTATAAAGATCCACTTGTGTATCGTTATTTGCGATCTGGAGTCGTTAAATGACAGACATGGCTAATGCATCCAAGGATATTCTCGGCGCGCAGGCAGGTTACGAAACATATTCAAACAATTTTGCCCAACGGATCGGTGTGAGAGAAAATGACCGATACACGCTTCATTCCGAGCATCTCAATGAAATGTGGGTGCGGGTTTTAAAAACGATTGGATATGACGTCGGGTTTACCAGAGGCGTTGGATCATATCTTTGGGATAGAAAAGGCGATCGCTATCTTGATTTACTCAGTGGCTGGGGCGTTTTTGCTATTGGCCGCAATCATCCGGTCGTTCGTGACGCATTGGTAAGCGTTTTAGATGCGGAGCTGCCAAATCTTGTCCAGTTAGACGTATCGGTTTTGGCAGGCGTTCTTGCGGAAATGCTACTCGAATATACGCCTTGGCTAGATAAAGTCTTTTTCGCTAATTCGGGTGCAGAATCAATTGAAGCAGCAATTAAATTTGCGCGGGCTGCAACAGGTCGTGCGGGTATCCTTCATGTCGCGCACTCGTTTCATGGACTAACCTATGGGTCGCTATCAATGAATGGCGACGAGATTTTCAAAAAAGGGTTTGGTCCATTACTGCCAAATGCGCATGAAATTCCTTTCGATGATCTGGGCGCACTGGAGAAAGCGCTCTCATCACGACAATATGCGGCGTTCTTTGTCGAGCCAATACAAGGTAAAGGCGTCAATATTCCGCAGGATGATTATCTTATCGGTGCACAGAACCTATGCCGTAAATACGGTACGTTATTCGTCGCAGATGAAATTCAAACCGGAATTGGTCGAACAGGAAAATTCTTCGCAATTGACCATTATGCTGGCGTAGAGCCTGATATGGTTGTTGTCGCCAAAGCTCTTTCAGGCGGACATGTTCCTGTCGGAGCCGTTCTAACACGCAAGTCGATTTTTGATAAAACCTTCGACCGTATGGATCGCGCTGTCGTACATGGATCGACTTTCAGTAAAACAGATCTTGCAATGGCCGCGGGTATTGCAACCTTAGAGGTGATAAAAAACGAACGCGTCATAGAAAATGCTGCGTCAAAAGGCGAACGAATACTGGCTTCATTTCGAAAAATGGTTGATCATTATGAACTCGTATGTGACGCGCGCGGCAAGGGTTTGATGATCGGGTTGGAGTTTGGGCCGCCAAAATCATTCAAATTGAAAACCGCTTGGAACTTATTAGAGACAGCAAATTCTGGCTTATTCTGCCAGCTTATCTCTATTCCGCTATTTAAAGAGCATAAGGTGCTAACGCAGGTTGCAGGTCACGGTAACCATACAATAAAATTATTACCGCCGCTTACTATTACCGATGCCGACTGCGCGTGGATTGAGGAATCTTTTGATGCTGTCATTGCCGATGCGCATAATGCGCCGACAGCTGTTTGGTCCCTTGGCAAGACTTTAGCGGAAAATGCAATTAAAGCGCGAATGAGCGGGTGAGAGCTCGTGATTAGTCATTTATTATTCTCAGCTCTCACATATTCGCCCTGACATGAAACAGTCCTAATGCCCACTCAATTAAGAGTGGTCGTTTAATTGATAGGGAAAACACTGAATAATGATCTTCAGCCTATACTTGGGCTTTTACTTCACGATCATAGTCGTCAATGATCATTCTGGATAAGGTAGCTGGCGTAAATTTCAGATGTTCACCTATCTCTGATACAGGCGTTATTTCTGCGCCAGTGCCGCAAATAAAGCATTCGGAAAATGAAGACATTTCTTCAGGCATAATTCGTCGCTCTATGACGTCAATATTTTTGCGTTTTGCTAACTCAATGACCGTTCTTCTTGTAATCCCGTCCAAGAAGCAATCTGCTAATGGTGTATGTAGAGCGCCGTCTTTGATAAAGAAAATGTTGGCGCCCGTGCATTCTGCAACACGTCCTTGCCAATCATACATAAGAGCGTCCGCATAACCTCGACGTTCAGCTCTATGCTTAGATATAGTGCAGATCATATAGAGGCCAGCGGCTTTCGCTAAGGCTGGGGATGTCCGTGGATCTGGCCGACAGTATTCTGCAATATCCAGTTTGATGCCTTTCATCTTCGTGGATATGTCGAACATACTTGGCCAATCCCAGACCGCAATCGCCACGTTAATAGTCGAATTTTGGGCAGCCACAGCCATCATTTCACTGCCGCGCCAAGCGACCGGCCTGACGTAACAATTTGTTAGCTTGTTGGCTTTTACTGTTTGATCTTTAGCGCGATCAATTTCTTCCACAGTATATGGGATAACAAAATCTAATATTTCGGCGGATTTTCTAAAACGTTCTGAATGTTGTGCGGATTTGAAGATCTTACCGTCATAGGCGCGCTCGCCTTCGAAAACACATGAGCCGTAATGCAGCCCATGGGACAACACATGAAGCTTAGCGTCCTGCCATGGGATGAGAGCGCCATTGAACCAAATATAGCCGTCGCGCTGATCGAATGGCGGAAGCGACATCGTAAGCTCCTGGAAATAATTAAGATTCTAAAAACATTGGCATTTATGTTTGTCGCTATGGACTAGCCATCGGATAGAATTATGTCAATATAGCTGACGTTTGGTCCGATGGAAAACAAAGACGTTGAAACCAGAAGCCCCAGAGAAATTTTCTCAGTCTGAGCCATCGGCCGCCGAAACGGGCGCGCCGACCACTTTGGCGACCATGTCCAGCAAGGCTGCCGTCCTCAATGATCCAGAGGGTGTGCTGGAATTGATAGAATTATTTTTCTTTGCCTACAGAGATTTCGTCGGTGACGCCGACAGGCTATTATCGTCATATGGATTTGGTCGCGCCCATCACAGGGTTATCCATTTTGTTCAAAGACGCCCGGGCCTGTCTATTGCAGCCCTACTAGATATCCTAAAGATCACAAAACAAAGCCTTAATCGTGTGCTTAAGCAATTATTGGATAAGGGCTTGGTAGAGGCGCGCGAGGGCTCTACCGATCGTCGACAACGGCTTCTCTTTCTTACAAAAAAAGGAAGTGACCTTGCATTGGAGTTAGCAGCGTTACAATCAGCTCGTTTTGAACGCGTCTTGGGTAATATGCCAGTTAAGGCGCGTGACAGCACTGCTGAATTTTTATTCTCAATGATTGATCATGATCAACGTGGCCAAGTTCAACAACATATTAAAGACGCTCGATCATATAAAAATGAAAGTGCCGCATAGGGATGTTAAATATCGAACCTCCTCAGTCAAACATGATTTATGAGCAAGACGAAAAGGCTCATATTCTAGTTGTTGATGATGATAGAAGGATTCGGGGCTTATTAAACAAATATTTAACAGCAGAGGGATACCACGTAAGTTCAGCAGCTAATGTCAAAGATGCGGAGTGTGCATTAAATGAATTCATCTTTGACCTGATCATTCTCGATGTCATGATGCCTGGTGAAACTGGCTTGTCATTTGCACTACGAAATCGCGACCCCAATACAGCTCACTCACTCACGCCAATCGTCATGCTAACAGCTCTTGGGGAGACCAATCATCGAATTTCAGGATATGAAGCTGGTATAGACGATTATATTACCAAACCATTTGATCCACGTGAACTATCATTGAGAATTTCCAATATTCTAAGACGCACAAAAAAAACAACCTCCTTTGGTCAATTTATCCAGTTTGGCGGCTGTTTCTTTAACACGGACACAGCGGTTTTGTATCGGAACATGCAGGTAGTCATCCTCACGTCGCGTGAACGTGATTTGTTGCGAATTTTAGTGAAGAACGCCAACCAAATTGTCTCCCGTCAAACACTATTGCTTTCGAATGGTCGGCCACAGGCTTCAGAAAGAAGTGTAGACGTTGACGTCACACGTCTGCGTCAAAAAATTGAAGAAGATCCTCGTATGCCAAAATATCTGAAGACGATACGCGGATATGGCTATCAATTGGTCACGGATATCAGCTATAAAAAAATCGTAACTGGAGCATTGGCATAACGTGTCAATTAATCTCTTATCACCACCGCGACATGTTTGGAGATTCTTCACTGAATGGCTTCATGACCGTATGCCCAAAGGCTTGTATGCTCGGGCATTGCTTATTGTCATTCTTCCCGTTGTTTTACTGCAATCTGCTGTCGCATATGTATTTATGGAAAGGCACTGGGAAGTCGTCACTTATAGATTATCTGCAGCCGTGGCCCGTGAAGTATCGGCTATAGTTGAAATATATAATGAATTTCCCGAAGATGATGAGCACGAAAAACTCAGGCGCATAGCAGCTTCTGCGCTTAGCGTAGAGGTCAGCGTGCTTCCGAATGTATCATTGCCAAGTCAAAATAAGCAGTCCTCTCTTTTTGCATTATTAGACAAAGCTTTAAATAAAGAAATATCCAGAAGAATATCACAACCTTTTTGGGTTAATACAAATCTGTCCCGTAAGTTTATAGAAATAAGAGTTGCCTTAAATGATGTTACGCTTCGTATGCTTGTTAATCGCAATCATGCTTATGCATCAAATTCATATATATTCTTCATGTGGATGGCGCTTGCCTCCATCATTATTTTAGCTGTCGCAACGTCGTTTTTGAGGAATCAAATTCGCCCTATTTTACGTTTGGCGGAAGCTGCTGAAGAGTTTGGAAAAGGGCGTGACATACAATTTAGTCCTCGAGGCGCACGTGAGGTAAGACGGGCCGGCGCAGCCTTTCTAGAGATGAAAAAACGCGTTGAAAGAGCAATAGACCAGCGCACAACTATGTTAAATGGCGTCTCACATGATTTACGCACCATAATTACGCGTTTCAAATTATCATTGGCTCTTATTAAAGATGATAATGAAACTGTCGAAATGCGCAAAGATATCGAGGAGATGGAACGTATCGTAGAAGCTTATTTAGCTTTTGCGCGTGGAGATGGTGGAGAGCAGTCTGCGCCAACTGATTTGAAGAATATACTTGATGATTTGCAGGCTGATACAGAGCGTCGTGGTTTGACAGCCTCAGTTAACGTAATTGGTGACCCAACGATTGTGGCGCGCTTGGCTTCAATGAAACGCCTCATGGCTAACCTTGTGGGCAATGCTCAAAGGTATGGGAGCAAATTGGAATTTTCTGTCATCAATAATGGAGATTTTATAATTATACATATTGATGATGATGGCCCAGGCATTCCTGTAGAACGCAGAGAGGACGCTTTTCGTCCGTTTTATCGTTTAGATGAATCACGAAATCAGGACACAGCAAATTCTGGTCTCGGGCTTGCCATCGCCAGAGATATTGCCCGTTCCCACGGTGGCGATATTCAGCTTGATCGAAGCCCCTTGGGGGGACTGCGTGCGACTGTAACGCTGCCTCTATAAAGCCCGTTCTTGATTAAGCCGTTGCTGATGGAAAATCATCATCCGTGCCCTTGGCGTAATTTTTATTTCGGTAATTTAAAATAGCACCCCAAAGGCTAACCGCAGGCTGTGTGAAATGCGTTAGTTTTTCTGCTTGATTTAGAAAATGTTCTCCTCTGACCATTTCCTTATCGAGAGTTATGAGGGCGGCGTCTTCATCTTGGGCGATCCATGCGTTAATGACATGCATCCAGGCAACAACCATCCCTTGCAACTTTAACGCACCAACTGGCCCGTCGCTTTCAAGATCGGCGATTTCAAGCATAAAACGCATTGAATTGATCAACTCTTTGTTCAGAGCTAGGGCGATAAGGGGATCTCTGTCCACCCAGCTTTTGATGCTGATAAGCGATTCCCGGTAGGGGGAAATCTGCTTTAGGCGACACTTCAAGACATTGAATAATCTTTCCCGAGCGGAATGATGATCGTTTACGTTTTCAAGAATTTGAATAACTTGCTTGTCTATTCTGCGTATAAACCCACCCAGTATTGCACCTTTTGAAGGGAATAGATCCCGCAAATCAGCCAAGGCTATCTCTGCTTCAAAGGCGATATCATTAAGGGTTATGTCCCCATAATCACGACGCGCGGCTAACGAAAGGGCGGCATCGATCACTTTATCGCGAGGGCTACTCATTGAGAACTCCGTTCTGAGCAACGCTGAGGTTGATCGCTCTTGCCATCAAGCTTGTATACATTTGCTATTTGGACAGTGCTCTCGCTCGATCACGGGCTGCGTTGACTGCAGTTGTCATTAAGGACTCTAATCCATCATGACGCATAAGGATAGATAGCGCCGCCTCAGTTGTTCCTCCTGGTGACGTTACATTTTGCCTTAGCGTTGTTGCAGTGATTTCTGGAGATTGGAATAAAAGCTCCCCTGCCCCTTCGATGGTTTTTCGAGCGATACGTTTCGCGAGATCCGCAGGCAAGCCAGCATTAACGCCTGCTTGAGTTAAGCATTCAACTAAATAGAAAACATACGCAGGACCAGATCCTGATACTGCCGTAAGTGCATTTATGTCATCTTCTTTTGACAACCATTCGACAGTGCTTGCTGATGATAGAATGACCTCAGCCAAATGACGATGCTCTAGACGTGTTACAGTATTAGCAAACAAGCCTGTAACACCCCGACCGACTGAGATCGGCGTATTTGGCATAGCCCTAATGACGGCAATTGGAATTAATAATAATTTTTCTATCTCTGCTAGTGTTTTGCCGGCTAATATTGAAATTAATAAGGTCGATCGTCCAATAAAGTTATTAGCAGCATGAATGCCGGCTTCAATCATCTGCGGTTTAACCGCTAGCATTACAATATCAAAGCTCGATGAAGAAGCTGTTGGGTGTGATAGTAACGTAAAACCTTTTTTGTTACATAAAGCCTGTAAATTATCGGATGGATTTGGTTCGACGATTGTGACGTCAAATGACACGTCTGATTGGTTATTTAAGCTTAGCAGAAGAGAGTATCCCATATTGCCGGCGCCGATGAGCGCCATACGGGTCACGTCAGGGAGCGTCAATAATTTAAGCCTCGCCTAATGTTTCAAAATTGGAGGTTTCTAGGGCTTCTTTTGCCGACTTTCCAGCCCATAAAACAAATTGAATAGATTGATAATGTTTTTCACAGGAGTTGAGAGCATTTTCGAGGAGGGCTGCGCACTGTGGCGCAGAGGGCTGGGCGCCCCCCGAGAGAAGCAAGCCATGCCGATGCATCACGACGCCCTGTTCGGGCCAAAAGTCAAAGTGACCTATCCACATTTGTTCATTAATTGCGCCGATAAGTCGGATAAGCTCCCCTTGTCTACGGGCAGGAGCCTTAAGATCAAAGGCGCAGCTCACGTGCAATGTCTCTAAATCAGGTAACCATGTAAAGGCGATCTGATATTCAGTCCAGACGCCGCTGACAATGATTGAAATCTCATCCTCATCATCGCGATCAAAACTCCAGTCATTTGATGTTGCAAGCTGTTCGACAACATCAACGGGATGTTCTGAGCGTTCAGTAATTTTTTGCGAAGCGATTAGCATAAGCCAACCTTATTTTTTAGTGTCAGCAAGACGCGGCAAGATCCATCACCCTATTATTACCCATCATGAAGGCCTGAAGCTTAATCGTCATTCCCGCCAATCCAGAAAGAATTGATTCGTATTGCGATACTTCAGATCACGCCGCCACTTGGTAATTGATAGAAGAGACATCCCTAAACTCATTTCACAGTGTTGGATTCGGGGCTCTGGGTCCATGGGCGTAATGTGATTCTTCCACAACATAGCTCAGGAGAATCATTTTAATATTGCATTTAGTTTTAGAAAGAATGGTTAATAAAAAATTAACTATTGTGTCGGACCAAAAAACATGCCCCGCTCTCATGTAGCTATTTAATTAATATCAGC
>DAIRFH010000082.1:0-8310 GCA_036795145.1 Methylocystis sp. | reverse complement strand
TGGCGCGCCCAAGGGGATTCGAACCCCTGTTTTCGCCGTGAAAGGGCGACGTCCTAGGCCTCTAGACGATGGGCGCGTTCGACTGACTGCCTACGACAGCGCAAAATCGACGATCCGGGCTGTATAGAGGCGCTCAGGGCTCAAGACAAGAGCGTTCAGGCTCACAGTATTGCTACTTTAGCATATTTGCGCCTGTTACTCGGCCACATTAAAGCTTTGAGACCATGCTGACGATTAATCAACTCACCTATCGCCTGGGCGATCGGCTACTTTTTGATCAGGCAGGAGCCTTTCTCCCTGAGCGAGCCCGCACTGGCTTTGTTGGCAGGAATGGTGCTGGAAAAACAACATTGTTCCGCTTGATTGCTGGAGAAATTTCTCCTGAAAATGGTACAATTTTACTTCCATCACGCACCAAAATTGGCAGGGTTGATCAAGAAGCTCCTGGGGGATCAACGAGCCTAGTAGATTTTGTGTTGGCGGCTGATGTCGAGCGACAAGACTTACTTAAAAAGGCTGAAAAAACTGTCGATGCGGATGAGATCGCTGAAATTCAAATGCGTTTGGTTGATATAAACGCGCATTCAGCGCCTGCACGAGCGGCGACAATATTAAATGGTCTGGGGTTTAACTCAGAAGCGCAACTAAGGCCGCTTTCAGAATTCTCAGGAGGCTGGCGCATGCGGGTCGCGCTTGCCGCTGTTCTCTTTTCTCAGCCTGACCTACTCTTGCTTGATGAACCAACCAACTATCTCGATCTTGAAGGCGCTCTCTGGCTGATCGATTATCTTACAAACTATCCAGCCAATGTTCTAGTCATCAGTCATGATCGAGATTTATTAGATGCTGTGGCAACTCATATACTTCATCTCGAACAGGGTAAGCTCTCACTTTATAAAGGTAATTATTCCTCCTTTGAGAAGCAGCGCCAAGAGGCGCGTTTATTGGCCATCAAAGCCGGTAAGAAACAGGAAGAGCATCGAAAGCACTTACAAGCATTTGTTGATCGCTTCAGAGCAAAAGCAACCAAAGCTCGTCAAGCCCAATCACGATTAAAGTTGCTAAGCAAAATGCAGCCAGTAACAGCTATTGTTGATGATAGTGTATTGCCTATTCAATTATTATCTCCTGACAGTCCTTTGTCTCCTCCAATTATAACCTTAGAGAAGGCAGCAGCTGGTTATGGCGAAAAGACAGTATTGTCAGGACTAACATTATCGTTATCAGAGGATGATCGTGTTGGTTTATTAGGTGCAAATGGCAAGGGTAAATCCACATTCGCTAAATTATTGGGAGGGCGTTTACAGGCAACAGATGGCAGAGTTGTTCGCGCATCTAAACTTGTGGCTGGATTTTTTGCTCAACATCAGGTTGATGATCTCAACCTAAATGAGACCCCTTACAGGGTGTATGCCGCACTCATGCCAGATGCAACAGAGGCGCGCATTCGGGCAAGAGCGGCCCAAGCTGGGTTTTCTGGCGCCCGGGCTGATACAAAAATTCTTAATCTTTCTGGCGGAGAAAAAGCCAGGCTTCTCTTAAGCGTCGCTACTTTTAATGCACCCCATCTGCTTATTCTGGACGAGCCAACCAATCATCTTGATATTGATAGTCGCGCAGCCCTGATTGAGGCCTTAAACGATTACACTGGCGCCGTCATTTTGGTTTCTCATGATCGTTATCTTTTGGAAGCATGCGCTGACAGGCTATGGCTTGTTGATAACGGGACAGTCAAAGATTTTAATGGCGATATGGATGATTATTGTCGATTTATTTTGTCAAAGGCTCGTGATGAAGATGACAGGGGCAAGGGCGTAATAGAAGTTGAAAAAACCAAAACATTTCCAAAGAAACATGACACGGCTCAATTACGCCGAAAGCTGATTGCAGCTGAAGAAAAAGTTAATAAACTAACTCAGCTTTTAGCGCGCGTTGATGAAGCTTTATCAGCTCATGACGCATATCAGCGAAAACCAGATGAGGCTGTAAAGCTGGGCGCGCAGCGCGCTGAACTTGAAGTCGCATTAGCCGGAGCTGAGGAGCAGTGGCTTGATATCGCGGCTCAAATTGAGACTGAGGTAAAATAATTAGACTTTTAGGTCTTTATACTCAGGATGTCGTTCCATATAGGCTTTAACGAAAGAACACGTCGGCTTGACTTTGAGGCCGTGCTGACGGGCAGTTTCCAATGCCTTCAGAACGAGACGTGACGCTATGCCACGACCAGCAAGCTCTTTGGGCGATTCGGTGTGATATAGGTCCATAACCCCGTCTGAGATGCGATATGCGACAAAGGCTAGGCACCCCTCAGCAGCAAGCTCGAACCGGGTCAACTTCTTATTGTCATAAATGATTTTGTCATTATCCTGCGTCATTTTTTTTCTCCAAAGATCAGCCAAAAATAAGCTTTGAACTTTTTAATGATAAGAATATCGATGGGGTCGCTTGCATTTTTGCCTGCGGCAGGGTTGAAACTTGATTGCGATCAAACATAGCGCCGCGACCTTGATAGGCTGTTGCGCCATGTCCTCTATGATAGCGCCATGACTGACTGGAAGAGCCAATGCGTCTCACAAAATACTTCTTGCCAATTCTACGCGAGACCCCAAAAGAAGCAGAAATTGTTTCGCATCGGTTGATGTTGCGAGCAGGTCTCATCCGGCAGGAGTCTGCAGGAATTTATGCGTGGCTCCCCCTAGGCTTGAAAGTCCTCAATAATATTACAAAAATTATTAGAGAAGAACAAAATCGGGCAGGAGCCATTGAATGTCTCATGCCGACAATTCAATCAGCAGATTTATGGCGTGAATCCGGTCGTTATGAGGCTTATGGCAAAGAAATGTTACGCATTTCTGATCGGCATGAACGCGAGATGCTTTATGGCCCAACAAACGAAGAGATGATCACGGAAATCTTCCGCGGATATATTCGCTCTTATAAAGATCTTCCTTTAAATTTGTATCATATTCAGTGGAAGTTTCGTGATGAAGTTCGTCCAAGGTTTGGCGTTATGCGCTCACGAGAGTTTTTGATGAAGGATGCATATTCTTTTGACGCAACGCCAGAGGCTGGGCGCCATGCCTATAATAAAATGTTTGTTGCGTATTTGCGCACCTTTGCGAGGATGGGACTGACAGCTATTCCTATGGCTGCCGAGTCAGGCCCTATTGGTGGAAGCCTTAGTCATGAGTTCATCATCCTTGCTGAAACAGGAGAGAGTGAGGTCTTTTGTCACAAAGATTATCTGTCTTTTTCTCCGCCGCCAGCCGATATTGAATTTGACGATGAGGCTGCTCTTAGAGCTGTGGTTGAAAAGTGGACAGAGCTTTATGCTGCAACGAGCGAAATGCATGATGTAGAAAAGTTTGATAAAATTTCTGAATCGTCACGTGTTGCCGCAAGAGGCATTGAAGTAGGTCACATTTTCTTTTTCGGAACTAAATATTCTGAACCAATGAAGGCGGTCGTGAATGGATCAGACGGCAAGGAGTTTCCAGTTCAAATGGGCTCCTATGGTATTGGTCCATCACGCCTTGTCGCAGCAATTATTGAGGCTGGGCACGATGAGGCGGGGATTATTTGGCCAGAAACTATTGCGCCATTCCATGTCGGCGTTGCGGATTTAAAAGTTGGCGATCTGGCGACGGGTAAAGTCTGCGCTGATTTGGTTCAGCAACTTGAAAATGCTGGACTGGAGGTGCTTCTGGATGATCGTGACGAGCGCCCGGGCGCAAAATTCGCAACCCTTGATCTTATTGGGTTGCCCTGGCAAATTCTCGTTGGTCCAAAAGGTTTAGCGGATGGTAAGGTAGAAGTTAAGCGTCGCAGAGACGGTGAAAAGCAATTCCTGTCGCCTTCTGAGGCTGTAAGTCTCATATCAGATACAATACGTTTGGCGCATAAATGAACCAAAATAAAAAAATAGCGCCGTCGACCAAAGGCTCTGGAGCTTTTTCCCTTTTCGAATGGATGGTCGCGTTGCGCTATCTTCGCGCAAGACGTGCAGATGGTTTTGTTTCGGTGATCGCGGGCTTTTCATTTCTTGGCATTATGCTTGGTGTTGCAACATTAATCGTTGTCACTTCAGTTATGAATGGTTTTCATCGTGAGCTGATGGACAAAATTATGGGCATTAATGGTCATGCATTTTTACAAGCAGTAGAGACCCCTTTTACAGATTGGGAAGACGTTGCCAGGAAAACAGCTGGGGTCTCAGGCGTTAAGCTTGCTATACCTATGGTTGAAGGAGCGGCTGGTATTTCTACTCAATTTGGTCAGTCAGGCGTTCTTGCGCGAGGCGTGCGTGAAAAAGATCTGCTTCGGCTTCCTGGCATTTCTGGAAATATCAAAATTGGATCTTTGACAGGCTTTGATAAGGCTGAAGGCGTGGCGATCGGTCAGAGATTGTCAGAGACCCTGGGCGTTACTGTTGGTGACAAGGTTAGTTTGCTTATCGCTAAGGGAGCGCAGACGCCATTTGGCATCGCGCCGCGGATTAAGGCCTATAATGTTGTTGCTATATTTTCCATTGGCATGTCCGAATTCGATAATGTTTTTGTTTATATGCCGCTTACTGAGGCACAGAATTTTTTTAATAAAGATAATGAGGCAACAGTTGTTGAAACTTTCGTTGATGATCCCGACCAAATGGATGCGTTTCGACTAGCTCTTGATAAGGCTGTCACTCGCCCAGTAATTGTCACGGATTGGCGCCAGAGAAACAAAACATTTTTTGAAACGCTTCAAGTAGAAAAAAATATACTGTTTATCATTTTGTCCCTGATCGTCATCGTGGCAGCTTTTAATATTATCTCGGGCCTCACCATGCTTGTGAAAGATAAAACCCAAGATATCGCAATTTTGCGCACGATTGGCGCAACACGCGGCGCAGTACTGCGTGTGTTTATGATCATCGGCGCCTCCATTGGCGTTGTTGGCACCCTTGCTGGCTTTGGCCTGGGTCTTCTGTTGGCAAGAAATCTAGAGACGATCCGGTTGGGCCTGAACAGCGCTTTAAATACAAATTTTTTCCCGGCGGAATTTTATTTCCTTTCGCGGTTGCCAGCAATTGTTGATCCACGCGAAGTCACGATTATCGTTAGTATGACGCTGTTTATTGCAATCCTTGCATCTATTTATCCCGCTTGGAAAGCTGCGTCTCTCGATCCAATAGATGCTCTTAGACATGAGTAAATCGTCTCAAGGCTCCGTTCTGGAGCTACGAAATATTGCGCGTCACTATCGTGAAGGAGAGGCGCGTCTCGATATTCTTGTTGACGCAAATCTAAAAATCTATCCTGGCGAGACAGTTGCCTTAATTGCGCCTTCTGGGACGGGAAAATCCACCCTGCTTCATATTGCAGGGCTATTAGAGCGCCCAGACTCTGGGGAGACCTTTATCCTCGCCAAGTCGACATCTCGTATGAATGATACGCAGAGAACGCAACTGCGCAGAGAATGTATTGGCTTTATTTATCAATTTCATCACTTACTGCCGGAATTCAGCGCGATTGAGAATGTTGTTCTTCCTCAGATGATTAACGGGCTTAGTCGTAAAGAAGCCATCGTCCGAGCCGGTAAATTACTCGATTATATGAAACTCACTGCACGCGCTACGCATCGGCCGTTTGAGCTGTCTGGCGGAGAACAGCAGCGGGTGGCTATTGCGCGTGCTGTTGCTAACGCGCCAGATCTTCTTTTGGCTGATGAGCCAACAGGTAATCTTGATCCAAAAACTGCAGACCATGTTTTCGCAACGCTGCTTACGCTTGCCCGCAACACTGGACTTGCCGCGCTGATCGCAACGCATAATCTTGATTTGGCGGAAAAATTAGACCGTCGCGTAACATTACGCGACGGTCGCATAGAATCTTTACCCTAAAATACCTTACGCCTTAGCAGCAGGCTTTTTGTCGATGAATTGCTTTTTATACCACAGGCCAAAACCAACAAGAGCAATACCAGCAAAGAACACTGCTATTGTGATGTCCTTGGTCTGAGTTAATCCAACGGCAAATGGAAATACGGCTTTATATTCCTTCGAGCCGTCATCACTTTTAGCAGTTACAACGCCAATGAATTTACCTTGAACAGGGAAATTATGTTCGAATGTTAGCGTGCCTGTGCGATATTTTTTTGGAGCCGAATAATACTCCGTATTCGCCTCAGCGTTTTCACCAGGATCTTTCTGGCCAACATCTCTGACAACCCGCATTTCCAAATTCATATCACGCAGCTCATCCTGCTGAGCGTCGAGAGTTATAATTGTTGGCCCGGCGTCTGGGATATCATCACAAAACTGTTCGCGGGATTTGATTGGCTGATAACCTGTGAAGGTCATCGTGTCTGGACCAATCTTCATCAAGCACTGGCCTTGATTGCTCCCCACGTCGCCATGCGCATGGGCTTGAGCCACACAGCCAACAGTCGCAATCGTCATGGCGGCGAGAAAACGCATTTTCATTATAATTCTCCCATTTAGCAGAATGAACCGCCTTCTTTTACATCGGGCGGCTGAGTAATATTATTAATATGTCCGAAACGCCATGCCCCGGACGACATGCTTTATATATGTCATTGCTCATGCGCAGACAGTGGCTAATTCAAAAGTTAGTCTACATGACACTTGGCAGTCTGTCTCGCGACTATCAGCCACATCTCTATTGTTTTCACTCGACTAAAAACCAACACGCCAATCCAAGGGCCTCATGCTCGAGAATATCGTCATGAATTGCCCATTTGCCTGGCGCCTCAGGAATGAAGGCGACATGTTTGGTTTTTCTGGGGGGAACGATGACGGCGTTTCTCCAGTAAGGCTCCCATCCATCATCCAGATCATGAAGCAGGCGCATGGCTTGTCCATGCACATGCATGGCGAGCGCTTCAGGAGATTGATTGATAAAGCTTAAGGTCACCGGCGTTCCCGAGCGAACGACAAATAATGGCGATCCGCTATACGCCTTCCCCGCCTTGCCGTTAATCAACCAAACCGGTGTTTTGCCTCCCTTAATTGCTGAGATGACAAGGTCGACTTTTTTACTGTTGGCGAGTTTGATTTCGGCAGGCAGTGTGGGGTTTTGGGGTAGACTGACAATTGATTGGCGTGTGTGTTGAGTTTGGCCTTTTGCTGTTATTTCAATAAGATTATGGGGCCCATCCTCAGAGTTGTTTAATAAAACGTTGACATTCGTCTCTTCCGTTGCTGGCATATCAAACATAATTTCAAACCTGGCTCCCGGGGCAATGGGAATGCTGTGTTTGACAGGCTCAAACGCCGCGCATGGCTGACTGTCAATTGCAATGACATAGGGCGTTGCGCCTTTAATGTTCACGATCATGATCCTGGCGTTTGCGAGGTTAGCAATGCGCAATCTGATACGAGATCCAGGGGCGCTGATCTTTTTAAGGGGAGCTGCTTGACCATTTACCGTTAGGAGCGTGCCAGAGGAGCCGTTGGGCTCTGTTGCATTGGATTCGCTAAAATCCCTGATGATTTGGTTGTTGTGGTCAAGTCTGCAGTCATCAAGAACGAGAGCTAGGTCCAGATCTGCCTCTAGTTTTTTTAGTTCGTCTACAATAACAAGACCTTTTAGACCCAGCCCCATTAATTCCGGTGTTTTGCCATAAACACTTGGTCGATAACAGAAAAGTCCAGGCTCCGTTAAATCGCGTATATACTCAAAGCTCTGATTTTTTAATACGGCACTTTGTGTAAGTGGAACGACCCCTTCCATTTCATTAAAGCCGCGCATTCCATGCCAGTGAATACTCATGGGATAGTCTAATCTATTGATAAATTTTATATTTAGCCTCTCACCTTGCTTATAGCGCAACAGAGGGCCAGGTGATGTTCCTTCAAAACCCCAAATATCAGTTTCTGCTGACTTTACCATGGCAGCTTTGCCAGCCTTGGCTTCTATCAACTTTTGTTGTGCGGGTTCATTTGCCTGCGCTGGCACAGGCAGGGCGAGAACTGAGATCCCGCAAAGAATGTCTCGCCGGGTAAATCTTGTTAAAGACGAGTCTTTGTTCATTGAACCCTCTGAGTAATCACAAGTTATTTGGTCAATTCTCTGGAAAAGAAGCAAGTATTGAGGGATTGAATGTGTACATCTAATGCTTCAGGGGGATGAAATTGCCTTGTGAGTGTGAATAGAGCAATTTTTTGCAAGCAATACCCAAATGCCATGCTATAGAGCTGCGCCTGCGATCGTAGGCTCAATGTTTCGAGAGGGCTCCATGGGAACCCTCCTGGCGCGGGCGTGGCGGAACTGGTAGACGCGCCGGATTTAGGTTCCGGTGACGAAAGTC
>DAIRFH010000013.1:8556-39606 GCA_036795145.1 Methylocystis sp. | reverse complement strand
ATTTATCATGATTGCCTCCTCTTTTTCTGTAAAATTGAGGCTACTCTTGTGATCTACTTCTGTTTGATGATTTAACTGAGTTAAGCGGCAACATTGTTCAATTATCTGGCGCAGCTCTTGAAGTCTGAAGGGGCGCTCTAGCCTAATTGCAAGATTAGTCATTGGCGTGTTTTTATCGCAAATCAAGATAATAGGAGCTTTGAGATTAAATTTATGCAGCTGTTCTATTGTTGTGTCGAGGGCGCTTCTGCATTCATCCGCATCAAGTAGGAAAATGCTGTTTCCTGTTGGGGCTTGTTTAAAAAGTTCATCAATAGAAGAGGTGATATAGAGGCAGGGATCACCCAAAGCCCCCTCAAGCTCTTTGAGTAGACGCGCCAGTGTGCTGCTTGCTAAGATTAGTAAATTTAGCATTTTTCTTATCTGGGGATCGAAACCTAAAAAGTTATATGTTAGTTTCAGATTAAAGCCCATTCAATATAAACATATAATTTCAAGTGATAAAAGAAAACCATCATACTCGCTCATTAACGAAAATCAGGGTGACGCGTCGCATTGGTGGCCTGCCACATCAAGCGCGACTATGCGCTGGGTCTCTTTCAGTGCCATGCTCCGTAGGATTGAATGGCGTGACGCGTTTTAAACGTGAAGGCGACAGCGCTACGCCTCTTGGTCGTTACGCATTATTGTTTTTTTACTTAAGGCGTGCGCGACGGCTTACGCCATCTTGGCGGTTAATCCACCGCAAAGATATATGGTGTGATGATCGTGCAACCTTTCTCTATAATCGGCGGTTGCGATCTCCATCAAAATTTAGTCATGAGGAAATGTGGCGTGTTGATCATTTATATGATGTTGTTGGAGTAATAGATTACAATATCTGTCCGCCAATACGCGGACGGGGCAGCGCAATCTTTTTTCACCTGGCCACCGATGCTCTTGAGCCGACAGCTGGATGTATCGCCCTAAGGTCTCAGGACATGGCGCGTCTACTTCCAAGGCTCGCGAGAAGAGTATTGATCACGATCGCCTAGCTTCGCGTTCCCATGATTGCAGATCCGATCCGAACATAGGTAGCTCCCAGCTGTATTGCGATCTCATAATCAGAACTCATCCCCATCGATAATTCGGTTAGGCCGTTTTTTTTGGCTATCTTGGCTAAAAGCGCAAAATGAGGAGCCGCCTGTTCATTAACGGGAGGTACGCACATGAGGCCGGTAATCATTAACTCATATTTTTCTCTGCAAAGATTGAGAAAATTATCAGCGTCCTGAGGCAGAACGCCAGCCTTTTGGGGTTCTGCTCCTGTGTTGACTTGAACGAATAGTCTTGGGTTTTTACCAGTTTTTTTTATTTCCTGAGATAGGGCTAGGGCAATTTTTTCCCGGTCGACGCTCTGGATAACATCGAAGGTTTCTATCGCCTCTCTCGTTTTATTCGATTGTAAGGGCCCAATGAGATGAAGTTCAATGTCTGAATGGCGCAGACGAAGCTCGGGCCACTTCTCTCTTGCCTCCTGCACACGGTTCTCGCCAAAAACGCGCTGACCGGCGTCGATCAGGGGGAGGATATCTTGTGTTGGAAATGTTTTAGTTACGCATATCAGTGTAATTGTGTGGGGATCCCGGCCACAGTCTAGGGCGGCGCGGGCGATTGTGTCCTTGGCTGCTTTCAGGCGGTTGCGAATGGTCATAGCTGTGGTTAACGCGCATTTTCGTCGGCTGCAATCATTCGCGGCGACAATAAGATCTCCTTTGACATCGCCCCTCAGGCTCGGCATTACAGAAGGGCTCCCCTTTTGATCGGATTCAGACATTGATGAGACCCGACCGCTATAATTTTGCAGAGTCCGAGCCGCGATGGCAGCGGATTTGGGAAGAAAAACAGGTTTTTAGAGCTGGGGAGCCGAGCTCTTTGCCCAAGTATTATGTACTTGAAATGTTTCCTTATCCTTCCGGCCGGCTGCACATGGGCCATGTAAGAAATTATTCAATGGGAGACGTCATCGCTCGTTTCATGCGCGCGCGTGGATATGATGTCTTGCACCCGATGGGCTGGGACGCTTTTGGGTTGCCGGCAGAAAACGCAGCAGCACAGACAGGAGCCCATCCAGCTCAATGGACCTATGCAAATATTGCCGCCATGCGCACGCAACTGAAGTCCTTGGGGCTTTCGCTTGATTGGTCGCGTGAGATCGCAACTTGTGATCCAGAATATTACAAACATCAGCAAAGACTTTTTCTTGATTTCTTAAAAGCGGGGCTCGTCGACCGTAAACAATCGCGCGTGAATTGGGATCCAGTAGACCATACTGTCTTGGCCAATGAGCAAGTTATTGACGGCCGTGGATGGCGTTCTGGGGCGCTTATCGAACAGCGCGAGCTCACACAATGGTTTTTGCGGATAACGCTTTATTGCGAAGAATTGCTCACCGCGCTTGAAACCTTAACGCGTTGGCCTGAGAAGGTTCGTCTCATGCAGCGTAACTGGATTGGGCGATCTGAGGGTCTATCTATTCGGTTCGAATTAGAAAAGTCCCTAGATAATTTTCGTGAAATTGAAGTCTTTACAACAAGGCCCGATACTTTATTTGGCGCAAAATTTGTTGGGCTCTCTGCAGATCATCCACTATCAAAATTTTTGGCGGAAAAAAACAGGAAGCTTGCTGACTTTTGCGAGGAATGTCGTCGCGGCGGCACCTCTGCTGAAGCGATTGAGACAGCCGATAAATTTGGTTTCGATACAGGATTGCGCGTGTTGCATCCTTTTGATCCAAGTTGCGCGTTGCCTGTTTATATCGCTAACTTTATTTTAATGGATTATGGGACAGGGGCAATCTTTGGGTGTCCAGCCCATGATCAGCGTGATCTGGAGTTTTCAAGAAAATATGGGCTGGGTCTGACGCCAGTCGTTTGTCCTCCAGGCGTTGAGTCTGCATCCTTTACAATAGACCAAGAAGCATATGAGGGTGGCGGCACGCTGATTAACTCCAGCTTTCTTGATGGTCTTTCTGTGGCCGAGGCGAAAGAAGCATCTTCTGTAAAACTGGAGGAGCGATTATTATTCAATGAGCCGCAAGGTAGGCGGAAAATTAATTACAAGCTCAGAGACTGGGGAATATCCAGGCAGCGATATTGGGGGTGTCCTATCCCAATTATTCACTGTCAGAGTTGTGGCATTGTGCCAGTTCCTGAAAAAGATTTACCAGTTCGGCTTCCGGAAGATGTGAGTTTTGATCAACCAGGGAATCCGCTTGATCGGCATCCTATATGGAAACATGTGAGTTGCCCCGTCTGTAGCGAGTCAGCACTGCGCGAGACCGATACGATGGATACATTCGTTGACTCTTCATGGTATTACGCGCGCTTTGCAGACCCAAAAAATGAATTTGCGCCAGCTAGCGCAACAGCCATGAAACAATGGTTGCCAGTTGATCAATATATTGGCGGAATTGAGCACGCTATTTTGCACTTATTGTATTCTCGTTTTTTTGCCCGGGCGATGCGTGATAGCGGCCATGAAGCCATAGCAGAGCCATTCGCAGGTTTATTTACCCAGGGCATGGTCGTGCACGAGACCTATAGAAGTCATATTGATGGAAACTGGCTTCCTCCTACGGCTGTCCGAATTGATACCATTGACGGCAAACGTCGTGCTTTTCTAAATGACAATGGGGCGGAAGTTGACATAGGCCCCATAGAAAAAATGTCCAAATCCAAGAAAAACACGGTTGATCCTGATGAAATTGTTGCGAGTTATGGCGCAGATACTGCGCGGCTATTTGTTCTTTCAGATAGTCCGCCCGACCGCGATGTCATCTGGTCAGACGAGGGAGCTCAAGGCGCATGGCGGTTTGTTCAGCGCCTTTGGCGCATCACGGGCGAACTTGGCTGTGTTGCCGGTCCGGTAGGAGGCGCGCTGCCTGAAAGCGTTGGTCCACAATCACTGGCTATTCGCCAAGCTACCCATCGCACAATCGCCCAGGTAACAGAGAATATCGAAAGACTTCGTTTCAATAGTGCGATTGCGCGAATTCGTGAATATGTGAACGAATTGACGGAAGCGCTTGACGGCGTTGATGAAAAAGGTGTTGCAGCTGATATGGCCTTCGCCTTTCGAGAGGCGGCGGATACGCTAACGCGATTAATTGCACCGATGGTTCCGCATGTGGCAGAGGAATGTTGGTCAGATCTTGGTCATACGTCTCTTGTCTCTCTTGCCCCGTGGCCTGTTGCAGATCCTGGGTTGGTTGCTCAGGAGATGATTTCGTTGCCTGTTCAAGTCAACGGTAAAAAAAGATCTGAAATAATCGTTGCTCACGATGCCGATGAGGAAACAGTTCGCAAGGCGTCGCTTGCCCAAGATGCCGTAATACGCGCTATGGAGGGCAAGCCGCTTAAGAAATTTATTCTCGTCCCTAAAAGGATCGTCAATGTCGTCGTTTAAATTGTTGCTCAAGCGCGCAGTAATGTTCGGATCGACCGCTTTATGTGCACTTCCCTTGGCGGCTTGTATTGAGCCAATGTATGGGCCGCGCGCAGATGGCTCTTCGCTGGCAACAGAGCTTCAAGCAATTGAGGTTGATGAGATAAATGATCGCACTGGGCACTATGTGCGCAATGAGTTAATCTATGCCCTAAACGGCACTGGGGCGACGCCTTCGCCACGATATCGCTTGAAAGTGACATTATCAGAGCGTGTCCAGACACCGATATATAATGCCCAAACAGCCTTCTCGAGTTCAGCGACTGTTATCGTCGTGGCGCAATATACGTTGATTTCTTTGCCTGACAAAGTTGAAGTGTCTAAGGGGTCGGCAGAATCTATGGCAAGCTACGATCGATTTACTGCCCGTTTTGCTAACGTGCGTGCTTCGCGCGATGCAGCTATTCGCGATGCTAAAGTTATTGCAGAGTCCATTCGAACGCGCATTGCCATGGATTTAGCAGCGCGACACTAGAGATCATTCTATGGTTGCGATCAAAAGTCGTGAGTCTGAACGCTTTATTGCCCAATCGCCAAATAATGTATTTTTATTTCTTATTTATGGTCCTGACGGCGGCATGGTGCGTGAACGTGCGCTAAGAGTCATCGATAAACGTATAGATGATCGCAATGATCCTTTCCAATATGTGGAATTGAGCAATGATTTGGTCGCCACTGATCCATTATCACTGCTTGATGAGGCAAATACAGTGCCGCTCTTTGGCGGTCGACGCGCGATCCTCATTGAAGCGGGCGCAAAATCAATTATACCTGCAATCACGTCCTTGATTGCAGCGCCGCCAGACTCTTGCACAATTATTATAACTGCTGGAGTTTTGAAAAAAGACTCACCGCTGCGCAAATTGATTGAAGGCGCTGATCTTGGCGCAAGTATAGAGTGTCAAGCAGATACGCAGCAGGATCTTCATGCATTAATTGATCGAAACTTATTAGAAGCTGGTCTTGTCGCCACAGCTGAAGCACGTGAGCTTTTATTAAACGCTCTTGGTGAAGATAGGCTAATGAGCCGCTCTGAACTCAACAAACTTACGCTTTATATGCATGGACGCCAGCATGTTGATGCTGCAGATGTCGAAGCGATTGTCGCCCATGCTTCTAATATCGCTTCAGACAGAATTATTGCTTCAGCCTTTTCCGGAAATGCGGGAGAGGCTGTTGATGCTTATTTCGAGCAAGGAGGCGATGCAGGCGCGCTTTTATTTGGCGCTTTGCGTTATGGGCTTGCGCTTCATCGCGCCCGGGTAGCGATGGAAAGAGAGAGCGGTCGATTGGATCCAGGCCTAACGATGATGATGCGCGCAGGATTTGGCTTTATGCATAGAGGCTTACTTGAAGAACAGCTGAAAGCCTGGTCATCCACGCGACTTGGCGAACTATTGGATCCTTTACGCGAAGCTCAAACGAGCGTGCGTGCGCACGCAGCGCGCGCACGGATGGAGGCGGAAAGAGCGCTGTGGCGGATTGCCCAAACAGCGCGTCGTCAATCGCGTTAAGCCGCTGCGCTACCCAGACTTTCAAAAAGCTTCAAGCCATCAGTGCCGCCAACGAGTGGGTCGATGAGATTTTCAGGGTGCGGCATGAGACCGAGAATATTTCGCTGTTGGGAGTAAATTCCGGCAATATCATTGCGAGAGCCGTTTGGGTTTTCTCGCCCGCCAATCAAGCCCGCTGCATCGCAATAGCGAAAAGCTACGCGGCCATCTTTTTCAAGAGCCTCGATGGTCGTCTCGTCAGCCTCGTAATTTCCTTCGCCATGAGCAATGCAGACTTTGATAATTTCTCCCGATTCATAATTACGGGTAAAGGCTGTATTATTTTGCTCAACGCGGAGATATTGCATTTTGCAGATGAAGCGCAAATTTGCGTTGCGCATCAAAATACCAGGCAAGAGGCCGCTCTCACACAGAATCTGAAAGCCATTACATACGCCAAGAACAAGCCCGCCCCTTGCGGCATGCTTGCGTACAGCTTCCATAATTGTCGTGCGTCCCGCAATTGCGCCACAACGCAAATAATCGCCATATGAAAATCCGCCTGGCAGGACGACAAGATCCGTTCCAGCAGGCAAGTCATGATCGGCATGCCAGAGCATTTCTGGCGATCTTCCTGTGGAGCGTTCTAGCGCACGCGCCATATCAAATTCGCGATTGGAGCCAGGAAAGACAATAATCGCAGATTTCATGACGGCCTGTTCAAATTTCGATAGAATAATTTTCAATAACAGTATTTGCGAGAAGTTTTTCGCAGGCGGCCTGAAGGTTCTGTTTTGCTGCTACGCTATCATCAGTGAAGATATCAACATCAAAGACCTTCCCCTGACGCACATTAGATACGCCTTTGATGTTAAGCGCTTCCAATGCGCCTTCAATTGCTTTTCCCTGGGGATCTAGGACGCCGTTTTTCAAGGTAACGACAATGCGAGCTTTCATCTGTCAATTCCGTCGTGGGCTAAAACTATTATATGAGCGTAAAAACTCAAAAATAATCAGCTTATTACTGGACTAGTTTTGGAGCGCCAACATTTGCCGGCTCGCCTTCCTGCATGATTCCCAGCCGTCGAGCGACTTCTGAATAGGCTTCTACAAGTCCGCCCATGTCTCTACGAAAACGATCCTTATCAAGCTTATCATTTGATTTAATATCCCATAAGCGACAACTATCGGGCGAGATTTCGTCTGCGACAACGATGCGCATCATCTCGCTTTCCCAAAGACGACCACACTCCATCTTAAAATCAATCAAACGAATACCTACACCAAGAAATAGACCAGATAAGAAATCATTAACGCGAATGGCTAACGCCATAATGTCATCGATTTCTTGAGGGGTCGCCCAACCAAAGGCGGTTATATGCTCTTCTGACACCATTGGGTCGTCAAGCGCATCATTTTTATAGTAAAACTCAATGATTGAACGGGGAAGTTGGGTGCCTTCTTCCAGGCCTAGTCGCTTAGCCAAAGAGCCTGCAGCAACATTGCGAACGACAACTTCTAAGGGGATAATTTCAACTTCCCGGATTAATTGCTCACGCATATTCAAACGGCGAATAAAATGCGTCGGCACGCCGATGCTGTTGAGATTTTGGAACACATATTCAGAAATACGGTTATTGAGCACGCCCTTGCCATCAATGACTTCATGCTTTTTGGCGTTGAAAGCTGTGGCGTCATCCTTGAAATGCTGAATCAAAGTGCCTGGCTCGGGGCCCTCATAAAGGACTTTGGCCTTGCCTTCGTAAATGCGACGACGGCGGTTCATGGGTGTCAACCGTGGCTTGAGAAAATCCATAGTCTTCGACCTAGGCTCCTTAAGAAGTCGGCCGTATAAGGCCTTCATCAGGGGCGCACGCCCCACAGGAGCGGCGAGAAATTTTCATGCCTGGCCGCAGATCACTGATGTCCTAAACGCTTTGAGGCTGCGAGACAAGCTAAGGGTAATTTTTCCAGTGGAAAGAACGTGAGCTGAGTGCGGCCGCTTAAAACGATATAGATGCTCAATTCCCAGCCTTTGATATATGTTAAGCATTTGTTTTATATGGTATATTTTATTGAGTCATGACAGCCATTGGCTTTACTAGCGAATACGCCTATACCCTGCCTGCGCATGCGGCAGGCAGGGTATCTAATATCCTTGCTTTGCTGACAACTGCACCATTTTAATTTTTTAAAACTGATAGAGGACGGACATGAGCACTTTCGACAAACGCGAAGAATCGTTTGAAAAACGCTTCGCTCATGACGAGGAGTTGCACTTCCGAGCCGAGGCGCGACGCAATAAATTGCTGGCTCTTTGGGCTGCAGAAAAACTTGGAAAATCCGAAGCTGAGACCACGCTTTATGTGGACGCTCTGGTCGCAGCTGAAGTTAGCGCCGATGCCTCAGAAAAGATATTCGCCAAGGTTAAGCAAGACTTTCTTGAAAGGGGCGTTGATCAGTCTGACCATCAGATTCGACGCACTATGGAAGAGCTGTTAGCCAAGGCAACAGAAGAAATTAAAGATGGAAAGTAAGCCGTCGAGCGCTGTAATTTCTTGATATTAATTTAGGAATTTTGCGTTACCGTCAGGCATGCGCAAGTTCTCTAGCGCCATCTCTCCTGAGGGCGCAACCTTTCTCGCCAAGCAGCGCGCTCTTCCAGATATGGGAAGTTTCAGCGCGTCGCCGCCCGTTCAGAAGGCAGTCGTTGAATGGCTTCGCGCGCTTGCCGTTGAGCGTTTTTCATCCCCGCATACGATCAGCGCATATGGGCGCGATATCGTTTTTTTCCTAGATTTTTTGACAGATCACCTTGGTCGTCCCCCAACTTTTGATGATTTAATTGCTTTGGAGCCTTCAGATCTTCGAGCTTTTATGGCGCGTCGTCGCAATGATGGCTTAGGCAGCCGCTCGCTGTTGAGAGGGTTGGCGGCGCAACGAAATTTTTTTAACTTTCTTGAAAAAAAGGAACTTGCGCGTTCTGACGTCTTTAGCGCGGTACGTGCGCCAAAACGCCCAAAAAACTTACCCAAGGCATTAAGCGTGAGCGCTGCCCGAGATGTGCTGGATCATGCTCACCGCGCGGGTCAAGCATGCGAGCCTTGGATATTAGCAAGAGATACAGCTGTCCTTGCTCTACTTTATGGTGTGGGTCTTCGTATTTCTGAAGCATTAGCTATTAGAAGGGAAGACGCGCCAATTGGGCCTGTTGATAGAATTAACATTATCGGCAAAGGCGGTAAGCGGCGGGTGTTGCCTGTCATTGCCCCTGTTAGAGCGACAATTGAGAATTATATCGAGATTTGTCCCCATGACTTATCAAATGGCCCCTTATTTATTGGCGCGCGAGGCGGCGCTTTATCCCCCCGAATAATTCAACTTTTGATGCAGCGCTTGCGAGGCGCTTTGGGCTTATCAGAGGCCGCCACGCCACATGCCTTGCGACATTCTTTTGCAACACATCTCCTTGGACGAGGCGGTGATCTGAGAACGATTCAGGAGCTGTTGGGCCATGCATCTCTTTCAACAACCCAAATCTATACCTCCATTGACGCTCAACGTCTTTTGGAGGCTTTCCGCTCCGCGCATCCGCGTGCGGAGCCTTAAAAAAAGAAGATTAATCAATCGACTCAACAGCTGTAATTTCAATACCAAATCCAGATAAGCCGACGAATGCGCGCGGTTTTGCAGTGGTCGAGCGTAGTCTGATAGAGGTGACGCCTAAATCTTTCAGGATTTGCGCGCCCAGCCCAACGTCAAACCATTGTCGTTTGCGATTTTCTTCCGCATTGTCATAGTCTGTTCCTGTAATATTAGTTGGCACTCCTGCTGCGCCATCTCTGAGATAAACGAGAATGCCGCGCCCTTCTTTCTTGAAGCGTGAAAGTGTTTTGCGAATTGTCGCTGCGCCGCCCATAACGTCGTCAAGTATATCGGCGCGGTGTAATCGCGTCGGGACGTCTCTGCCATCATTGATAGAGCCGTGCACAAAAGCAAAATGCCTCACCGTATCAAAAGCTGTAACATAAGCGTAGCCAGACATATCGCCAAAGTCAGTTTTGACGGGGAACGTTGCAACGCGCTCAACAAGCTTTTCGCGTGCTTGGCGGTAGGAAATAAGATCTGAGACCGACAAAATTTTTAGATTAAACCTGCGCGCAAAATCAGCCACCTGTTGTCCTGTCATGACTGTGCCGTCATCATTGGCCAGTTCACAGATAACGCCAACCGATGGTAGTCCGGCAAGCCGGCAAAGATCCACGGCGGCTTCAGTATGGCCAGATCGCATCAAAACGCCGCCATCGCGCGCAATCAAGGGAAAGACATGTCCAGGACGAACAAAATCTGTTGCGCCCATATTGCTGTTGGCAAGCGATCGAACAGTATTGCTGCGCTGCTCGGCAGAGATGCCCGTTGTTAGGCCGTGTCGGACATCTACGGAAACCGTGAAGGCGGTACCCAATGGAGCATCATTTTGCGCCACCATAGGGGCGAGCTGTAGTCGCCGTGCATCTTCCAATGTTAGTGGGGCGCAAACAATGCCGCAACAATGGCGGATAATGAACGCCATCTTCTCTGGTGTGCATAGGGCGGCGGCCATGACAAGATCGCCTTCATTCTCTCGATCATCATCATCGGTGACGACCACAATTTCTCCGCGGGAGATAGCCTCAATAGCCTCAGTGGTTGAATGTGACACGGTCATCTCCAAAAGCTGATTATGGCAAGCGCTCTTGCTATTTATTGCTCTTGTTCCATAATTTCAAATTAGAAGAGAGCTTTACAGTTCACGAGCAAACTTATTTTAAGAAATCTTGGTTTTTATTCAGTCGTTTTTAGACTTTGCGCGAGAGACTAAGAAGATACAGTAAGGTTGGCTCAAAACAGGATGCAGCTAAATAGCGAGGTTACGCTCCACGACATCGATCCCTTACGGCCAGGTCAGACATCCATGAGTGCTGAGACATGAGCAGCTACAGAGTTGGCTAAGTCTTGAGGTTCATATCCTCCTTCAAGCAATGAGACGATGCGGTCATGACAGCAATGGGCCGCTATCTCCATTAGGCGTAAGGTGACATCGCGGAAGTCTTCTTCAACAAGTCGCAGGCCGCCAAGTGGATCATGCTTATGTGCATCAAAGCCTGCGCATAGAATAATTAGCTCGGGTGAAAATGTTCTAACTTTTGGCAATATGCGACTTAAAAGCGCCTGACGAAACTCAATGCCGCTATCGCCGCGGCGCAGGGGTGCGTTCACAATATTGTTAAAGGCGCCTGTTTCATTAATCTCTCCGCTGCCTGGATAGAGAGGCATCTGATGAGTTGATGCGTAAAGCGTGTTTTTATCGTTCCAAAATATTTCCTGTACGCCGTTTCCATGATGAACGTCAAAATCAACAATAGCAATTCTTTCGACGCCATACTGATGGCGCGCATGGGCGGCAGCAAGGGCTGCATTGTTGAAAAAGCAAAATCCCATCGACTGGTTTGCGGATGCATGATGTCCTGGAGGTCTTGTTGCGACAAAAGCGTTGCGCCATTCTAGCGTCAAGACTGCATCAATAGCGCTGATCGCGCCGCCAGCCGCAAGAAATGCTGATTCAAGCGATGAAGAATTCATAAATATGTCGTTGCCAACTCTGGCGTAGCCCCGTTCTGGGGTCGCTTTTTGTAGGCGTTCAATGAGCTCAGACGTGTGAATGCGTAAAAGACACTCTCGGGAGGCCGCTTGCGCCGTTGCGCGCGTCAATGATTTAAATTTTTCTTGATCAAGAGTAGTAAAAATGGCGTCTAATCTTGTTGGGCGATCGAGCGTTCCTGGGCCAGGATCATGCTGTCGGCAACGAGCATGCGATATAAATATCGTATTATGAGACTTCGCTCGGTTGTCGAGAGGGGTAGCGCTGGCCATTATTCCAGCAAGAGCCAAGCGCCGCGTGATCACCCAATTTGCCCGCGATGGCGAAGATAATGATCAGCGAGCACACAAGCCATCATCGCCTCCCCAACTGGCACCGCTCGGATGCCAACGCATGGATCATGTCTTCCCTTAGTTACAATCTCAGCATCATCGCCATGGCGGTCAATCGTCCGACGAGGCGTAAGAATGGAGGAGGTTGGCTTAACGGCAAATCTCACGACAATTGGCTGACCAGTTGATAGTCCTCCTACAATGCCGCCGGCATGGTTGGATAAAAATAAAGGCGTTCCGTCAGCTCCGCGACGCATCTCATCAGCATTTTCCTCGCCAGAAAGTAAAGCTGCAGAAAACCCATCGCCGATCTCAACGCCTTTAACAGCGTTGATTGACATCATCGCGGCGGCAAGATCGCTATCGAGTTTGCCATAGAGCGGAGCGCCCAAACCAGCAGGCGCGCCTTCAGCGACAATCTCAACAATGGCTCCGATTGAGGACCCTTTTTTGCGGATCTCATCCAGATAGTCCATCCAGAGGGGAGCGGCAGTCGCGTCTGGGCAAAATAGAGGATTGCGTTCGATCTCGGACCAATCAAACCGCTGCCGATCTATTTTATGCGGTCCAATCTGGACAAGTGCGCCACGAATTTGAATGCCAGGAATAATTTTGCGTGCAATAGCCCCGGCAGCAACACGCGCCGCTGTTTCACGCGCCGAGGAACGTCCGCCCCCACGAAAGTCGCGCACGCCATACTTGGCATCATAAACATAATCTGCGTGTCCGGGGCGATATTTTTGAGCAATATCGCCATAGTCTTTCGATCGTTGATCAGTATTCTCGATTAAAAGCGAGATTGGCGTCCCTGTTGTAACCTGCACGCCAGCAGAGTCTGTGAATACGCCAGAGAGAATCTTTACTTCATCTGCTTCGCGGCGCTGCGTGGTAAAGCGTGATTGACCAGGTTTTCTTTTGTCCAGAAAGCATTGTATGTCCCCTTCGGTTAAGCTGATAAGGGGCGGGCAGCCGTCGATAATCGCGCCTATGGCGGCGCCGTGGCTTTCACCAAAGGTTGTTGTTCGGAAGAGGTGGCCAAAACTATTGTAAGACATTCAGCGTTTCTAGGCTGCTCGGTAAGGTCGGTCAAACGACCGAGAAATTGAGTTAGTCAGGATCGTCAATTGACTCGCCACGCAATATAGCCGGTGTCACATAAGCATTGAGCCGCGCTGCGCCAACGTCAATCTCGCCCCAGTGGCTGAGATTAAAGTCTAATATCGCCAGGGCGGCGGTTGGGTATTTTGTTCGCATCAGATCGAGCTCATGAGGCGCGCCCGCGCCGGCGAGTATGGAGGCGAGTTCTCCAAAGCCTGGATTGTGTCCGACGACAAGTAGGGTATGAACTTTGTCTGGCGTCTGCTTGAGCGTTTCCAGTAGATGACCTGCAGATGCTAAATAGATGGTGTTTTCGATCAAATGCGTAACATGTCCGGGAAAGGCCTCGAGGGCTCTTTCCAGGGTCTGCTTTGCCCGCCTGGCGCCAGAAGCAACGGCTAGATCGGGGATGATCTTGGCTGATAAGAGATAATCGCCCATTCTGCGGGCGTCTTCTTCTCCGCGCCGGGTGAGGGGGCGTTCGCGATCGCCGCCAGCCGAATGACGGTCCGCTTTGCCATGGCGAAGAAGAAGAAGGCGACGCATGGAACCCTTTCCAAAATTACGATTCATTAATTCGTACCCATAAGCTCTTTAAACTGATGACGTCTGCAAGCAAACCCAAACTGCGCCGTTTTCTCTGGAAAATGACCAGAATCCTGGGCGCGTATATTTGCCTCTAGTTTTGAACTCGTTCATTGACCCTGCAGTAAAAGGGCCGAAGCTTTTGATCGCTTAGCCGTGCTGTTATGATATTGAGAGCGAGGCTGCTGACCAGGACTGATCGACCCTCGTCATCATATGGCGGTTCCCTTGACTGCAGCCCTCTGCGATTGGAGTGTATATGCTGGATATAGCCGTCCAAATGGACCCGCTGGAGCGAATTAATTTTACCGGCGATTCGACATTTGCCTTGATGCTTGAGGCGAAGCGCCGGGGACATAATCTTTGGTTTTACACGCCCGATAAGTTGGCGCTTGAGTGTGGGCGCCTGACTGCTCATGCGAACCCAATTAATGTCTTTGACGATCCGTCGCACTATTATGAGCTGATTGAACCTCAAGACATCAATCTTGCTGAGATGGATGTTGTACTTCTGCGTCAAGACCCTCCTTTTGATCTTGCTTATATAACATCAACCCATTTTTTAGAGCGCATTCAGTCTGACGTTCTGGTGGTGAATGATCCTGAAAATGTCAGGAACGCGCCAGAAAAAATTTTTGTGATGGAATTTGCTGATTTGATGCCGCCGACAGTCTTGACGCGCGATCGGGCGGTGATCGAAAGGTTTCGTTCAAAATATGGCGATGTTGTTATGAAGCCGCTGTATGGCCATGGCGGCGCGGCGGTTTTTAAGGTATCGCGAACTGACCCGAACTTTGGCTCTCTTTTTGACATGTTTACTACGATTTTTCGTGAGCCTTGGGTTATTCAACAATTTCTTCCGCAAGTAAGAGAAGGCGACAAGCGTATTTTATTGATAGATGGCGTTGCGCTTGGCGCACTTAATCGCGTGCCTGCCGATGATGATATCCGCTCAAATCTCGTCAGAGGCGGATCTGCAGCCTCCGCGCAGCTGACGGATCGTGAGCAACTAATATGTGATCGGCTTGGGCCAGAACTAAAGAAACGCGGATTAATTTTTGTCGGCATCGATGTCATTGGCGGCTATCTCACAGAAATTAATGTCACGTCGCCAACGGGTCTGCGCGCATTATGCCAAGTAGGCGGGCCAGATCTCGCCCCCGTGGTTTTAGATGTCATTGAAAGAAGACAGTCATCGCTTGTTAGGTCATAAAAAGATCAATGTCTCAAATCTCAGCGGCTGAAATTTTTAATGGGCTTGCGTCTCAGGCTTGCTTTACGGGTTTGCGCGATAGCCTTAATTCGGCAATTGCCGCAATATGTCTTGATCTTAAAGATGATCAGGAACGTCGCGTCATCGTTGTTGGATTATTTCGTGATGTCTTGGCGCATGGTCGCAGGCATGTACGTCAGCGTCTCGAGGCAGGTGAAAAAGGCATCGCTTCTGCTCGGATGCTTGCCCAATTACAAGACGAACTTATCGGCGCGATACATGATTATGTCATTACTTTTGTGCATGTCGCCGATAACCCAACCTTTGCGGAACGATTAGCGCTTGTTGCAGTCGGAGGCTATGGGCGTGGGCTTTTGGCGCCTGAGTCCGACATAGATCTATTATTTTTGCTGCCCTATAAACAGACCCCATGGGGGGAAAGTGTCGTCGAGGCAATACTCTACATACTTTGGGATCTGCGACAGAAGGTTGGTCATGCAACGAGATCTGTTGCCGAATGCATTCGGCAAATGCGGGCAGATATGACAATCCGAACGTCATTGCTTGAGTCGCGTTTTATCCTTGGTAATTTGGAGCTGTTTACGCAACTACAACAAAGTTTTGCTCGTGAGGTGTCTCGTTCTGACGCCAGTGAGTTTGTGACTGCCAAGCTTGCAGAACGAGATGGACGCGTGCGTCGCTCAGGCGCTTCTCGTTATCTTGTTGAGCCGAATGTTAAAGACGGAAAGGGCGGATTACGCGATCTCAACACGCTTTTTTGGATAGCAAAATATGTCTATCAGGTGCGTGAGCCAGAAGATTTGGTTGCGGCAGGTCTTTTTACTTCTGCTGAATATCGTCAATTTCATAGGTGTGAAGAATTTTTATGGCGCGTGCGCTGCCGATTACATTTTGCGCGGGGTAGGGCGGATGAGCGATTAACCTTTGATATACAGCCTGTGCTCGCGCAGCAATTAGGGTATCATAATCGTAGCGGTTTATCCCGCGTTGAAAGATTTATGAAGCATTATTTTCTTGTTGCTAAACAGGTTGGAGATTTGACAGCGATTGTTTGTGCAGCGCTTGAAGCGCGTCAGGCTAAGCCCCGCGCTATTTTTGATCGTTTTCTACAACCCTTCCGAAGACGTCGCGCAAAAACGCCTCAGGGAGATTTTATTATATCCTTGGATCGAATTACTATCGCCAACGATAATATATTTCAGCAGGATCCAGTTAATATTATTCGGTTGTTTTGGCTTGCTGATCACCATGGTTTGCCCCTGCATCCCGATGCTTTGCGGACTGTGACGCGCTCTTTGCGTCTGATAGACTCTAGTCTGAGAAGTAATAAAGAAGCCAATCGGCTTTTTTTAGAGATTCTTCTATCGCGCAATATGACTGAGATGGTGTTGCGCCGCATGAATGAAACTGGCGTCTTAGGACGGTTCATTCCTGAATTTGGCCGTATCGTGGCTATGATGCAATTCAATATGTATCATCACTACACGGTAGACGAGCATCTGCTCCGTGCGGTTGGGGCATTGTGTGACTTTGAATCTGGACGTGCGCCAAAAGATCAAGCAAAAATTGCAGAAGTTCTTCCAGCGATCATGAACCGCAAGGTTCTTTATCTAGGCCTCTTTCTACATGATATCGCCAAAGGTCGTCAGGAAGATCATTCTATCGCAGGGATGACGGTAGCCCGAAGTTTGTGTCCAAGGCTAGGCTTTACGCCTGGAGAAACAGACACGGTTGCTTGGCTGGTTGAGCATCATTTAACGATGTCAACATATGCTCAAAGTCGTGATATTTCAGATCCGACGACGATTGAAAATTTTGCTGCCATTGTTCAGACCTTGGAGCGTCTGAAAATGCTCCTTGTTTTAACCTTATGTGATATTAGCGCCGTAGGCCCCGGGGTATTAGATACTTGGAAGGCGCAATTATTACTCTCTCTTTATTGGGAGACTGAAATTGTGCTTGCTGGAGGGCATTCGGCGGTTGATCGAAAGAGTAGAGTTTCTGCAGCGATTGCAGAATTGCGCGCCGTGTTGCCCAATTGGAATGATGATAATTTTCTAGAATACACTAAACGTCATTACCCGGCCTATTGGTTGAAAGTGGATTTGGAGCGAAAGGTGCGTCATGCTGAGATGCTGCGGGTGCTTGATGGCGCGGCTTCTCCACTTGCGACAAACGTCGTGCTGGATCAAGCGCGTGGTGTTGTTGAGTTAACAGTGATCGCGCCAGATCACCGTCGACTTTTGTCAACTATTGCTGGTTGTTGCGCCCTGGGCGGCGCTAATATTGTCGATGCGCATATCTTCACAACTGCTGATGGGTTGGCGTTAGACACGATCTTTTTTTCAAGAGCGCTAAATTTCGACGATGATGAGTTGCGACGTGCTCAGCGCATCGCTGATAAGATCGTTAGTGCGCTTCATGGAGAGGCAATTCTAGCAGATTCCGTCAGCGACCGAGCAAATACCTCTGAGCAACTTGCCGAGTTTCCAGTCGCTCCGGAAGTAACTGTCGATAATAGCCTTTCAAATGTTTATACAGTTGTCGAAGTTTCTGGTCTTGATCGTGAAGGTCTGTTATTCGATTTAACGAACGCCATCTCCAAGCTAAGCTTGAACATTGCCTCAGCGCATGTCACGACATTTGGGGAGAGGGCTGTTGACGCCTTTTATGTAACAGATCTTACCGGGGCAAAAATTATTTCGCCACAGCGTCAGGTAACCATTAAGCGGCAATTGTTGGATGTGTTCAAGGGGCGGCTTGTGAAAAGCCCAACACTACATCAAGGCGTTGCTGAGACTTGATTTTGCCCTCTCTAGCCCTGATATGTCGAGTCTATATTGTTTCGCAAATAAGCGATGGAAGGTCATATGAGCGAGCAGGAAACGGATAAGAATAAGCCCGAGGCTATGAAAGCGGAAGGCCCCATAGGCGTTGGCTCTTCAACTGAGACAAGGCCAGATCAGTCTGCTGAAGAGGGCGCATCCTTGGAGGCGCTCTATGAGGGCTTACAGCTCGAAAATAACAGTTTAAAAGATAAGTTATTGCGTGCCCTAGCTGAAGCGGAGAACGTAAGACGACGGGCTGAGCGAGAGATTTCTGAAGCTAAGCTTTATGGCGTGACAAATATAGCGCGTGAAATGCTAGCTTTTGCCGATAACCTAAAGCGCGCGGTTGACAGTGTGCCCCAGGATCTTCGTGCGACATTAGACCCTTCAGTGGGCGCGCTAATTGATGGTGTTGAGTTGACGGAGAAGGATTTTCTCTCTCGACTAGCGCGTTTTGGCGTCAAAAAGATTGAAGCGATGGGGGCGCGTTTTGATCCGAATCAGCATGAGGCGCTCTATGAGGTTCCAGATGAGAGTCTGCCTTCTGGAACGGTTGCACAGGTTGTCGAGCAAGGTTATTTAATTGGCGATCGCGTTTTGCGTCCTGCAAAAGTAGGCGTGGCGCGGGGCGGGCCTAAGTCCTAAGGCGTGAGTTTATAATTTATCGCCTGTGCGATCATCTATTAAATTGCACAATAACGGTTGCATGGCAGCTGCTTAAAATTGACGCTGCCATGCGTTTTTTTCGGTTTAAAAAATTTATATCATAGTAGCGAATGATTAAAATTAAACGCATGAATACCTCACCGTAGAAAAGCACAAAGCCGATGTACCAAAAGCCTATCATTCTTTAAAGTGAAGTGTTGCTGTCATTTTGATTATTAATCTTTTTCTTCTTACGTGGAATTTTTAAGCGCCCAATATCTGTATTAGCTGCAATATTTTGATGTAATTTTTTGCCTTACGAAAGTTTCATATAACGTCCATTAGGCCGCAAGGCGTCTGTCTCCATCTTATTTCATAGGCGTCCATACAAAATTATGACGCGATCTCAAGAGATGGGGATAAAATGATCAGCTCTTCAAATTTTAGTCAGCAAGATGATGGCTTGTTACTATCCAACAAAAATCCAAGGAAACTACGTTCATCATTTATGTCGGCAGCTGCCTGCTTGGCAATTAGTATAGGTATGGTTGGATACCCCATGAGCGCAACAGCAGAGGCAGTTTCTGCGCAATCCCAGGTAGTCTCTAACGCACCGACATCCTTTGCTGATGTTGTCGAACGCGTTAAGCCGGCCGTTGTCGCGATAAAGGTTAAGGGTGTGGATCCTGATGAAAATCATCGCGATTCCATGGAAATCTCGCCAGAAGATCCAATGTTCCACTTCTTTAAGCGTTTTGGCGATCAAGGCGGCGGGCAATCGCGCAAACACGCCACAATGTCGCAAGGATCGGGTTTTATTATCGGTCCTGACGGGTATGTTGTAACAAATAATCACGTTGTTGAACATGCGAGCGAGGTCGAGGTCGCTTTAGATAATGGCAAGATTTTGCCAGCAAAAATCATCGGGACAGATAAGAGAACTGATCTTGCGTTGCTAAAAGTTAATTCAACTGAGAAGTTGCCTTTCGTTGAATGGTCTAATGGTAATCCGCGTATTGGGGATTGGGTTATTGCGGTTGGCAATCCTTTTGGTTTAGGCGGGAGCGTTACAGCAGGAATTGTTTCGGCCCGTGGCCGCGAAATTGGGGCTGGGCCCTATGATGATTTTTTGCAGATTGATGCGCCTGTTAATCGTGGAAACTCTGGAGGCCCAGCCTTTGACGCACGCGGAAATGTCATCGGTGTGAATACGGCAATTTTTTCACCATCCGGTGGTTCGATTGGTATTGGTTTCGCGATACCAACCGAGGTTGCCAAGGATGTGATTGCCTCATTGAAAGAGAAGGGCGCTGTATCTAGAGGGTGGATGGGCGTGAAAATTCAAAACATCACCCCTGAAATAGCCGAAACGATGGGGCTAAAATCAACTAAAGGCGCTTTAATTGCGCAACCGCAACAGGGCGCGCCTGCTGATCAGGCGGGGCTGAAATCCGGGGACGTCATAGTCGCCGTTAATGGCGAACAAATTGATGGGCCTCGTGATCTTTCGCGACGGATTGCCGCTCTTGGTCCGAAAAAAATTGTGGAGCTTAGTTTTCAGCGTGGCGGCGCAGAGAAAACTGTTAAAATCCAGCTTGGCGCCTTACCCGAAGAAAAAGAGGCTCGGCTTGATCAAGGGGGGGCTCAAGACGGTGTCGCCGTGGCGGGTTTGGGGATAGAGGTGGCTCCAGCTACTGAACTTGGGGCTGGAAAAGAGGGGGTTGTTGTGACGGGGCTCGACCCGAATGGATTAGCGGCGCAAAAAGGCGTGAGTCGCGGCGATGTGATTGTTGAGGCAGGCGGTAAAACGATCAATAATCGCGAAGAATTGATGACAGCAATGAACTTAGCGCGTTCGTCAGGCCAGAAAGCGCTGCTCTTTAGAATGAAATCGGAGGATGGCACGAAATTTGTCGCCTTGCCGACCAAGTCTGGATGAGGCGGCGGCCTCCCATTTACTCGATGAAGTTAATAACTTCATCTACGCCATCGAAAATCAGGCTGGCGACGATTTGCCAGCCTCACGTCGCTAGATAGGCTTAATTACAGGTTCGTATTTCATGCGCATACTTATAATTGAAGATGATCGTGAGGCCAGCGATTACCTCGTCAAGGCGTTTCGTGAACAAGGTCACGTGGCGGATCATGCTGATGATGGGCTATCGGGTTATGCCAGTGCGCGCGAAGGCGACTATGATGTTTTGATTGTTGATCGGATGTTGCCAAAAATGGATGGTCTTTCCATTATTTCAAGCTTGCGTGAGCAAAAGGTAGAAACGCCAGTCATTATTTTGTCCGCTTTGGGTCAAGTTGACGATCGCGTAAAAGGCCTGCGTGCGGGAGGCGATGATTATCTGCCTAAGCCTTATTCCTTTTCCGAATTATTGGCGCGCACAGAAGCCTTATCTCGCAGGAGATCTGGGAATCGCGTTGAAGAGACGCACTATCGTGTCGGCGATCTTGAGTTAGATCGCTTGTCTCATGAGGTGCGGGTTAATGGACACGAAATCATATTACAACCGCGAGAGTATCGTCTGTTAGAATATTTGATGAAACATGCGGGTCAGGTTGTAACGCGCACGATGTTGCTTGAAAATGTCTGGGATTATCATTTTGATCCGCAAACAAATGTAATTGACGTGCATATTTCAAGGTTGCGTTCAAAAATAGATAAAGGTCGCGAGACCCCTTTGCTACACACGGTGCGTGGCGCAGGTTATATGATTAGGGATGGTGGAAGATAAAGTTGATTTGTTTGTTAGACTCTTAAGCTCTGTTAAGCTGAAATGATATAAAATCGTGATCTATGGGCTGACTGGCGGGGCTGTTGGGGAAGGCAGTCTTGGATTTCAGCCTATTTTGTTATGATTGTCGTAGAATAATAATTTTTTGATGCGCATAATATTAATTATTCTTGATCAGGTGGATTTTTTTATTGGTAACTCTGTTGCCATGATAGAGGTTACCTGCGGCATTTTCTCATTGTTACAGGATCGACATTGTTCGATAGGTTTTGCCTCAATAAAAAATGCTACGAGAAAATTGCCCTTGAGAACGAATTTGAAATATATTTCATCCCTCGTCGACGCCGTGTCTTTGCAAAAGAATGGTGGTGTTGCATAAACTTACTGAAATATTTATTGGCATGAAAGAGATCCATATGGAAACAGATGGCCAGAAATTGGGTGTATTTAGTAAGCTTTTACGCACAACGGCATTTAAATTATCTCTTGCTTATTTGCTTCTCTTTTCAGTAGGCGCTGGATTAGTGTTAACTCGCGTAGGCGCGCGCGTAAAGGAAGTTCTTGACGAGCAAATTGAGCAGACAGTTGATGCGGAAATTCGTGCTTTATCTGAGCAATATTTTCAAGGTGGTCTACGTGATCTAACCGAAGCTGTCGAGCGGCGTGTTCGTTCTCCCGGTGGCTCTCTCTACCTTCTAACGACACATTCAGGAGAATTTATTGCAGGTAATATAGAGCTGCCAAATTTTGCGCCATGGAATGGCAATGAGTTAATTGAGACGATTTATCGTCGTCGAGGTGAGATGCAGGATTCGCATCCTGCTTTGATGCGATTATTTTTAATTCCAGGCGGTTTTAGACTGCTGATTGGTCATGATATTGAAGATCATCAAGTGCTCAGAGATATTCTGCGTCGAGCATTGGGGGTCTCCTTGTTTTGGTTGGTGCTCGTTGGCGTATTCGGAGGACTATTTGTTGCGCATAGGATGTTAGATCGTGTTGATGTTATGTCTGCATCAGCACGTCGTATTATGGCCGGGGATATGAATGAGCGATTGTCAGTGAGTGGATCAGGTGATGAGCTTGACAGATTGGCTGATAATTTTAATGCAATGCTTGAGCGCATATCATTGCTAATGACAGGGTTAAAGGAAGTCTCAGATAATATCGCGCATGATTTAAAAACGCCTCTGACTCGATTGCGCAATAGAGCTGAATCAGCAATCCGCAATAATTCTGATGTGGAGAAACAAAAAGAGGCGCTGCAAGCAATAATCGAAGAATCAGATGAGTTAATCGCAGTTTTTAATGCGCTTTTAATGATTGCTCGAGCTGAGGCAGGTTATTCTAGCGATAATCTCGTTGCATTTAATGTTGATAATGTTGTGAGTGATATTATTGAAATGTATGAGCCGGTTGCAGAAGAGCAGGGCGTAAAAATTAAAAGTAATATTGAAAAAGGATTGACGATTACCGGCTCCAGAGAGCTTCTTGGACAGGCTATCGTTAATCTAATGGATAATGCTTTGAAATATGGTCTCAACGAGCAGTCCAATCATATCGATGTGACCGCAAAGCGTAATAAAGATACGATCGAGATTAGTGTCTGCGATCACGGAGTTGGCGTTTCGGCAATAGACCGAGAGCGTGTCGTGGGTCGTTTTGTTCGTCTTGAAAACTCTAGATCCCGCCCTGGTTCAGGGCTTGGTCTTGCAATGGCGGCAGCGATTGCCCGCCTCCATCATGGTGTTTTACGCCTTGACGATAATTCTCCGGGTTTGTGCGTGTCTTTAACGATACCAGAAGAAAAGATTGATTAAAAAACTCTATATTAATATTCCTAAGCTGCTTTTCTTGGAAAATTAATATCACGTAATTGATCATGAGATAGGGAGTGACAGGGTAAGCTGACAGCGACGACGGTGCCGCTTCCCGCTCTGGATCGGATACGAAGGGATCCTTTATGCAAATTCATAAGGCCGCGAGCAATTGCAAATCCTAGCCCGGGTCCTTTCATGCCATTATCTAATAATTCAGAATATTGCTCAAACGGATTACCAAGCCTTGCGAGGGCTTCTGGGGTGATCCCTTGACCAGAGTCTGTGATGTATATTGTTATCTTGTCGCAGGACCTGCGTGCAGTCAGACGGAGATATCCGGCTTTTTTATTGAACTTTATGCCATTGGATAAAAGTGCGTTAAGTGTTTTTGTTATTGCTGTGATATCTACTTGGCACTCTAGTTCCTTAGCTATGTCTATGGAGAACTTAATATTTTTTTCTTCAGCTTTTTTTAGCCACAGGCTGCTTACTTTGCGGATTTCATCAGAGAGATTTATTCTTTTTTTTGTAAGTTGCATTTTTCCTGACTCAAGCAATGACATATCGAGGATGTCAGAGAGTGTCTGATTCAAATATACCCCGCCTTTATATATATTCTGACAATATTCAATATATTTTGGAGAACCAAGTGTGCCAAATGGTTCTGCCTGCATCATTTCCGAAAAACCAATAATTGCGTTCAAGGGCGTGCGTAATTCATGACTCATGTTTGCAAGAAATTGTGATTTTGCAAGATAGGCTGTTTCAACTTCAGTTTTTTGATGGTGAAGTCTTTCGGCCAATGTAGCAAGCTGCTGTGCCTGGATCTCAAGACTCTGTCGAGTATGACTGAGTTCCTCTTTGCTTTCATTAAGAAATTGTTCAAATTCTCTTAATTTGATCTCATTTTCTTCAAGGCTCTTTCTTTGAAGGTCAATAATTTTTCTACTGTCTGAAATATCTACGACGGCGCCAATAAGGCGAAGGCGCTCATCCCTTGGCTGTTTGATGAATTGAGCTCTTAGCTGCAGCCATCGCCATTCTCCGTTTATGTGCCTTGCTCTAAACTGATGGTCTAGCCTGATATTAGGTGAACAAGTTTCTGGTTTTAAAATAGTCAAAAAATCCACATCATCGGGGTGGATCATTTGAATGAGCTCTATGAGAGAAATATTATCTTGTAGTGGCTGACGCCCAAGCATTTCATAGATGGAGGACGACCAGAAAATTTGGTCGGTTTTTAGGTCCCAATCCCATAGGCCGCAGGATGCGGCAGATAGGGCGTCCTGAACTGTTGATTGCATAATACGAGAAACATTTTGGTTTTTAAAATGCCGCCAATTATAGCGCAGGATATTATAGCCAACTAGAATGATTAAGATGGAGATAAGCGCCAGTAGCAGAATCTGAGGGGCTGCTAAATTGCTTAGCTGCTCAAATAAATAATTGAGCGGATAAAAGCTCAATAGAGGTCTGTTTGGCAAAGCATAGGCTGGCGTGAATGACTGCGCTCTCTGACTATTGATGTGTCTATCGTGCGTCCCTTGCGATAATGAGATGTCTTTTAGACTATTCTCATTGCTTTGTGGAATAAAAAGGGCTGATGGACGCTCGATCAAGGGTGATAAAAATGAAGCATGCCTTGCGTCATCAGTGATGATGGCATGGTGAGACTGCCCTGCATCTCTATGCGCAGGAACATCCTGGCGACCTGCGCTAAGAGGCAGGTTTGTCGTGGGTTGAATTCCTCCATTGATATCGCGTAACGGTCCTTGCAGGAGATAAGCAATCTCTCTTGTCGGGGTTTCTCTTTGAGAGGGGCGCTCTGTTGAATTGATTACCCAAAGCGTAAGGCCTGCAAGAACAGTTAAGAAGAAAATAGGCGTGGCGCCCAACGGAAGGCGTGAAGCCCTGAAATCTCTTTGGTTCCAACTTTCCTTCCCGCCGAAACGATAGGCCGCCTTTGTCAAATCGGCGTGAGTCATCGTTCGCGCTGCTTTAGGGCGCGCCATTCATTATCTCCGAAATCTGGGCGATTATTCGAGCAAATGGACGCCTGCCCGAATCACCTTCATTCGAATCTCTTCTTGGCTTTTTGTCTAGTCCTTAAATCGCTCTTAATGACGCAAACTTATCGTCATAAATTTTAAGCCATGGCTCTTGTGGCGATATCCTTAACGTCCGGCGATAGAGATGGGTGAGAAAGAATCTTATTCAACTGGCTTTGAATAAGGGTACGGCGTCTGATTTCAAACGTTTTCCAAGAGCGTAAAGAAGACAATAACCGAGCTGCGATCTGTGGATTAATGGTATCGAGTTCAAGTACAATGTTGGTTAGTAGTTCATAACCAGAACCGTCTAGGGCGTGAAAGCAGGTCAGATTGGCGTTCGTGAAGGCGCCGATTAATGAGCGCACTCTGTTGGGATTTTTTAAGGAAAAGTCCTTGTGAGTCATGAGGCGTTTTACGCGATCTATCGTTTCAGTTTCAGGTATCATTGCTTGTAAAGCAAACCATTTATCTATAACCAAAGGATCGTCAGAGAATTTTGCATAAAATTTTTCAAAGGCCTGTTCGCGGCTATCACAGCGAATGTAAGAAAGCGCCACGAGGGCAGACAATCTATCTGTCATATTATTTGCGTTAAAGAATTGCCGGTTAGCTATTTGCTCTCCCTCTTCCATGTTTCCAGCGGCAATGAGATCAAGCGTAACGGCGCGCAGAGACCTATCGCCAGCACCCGTCGCGTCAGGCTTGAATGTTTGGCTCTCTTTTAGAGCATGATAAGTTGCGTTAAGTTCTGACCTAATTGCGCCACTAATTTCGGCTCGCAGTCCCTTGCGCACTAAGAAAATTATATCAGGGTCGACATCTTTTTCCATTTCGACGGCAATGTCGTTTTCTGACGGCAATGTGAGCGCTTGAGCAATAAAGGCATTATCAATGTTATTTTGGGATAATAACTGTTTGAAGAAGGAGATTAATGTGTGGGCTTGTGGCGCCGGCGATGCAATGCGAATGGCTTCAACGCGCTCAAAGATAGCCCGAAGCGCAAGATTTTGGGTAGATTGCCAGCGATTGAACGGGTCATCCTCAACTGTGAGGAGGCGTTCTAGCTCTGGCGTTTCTGGAGCAGGAAACAGGCGAACAGGGGCTGAGAAGTCACGTAAAGCTGACACGATCGGCAAGGAAGGGATATTATCAAACGTAATTTTTCGTGATGTCTGTGCAAACTCAATCAGGTCATTTTCTATCTCGTCAGATGTCAGATCATTAGATGTGAGCGTTAACTTTTCGCCAGTATCTGAAAAAATTGCAAAGTTAATAGGTATCACGACAGGATCTTTTTGGGCCTGTTGTGGTGTTGGCCGGGTCTCTTGGCTAAGTTTTAATGTTAGTTTTTTTTGGATTGGATCGTAGTTGTTTTCAATGCTGAGGATGGGAGTTCCTGCTTGGCTATACCAACGAGCAAAGAGTGAAAGGTCTCGACCTGATACATCAGCAAAGCACGATAGAAAGTCTTCCACTGTGGCTGCGACGCCATCAAATCTTTGAAAGTAAAGATCCATCCCCAGTCTGAAATTCTTTCGGCCAATCAGAGTGCGGAGCATGCGGACGATTTCTGCCCCCTTTTCATAGACGGTAGACGTATAAAAGTTATTGATTTCATGGTAGCTCTCAGGACGCACAGGATGTGCGAGGGGGCCGCTATCTTCCGGAAATTGGATTTGTCGGAGACCTCGAACATCGCTTATGCGTTCTACCGCACGAGAACGTTGGTCAGCAGAAAATTCCTGATCTCTGAAAACGGTCAGACCTTCTTTTAAGCAAAGCTGAAACCAGTCTCTGCATGTTACGCGATTGCCGGTCCAATTATGAAAATATTCATGAGCGATAACGGCCTCTATGCCGGCGTAATCATGGTCTGTTGCTGTATCAGGAGACGCAAGGATATATTTATCATTGAATATATTTAATCCCTTATTTTCCATCGCGCCCATGTTGAAATCAGATACAGCAACAATGTTAAATACTTCAAGATCATATTCTCGACCGAATTCTTCTTCATCCCAGCGCATCGCTCTTTTGAGCGCATCCATAGCGTAGTTGGCGCGTGACTCTTTTCCTTTCTCAACATAAATGGATAATTGAATATTGCGGCCGCTCATCGTGTTAAAATTATCTTTAATTGAACCCAATATGCCGCCTACAACGGCAAAAAGATAAGAAGGTTTGGGAAAGGGATCATGCCAGATAGCATAATGACGATTCGTTCCTTCAATATCACTGGTTTCAACAAGATTGCCATTTGACAATAGTATGGGCGCATCGGTCTTTTCTGCCTCGATACGCGTCGTATAGACACTTAAATTATCGGGTCTATCTATAAAATATGTGATGCGTCTGAAACCTTCGGCTTCGCATTGTGTGCAATAGACGCCCTTAGAGCGATAGAGTCCCGAAAGCTTTGTATTATTGCTCGGATCAATTTGTGTATCGATCTCTAAGGTGAAAACATCATCTGGCGGGTTCATAAGGGTCAGATGATGAGAGCTTGATTGATATTGGTCTGGATTTAATTTTTGGCCATTCAGTTTAACGCCAAGAAGTTTGAGCTCATCGCCATCTAATTCGAGTGGGGCGGTATTGTCGCCAACTGGGTTGCGTCGGATGACAAGGCGAGATGAGACAATTGTATCAATCGAATGTAGGCTGAAATTTAGATCGACGGAGTCTATAAGAAAATTGGCTGGACGATAGTCTGAAAGATGCACAGCCGTCTTAGATTGATCGCGCATGTCTGTCTTGGCTCCAGTTTATTTAGCCCGTAACAAGATATAGCGTTCACTTCAAAAATTGTGATGGTTAAAGGCTAAAAAATTTATCGAATAGATCATGGACAGTTTTCTAAAAATTCTACAATTGCGCCAATCGTTTGTTGATCAAGAAGCAGCGGCGCGTGTCCCTGGCCTGGCACGCTGACGAAGGTCAAATACGAAGCTTGGCGTCTCATTTCATTTACAGTCTCTGTTGAGAGGATGTCGGAGGTTTCTCCGCGGATAACAAGCAGAGGGGTGTCTCTGAGAGCCTTAAACTCATCCCAGTAAGTTTCGTATTCTCCTCCGATCGTTATGTTATCAAGCGTATGAGAAAGCTCTGGATCATATCGGAGAATAATTTTTCCATCTTTTTCAGTAAAGGTTTGTTGCGCATAGGTCGTCCAGTCCTCCCAATCTACTCCTGGAAACCCTACAGCTGCGGTCATTCGCAATAGAGCAACAGCATCACTCATAGAATTGAGAGGCGGTAATTTTCCAACATAACGCTTGATGCGGACAAGTCCGTTATTTTCGATTTTTGGACCGATATCGTTAAGTATTGCTCCGCGAACGAGCGTTTTATACATGTCGGCGATACGCATAACATGCATCCCGCCGCGAGAAGTTCCAAGAAATATGGCTTCAGATATTCCCGCATCATCTAGTGTTTCAATAATGTCCTTTTGCTCTACATCGAGCGCGTAATTGCGCCAATTGGCATCCCAATCTGATAGGCCGCGACCGCGATAGTCGAGCGCAAGCACGCGGCGTCCATGAAAATTCGCATGTTGAGCAATGCGCGTGAAATCTTTTGCCGAGCGCGCTAAGCCTGGAAGGCATACAAGTGGTAGGCGGGTGGCTGAGAGATTCTGGTAGTCGTCATAATGCAGGCGAAGACCGTCCCTCGTTTGAATAAAACGACTCTCAGGAGGATTTATTGTTGGCGATGACGTCTTCAAGTTTTTACTCTCATATTTTGGAGGCGATCCAGACAAGGGCGAAGAGGCGGGTTTTGTGTTTGATAATAAAGACTTTTACTCTTCCTTGACTTCCAAGGCGACACCAGCGAATTTGCCACTATTGCGGCCTCTGGTATTTTTACTGGTGGGTAGCGTTGTTGACTAGGATTTTATCATTCGCATGCGCTCTTATCTTGACTTCGAAAAGCCCGTCGCAGAATTGGAAACAAAAGTCGAGGAGTTGCGTGCGCTTGCAGAAAATGGCGAGGGCGTTTCGATCGGTGAGGAGCTTTCTAAATTAGAAGGCAAAGCGGCTAAGGCCTTAGCTGATCTCTACGCCACGCTCACGCCGTGGCAAAAAATTCAGGTTGCGCGCCATCCGCAGCGACCGCATTTTTCAAATTATGTCACGCAGCTTTTCCAAGAGTTTACGCCATTGGCTGGGGACCGCCTCTTTGGTGAAGATGCAGCCATTGTTGGAGGCTTTGGTCGTTTTAGAGGTCAGCCGGTATGTATTATTGGCCAGGAAAAAGGTTCTGATACCGCTAGTCGGTTGCATCATAATTTTGGGATGGCCAGACCAGAGGGATATCGCAAATCTGTACGGTTAATGTCGCTTGCGGACAGATTCGGGCTGCCCGTTATCTCGCTTGTTGATACGGCTGGCGCTTTCCCGGGAATAGATGCGGAAGAGCGCGGTCAAGCTGAAGCAATTGCGCGATCAACGGATGCATCGCTAGCGCTTGGCGTTCCCAATGTTGCTGTTGTCGTTGGCGAGGGAGGTTCTGGCGGAGCGATTGCAATTGCGGCTGCGAATAAAGTCCTGATGCTAGAGCATGCTGTTTATACTGTTGCCTCTCCTGAGGCTTCAGCCTCTATATTGTGGCGCGATGCCGCTAAAGCGCAAGACGCAGCTGTTAGTATGAAAATTACCGCACAAGATCTTCTAAAATTCGGTATCATAGATGTGATTGTCCCTGAGCCTCCAGGGGGAGCGCATCGCGATCCTCAGAATGCGATCGCGGCTGTGGGAGCTGCAGTCGATTTAGAGCTCGGTAATCTTGCTCAAATGTCGCGCGAGCAGATCAAAGAGGCTCGCGTTAATAAATTTATGGCCATTGGCCGCAAAATGTAAGACAGAAGTTAGTCGTGCTACAGAGAAATGAGTTAAGATTTATTATTAATTACATTTTTTATCCATGATGTGTTCATGCCTTCTGTTTATTCGTGAGCATCGCTTAAACAGTGATTGTGAGCTTGGTAAGTTTTCAGTCATATCCTCGTGTTTTAAAGAAGCGTTTGAACATAAAAAATAACCAGGGGCTCCTCTAATCATAAGTTGAGGAGTTTTGGTTAAAGGCTGCATAGCTGAGAGCATGAGCTTTGCACTCGCGTGAAGGTTGGGGCAATAGGATGAAATTTTTAAAGACTTTTTGCACCCCAATTTGGGCCTGCATGGCGTCTTTAGTCTTGGCTGGTTGTCAGGATAGTTTTTCCCATCGCTCCCAGGCCCCCATTCCAACAGAAACCCTGGCGTTAATGTCGCAAATCGGCACAGATCAGGATGCGCCAATGCTCATCCGCGCCTATAAAAAAGAGGCTGAGTTGGAAATTTGGAAAATGAGGTCAGATGGTCATTACGTGCGTCTGAAAACATATCCAATGTGTCGTTGGTCTGGTCAGCTTGGACCTAAAACACGAGAAGGAGATCGGCAGGTTCCAGAGGGATTTTACTCGATTACTCCGGCGCAAATGAACCCAAATTCCAATTATTATTTATCTTTTAATGTTGGTTACCCAAATCAGCTTGATCGGGCGCTCGGTCATACGGGTGGCGCGATTATGGTTCACGGCGCTTGTTCGTCAGCGGGATGTTTTTCGATGACGGACGCCCAGATTGCAGAAATATATGCGATTGCCCGATCGTCTTTTGATGGAGGGCAGCAGGCGATTCAAATGCAATCCTTTCCATTTCGATTTACGGCAGAAAATTTAGCCAAGCATAGGCTTGATCCCAATATGGCGTTTTGGGAGCAGCTGAGAGAGGGAAGTGACCATTTCGACGTAACCAACCAGGAGCCTAAAGTCGCTTTTTGTGGTCGTCATTATGTCTTCAATGTCACGTCAGAGAATGGCCAAGCTTTTGATGCCGCCGCGCCATGTCCGCCCTTGAGTCAGTCAGCAGAGCTTATGCAAGCAGTGTCGAATAAGGCGGACAAAGACAATGCTAAGATTGCAGAGCTTATTCGAAGAGGGGTCGCGCCTGTCAGAGTAGTCTACCAAGATGGTGGACAGCACCCATATTTTTCAACGCGTTTTGCAGAAGTGAGCAGGCCTGAAGCGATTGTTCCGCCGCAAGAAATTAAA
>DAIRFH010000013.1:0-8456 GCA_036795145.1 Methylocystis sp. | reverse complement strand
AATTAGGGCTTGAAGAACGCAGCAAGAACATGTATGAATGTTCATGTTTTGTTTTTGAGTTTTGCTCTGACCCTTCCAATGCGTTGGGTTAATTCTTCGGTCTCATAAGGGTAATGGGAAGTTAAATGCTCACGAAAAAGCAGAGTGATCTGTTGAGATTTATCCATGAGCGACTGAAAGAATCAGGCGTGCCGCCATCCTTTGACGAGATGAAGGAGGCCTTGGATCTGCGTTCAAAGTCTGGCATCCATCGTTTGATACTGGCCCTTGAAGAACGCGGTTTCATTCGCAGGCTTCCCAACCGCGCCCGCGCCCTGGAAGTGCTCCGTATGCCAGACTCCTCCACACTCAGGGGGGGGCAGTCGCGTGGCGTCAAATTTTCGCCGGCAGTGATTGAGGGTCGGTTGGGACGCACGCCCGCGCCCCAGGAGCGACGTGAGGATGATGCATACCAGAGCGTCATCATTCCGGTGATGGGAAGAATTGCTGCCGGAACGCCGATTTCAGCCATACAGAATAATAGCCACACCATCAGTCTCCCTCCTGACCTTCTTTCGACAGGGGAGCATTTCGCACTCGAGGTTCGCGGCGACTCAATGATTGATGCAGGCATTTTTGATGGCGATACAGTTGTTATAAAAAAGCAGGAAACTGCAGAGTCTGGAGATATTGTTGTCGCTTTAATTGATGATGAGGAGGCGACCCTTAAACGTCTACGCAAACGAGGCGCCTCGGTTGCTTTAGAACCTGCCAACCCAGCCTATGAAACGAGAATCTTTGGGCCTGATCGTGTAAGAATTCAAGGTAAGTTAATCAGTCTTCTGAGGCGTTACTAATTTAGAGATATATAAGCCTCATATTTAACATGCTTTGGTAATTTTATCTCGTAAATGCTGGAATATTACGTCTGTGGCTATGAGTTTTCGCCACTATGCGGCTGTTCAGAGAAGCTTAAAATTTAACGTTTAAAAATCATTTTTGATGGAAAGCTATCCTTACCTGCCCGCACGGCTTCGGCGTTTTTTGCTGACATTGTTTGCGCTGTTCTGGACTGAGCCGCCGTCATGAGTATTTGTGCTCAATTCTTCCATTCTTTCATAACGCACGCCTAGAAAGAAAAGAATTTTCGCGTCGCCTGTAATTGGCTTAACGTTTGTTTTCGCGCTGATCTTGCGCGACGTGAAGGAGATAATTTCCCCCATTAGTCACCTCACCACAGCCCGTTCCAAAGTTAAAGAATCACTTATTCTTCAATTTAGACGCATAGAGGGTTAACGATCCGTCAACAAAGAGTCATTAAAGAGAAAATTACAGTATTATCTGTATTGGATAGAAGACGGTTCATCATGAGAGACCAAGCGCGCGACTTTGGTCCAAAGGCATCTCTTCTTAAGGTCATTGTCGATCAGTTTCTTTCACGCCCGTGTCATCCTTTGGGCGATATCAAGGAGTTTGAGCATCTTGTGCGTGGCCTATTGGAGTCAATTGACTCTCATATGGCAAATCAAATCCTTCAACCATTGATACTGCATCCTGATGCGCCAGAAAGTCTTTTTAAGAAAATATTTTTATTTGATAAAGCTGAATTATCTAAAAACAAAAAAATATCTAGAAGGCTTACACAAGTAGATCCCGCTTATATGCCTAACAGGCCTATGTCACAATTCAATGATATTGATAACAATCTTTTGAGAGAATATGCATCGGATTTAAACTTTCACTTTTGTCCCTCTTTCGTCAATGTATTCATCGAGGCTGCGCGTGATGATATATTCCTTGCGCGCATTTTGTTAGAAAGAAATGATCCTGAAATAGAGCCAAAAGCATTGTTTCTGGCGGCCTCTCGCCTAGAAAGGCTTGGGATCATTAGAGAACTATCAATAAAAACAAAAACAGATCAGAAGGAAAGAAGATGCGAGGTTAAATCAAGCTTTGTACAAGAGGTCTCTTGCCTTGCAAGATTACATGACGTCGATGGTCTTGCAGCAATTTTTTCTCAGTCGATTGCATGCAGACCAGATAGATTGCGCGCGATTATCGTAGATCGATCTGGGCAGTCGTTTGGTGTATTATTGATTGCTATTGGCTTCGATGATTTTGTGGCTTTTCAAATAATATTGTCACTGCATAAAACAAGTTATCTTAACGAAATAGAGATCAAAAGATTGCAGTTTTTTCTAATCACGCTGACACTTCCAATTGCAGAAGAAATTCTGATCGCCATGCTGGGCGTGCCTGATAGGCATCAATTTTTTATATGCCCAACGCATCAATAGCCTTGCTCTAAAGATCAGTATTTGGCAGGACGTCGACAAAGACCCGACCTTGACGATCTTCAATTTCAATGAGCCATAGGTCTTGGTCGAATGATATTTGTCTGCTGATTAAATTTTCTGAATCATTACTATCAAGCCAAACCGCAGCATGTATCCTGGTAAAAAGTCTATCAATTCCATCAGCAACAGCTTCGCTCTGTGGTGCAGGGCCAAAAATTGCTGTGCGACCATCAAGACAATCAATCTTTATGAAAACAGCCCCAGCTTCGGCTGCGCCGCGTCGGCGGAGCATCGCAACTGCCCCTTGTATTTCTGCCTGGCGAATGACGGCGGAAACAAAAATGTCTGTTCTAAGTCGCATCGTATTTGGAATCTCAGAGGCTAGACACTACCCTTTATTCGCTTTGGTAACCAGAACGCTGGGCGAGCTGCGACAGAATCTTCGGCGTTATAGCGCCGTTGACGGGTATTCCATTGTCTCGTTGATATTTTTCTAATGCATTTTTTGTGGCTTTATTCCAAATACCATTCGTTTTGACGACATATCCTAGTTTGAGTAATGCGCGTTGAAGGAAAATAACATCATTATTCTCAATTTTTTGCGGCTTTCCTGCTTCTATTAATTGAGAAATTTCATCAATTTGTGACGGTTTTTGCGCCTTTGTAGCTAAATGTGGGGCGGTGAGTTTTGTGGGGCTAGATCTGAGTGTCTCTGCTTCGATGTTTTTAATTTTAGCGTTATGGGATTGGGCCTCTAATTTATCTGTTTCCATGCGAGACGATGTAGAAAGCGTCTCCGATGGTCGCATCGGAGGAATTGGAGCGTTTGCTAATTCACTGATGTTATTGAATTGAGATCCTTTTGAGAAAAAGGGCGCTGGATGGCGGCCATCTTGTAGAAATAGTGCATTAATCGGAACGCCAACGCCTGCGATGAGACCAATAATAAGAACAGGGGACATGGATAGTCGGCGCAAAAAACCAAATTTTAAGGATTTGATGCGGCTTTTCTCAATGGTAGGCGTCGCCATTCTATCGTTTTCTTCCACGTAATCCGCAGCGACATTTCGAGTTTTTGCAAGGCGCTGAGAGTGATGACGCACTGAGATCTTTCCAATTGAGAGAAGCTAAAGTCTATTGCGCTAGGTATATCGTGATCATGTTATAGCGATATTAAATGACTGCTAATTCAGTCACAGCTAAATTGGTTGGCTGGTATGCGTGTCTGTGAAATTAAAATTATGGTTGATGAGGTCTTAACAAGCATAAGATTATTGTGGGTCTAAATTTACGAACACTCAACCTTGGCTATGATAGATATGGTCATGCTGGTTCGAGCCAGTCATGGAGTAAGTTGTGTTTTTTCTTTTTAGATCCTTTGTTTGCATTTTAATTGTCTATATTGCCGTTCAATGGCGTGAACCTGACGCTTCTCTTCGCCCCGTTACAGCAAAAAATTCAGAAGCAGCTTTGCCTTTGGGGAGCAAAGATTTAAAGCTTATGGCTCAAGCCAGCGCCGAGGCCGGGTTATTGGCTGTGTCCGATTTGGTGAAAGAAAAATGCCTGACTGCACCCCAAGAGTGCGTCGATTTTGTTAAGCGTGTTCAGAGACTTCAAAATCATTGATTTTAGTCAGTTAGCAGGTATATCTTTCAGAATCATCCAAATTGTCCGGATTGGCCATTTTAGCTAATGCCGCGACGTGGATGTCTTAACTTTAAGTTGAACGCGACAATTCAGGGGGGGCTTTGATGGTGGACGAAATCTCTTCGCATCCCACTGAAGCCAGCGCTAACCTCAAAATGATGGTTATGCAGGAAGAGTTGAAAGCTCTCAAAGCCGATAGAGATCGTCAAATTTTTGAAAAAGGAGAAATTGTCCAAAAAGCGAATAGTTTTGCAAAAGAGCGGGATGATTTGCGAGAGCAGCTCGTCACTGCTAACGAAAAAATTGATCAGCTTATTTGTGAACAAAGCTCAATCCTTGATGGGACGCAACAGTCTACCCATAGGGCAGAGATCGCTGAAGCCAGGCTGCGCGCGGCAGAAGCAGAAATACTGAGATTGAAAGAAATTATTGAGCATGCTCCGCCGACTGATCCAGCCGAGCAATTGAAACGTTTAGCCATTGAAAAGACATCAGCTGCAGTAGAGTTTTTGCGAAAAACCCTGCCTGAAAACAGCACGCTGAGAATATTTGCCGTGCAATCCCTAAAAAAATCTACCGACGCCCTCATGGCTGTGAAGCCTCAACTGATTGACTATGTCAATCGTGGCCGGCGTCAACTTGAAGAACGGCTGAATAAGAAATAACTATTTGATTATTGCTCTGTCTGTCCCTCACGGGTGGTCGCTTTGAGCTTTGCTCTTTTCTTTACTGTCTGTCGCTGCTATCCCCGATATTATGACAAGCTCAAAGATTGATAATATCCGTAACTTCTCGATTGTCGCTCACATTGACCACGGCAAGTCGACCCTTGCTGATCGGTTGATCCAAGAAACGGGGACGCTTGCGGCGCGGGAAATGGTTGAGCAGGTTCTCGATTCAATGGATATTGAAAGAGAGCGTGGCATCACTATTAAAGCGCAAACTGTGCGTCTGCATTATCGCGCCAAGGACGGTAAAGATTACATTCTTAATTTAATGGATACCCCAGGTCACGTCGATTTTGCCTATGAAGTTTCTCGGTCATTAAAGGCGTGTGAGGGTTCGCTTCTCGTCGTCGACGCCTCTCAAGGTGTTGAGGCTCAGACGCTGGCAAATGTCTATCAAGCGATTGATGTCGGCCATGAGATCGTTCCAGTCCTAAATAAAATTGACTTACCCGCGGCTGAACCCGATAGAATCAAAGAACAGATCGAGGAAGTCATAGGTCTTGACGCCTCTGATGCTGTGCAGATCTCCGCCAAAACCGGCTTGGGGATCCCTGATGTTCTAGAGGCGATCGTTGCTCGCTTGCCCTGTCCAAATGGAGATGTGAATGCGCCTTTGAAAGCTCTGCTTGTTGACAGCTGGTATGATGCTTATCTCGGCGTCGTTGTTCTTGTTAGAGTTTTTGATGGCACTCTCAAGAAAGGCCAAAAAATCCAAATGATGGGTGCTGGCGCGCATTATGAAGTTGATAGAATTGGGGTGTTTCGCCCAAAAATGCAGGATGTTTCCGTTCTTGGTCCAGGTGAAGTCGGTTTTATAACAGCGCAGATAAAGCAAGTCGCCGATACCCGCGTGGGCGATACAATAACGGATGAAAGAAAACCAACATCAGAGGCCTTGCCAGGGTTCAAGCCCGCGCAGCCAGTTGTGTTTTGCGGTCTTTTTCCTGTTGACGCTGCTGACTTTGAGGATTTGCGCGCCGCCATAGGTAAGTTGCGTTTGAATGATGCGAGCTTTTCATATGAGATGGAGACGTCGGCAGCGCTTGGTTTTGGCTTCAGATGTGGCTTTCTTGGATTACTGCATCTTGAGATTATCCAAGAACGACTTCAACGTGAGTTTAATCTTGACTTAATAGCGACTGCCCCCTCCGTTGTTTATAAAATAACGCTCACAAATGGCGATGAGATTGATCTACATAATCCAGCAGATATGCCGGATGTCGTGAAAATAGAAGAAATTCACGAGCCATGGATCCGAGCGACCATCTTGACTCCGGATGATTATCTCGGCTCAGTTCTCAAACTCTGCCAGGACCGGCGTGGCGTTCAGATAGACTTGAATTATGTCGGCAAGCGCGCGATGGCTGTGTATGATCTGCCGCTTAATGAAGTGGTTTTCGATTTTTATGATCGGCTCAAATCAATCTCAAAAGGATATGCAAGTTTCGATTATGCAATCACAGATTATCGCGCGGGCGATTTGGTAAAGATGAGCATCCTCGTCAATGCGGAACCTGTTGATGCATTATCAATGTTGGTTCATCGCACGCGTGCTGACGGCCGGGGTCGTCAAATGTGTGAAAAGCTGAAAGAGCTGATACCTCCACATATGTTTCAGGTGCCTATACAAGCTGCTCTGGGTGGTAAAATTATCGCCCGTGAGACGGTTCGCGCCTTCCGGAAAGATGTGACAGCTAAGTGTTATGGCGGAGACGTTTCAAGAAAAAGAAAATTGCTAGAAAAGCAAAAGGAAGGAAAGAAGAAAATGCGTCAGTTTGGACGCGTAGAAATTCCCCAGGAAGCCTTTATAGCTGCGCTAAAAATGGAAGATTAATTCCTTAACTGCTTCGAGCAAGGATGATCATTGCTGATCCGATAAACATAACTGACGCGCCGAAAAATCTGTTTTTAATATTTTCGTTCAATACTTTACCGCCAATAAGAACTGTTGTGAGTGCTGAGAGCCTCTTAATTGCAATTACATAAGGTGTGAATAATATACTCATTGCCCAGACAAGGCTCAAATTACCAAGAGCCAAAGCTCCACCGCTGCCGATTGTATAGAAAAGTTTTCGAGGGTCAGAGGATCGACGGCTAACAATAAGCCAATAAATTGATGCACAAATTGCAATTATAATTGTCAAACTTGTTATCCAAAGTAGTGGATTTGACGCTCTAACGCCAAGCTTATCAATATTTGCTGTTATACTCCACAGCATGGCAGCAATAAGCATAAAGCGCGCGCCGGGGTCGTGCAGGAATGTTAGGTAATTTGATAAATTGAATCTGTTCGATTTTGCATCTAGCAGGCCGACCCCAATCACGGTCAAGACAACGCCAATAATTCCTACAATCGGCGTTTGTTCTCCAACCATTATTGGGGACGTAACCAGCATAAGTACAGGGGTTAAAAGCGTTAAAGGCGCAATGAGAGATGCATCGGACAGTCTGTATGAGCGAATATAAAAAATATATGCCAATATATTCAATATTACAGAAGAAAAAATTAATGTGATAAATCCAGGTTTTATCAGTGATGTAATAGTGGCATGAGCGTCATAAATAAGATTGGGGTAAACAGTTAGAGTTGTTAATGAGAGCAGGCAAGCGGCAGAGAGCCACTGAACCGCAAGTATAGTAGAGTCATCAACCTTATCAGTCGCAGTTTTTGTGCCCAGATCTGTTATGGTCTGGCACATTGCAGCTAAAAGAGAAGCGCCAAGCGCAACTATCGTCATATCCATATTTTTATTATTCAGTCGACGGAATGAAAGACATGTTTAGGTATATTATACAACGGGTTTATATGCATGCAGCAACGTATCGACACCATCACGAAAATCAACGCCAATATCTACAAATCCTAGGTTTTTTAATTCAATGAGAGCAGCATCTAATTCCATAATTATTTCTGGAGACTCATCGCTAAGAAGGTGAATGATCCATTCCTCAAGAAGGTCTAGTCTTTTAATTTCTTGAAATAATTGAAACCACTTCCGAACTGTATTTTGTGTGTCTTTTAGGTGCTCGCTCGGATCGCTAATTGCATATCGATCACCATTTATAAATATACCGCCTGCTTTTAATACTCTGAAAATTTCTGTAAGAGCTTTAGTGCGGTAGTTTTTCTCGAAATTATGAATGGCGTAGTTTGATGCAACAAATGCCATGCTGTTGTTGGGTATTTTTTTAAGGGCTGCGAGCGCATCATCCTCGATAAACCTTACGCGTTCTCCAGAAGGTTGTGTCTTAAAATTTTCACGCGCCTGATCTAACATTTTTGCTGAGCTATCTACAGCTGTAAGCTGAACATTCGTGTTCTGATGTATTAACTCATAGGTGCTGATCCCGGTCCCGCAGCCAATCTCCAATCCCTCGATGTTGTCAGCAGATGCGGCAAAGATCTGGATTTTATGACCAATTTTACTGGCAAGAAGCGCTGAGTTTGGGCACATCAGTCTCAAAAAATCATATTCTTCAGCTAATACGCCTGAGAAAGGATTTTCTGCTGTTGTAAGAGACATCTGAGCGCCCTCTTTGTCGTATGAATACTATTTTTTTAAATTAGATTTGTTTTGATAAATTTAGTATGTGTTCAATAGATTTGCAAATACCCCTTAATTTCAGACTATTTTGAATAATAGATCAGAAAAATTCTTGACATTAATGCAATATTTTTTTCAAAAAAGCGCAAAGGATTGAAGTAATATGCATGAGAATAAATTGAATTTATGAGCTGATCTTGTCAGCGGTAATGAATTTTGCCAATATGTGAGAATGAGAGATTATTTGGCATGAGTAAAAT
>DAIRFH010000154.1:464-1579 GCA_036795145.1 Methylocystis sp. | reverse complement strand
CTTGGCGATATGGTCGAACAAGGATGGGCGCGTTGCGTAAAGCGAGCCCTTTGACGTTAAAAGACTGAGCTCGAAGGCGGCAATGGGTCCCGAGGCTGAGCCAAAACTCACGAAGAAGCCAAATGGCTTGAGACATGACAGTGAGGATGGAAACGTCGCCTTGCCTACGCCGTCATAAACAACATCACATAATTTGCCCGAGGTGATTTCATCAACGCGCGCGACGAAGTCTTCCTCATGATATAAAATAACGTCGTCTGCGCCGGCGGCGCGCGCAATGGACGCTTTCTCTGGCGATCCAACCGTGGCGATCACCTTTGCGCCGAGCGCACTGGCCCATTGGCATAATAACTGGCCTGTTGCGCCTGCGCCGGCATGAATTAAAACACGATGACCCTTTTTAACCCGAAAGGTTCGCCGCAACAGATATTGTGCGGTAAGCCCTTTCAGCATCATCGCCGCGCCCTGATCAAATGAGAATGATTTCGGCAATAAAATAACTGACGACGCCTGAATATTGCGCGCCTCGCTATAACCGCCAATCGCGCCGACATAAGCAACCCGATCGCCAATTTTAAAGCCTCTCGTCCCTTGACCCAGCGCAATGATTTCTCCCGCGCCCTCATGACCTGGGATGAAGGGGTATTGAGCAGGATAGGCTCCTGTGCGTCGATAGATGTCGATAAAGTTTACCCCAATCGCGCGATGACGAATCTGAACTTCCCCTGGACCGGGCGGCGCAAGATCCGCCTCCTCAAAGGTTAATACATCAACGCCGCCTGGCTGATGCACCCGGATCGCCTTAACTATCATCCCATACTCCTTCACCAGCCGTGGCCGGAACTGAACAAAGCATAGCAGAACAATTCACGCGCTGGATATGCAATGGTGACTTCAAGATATTGGCTGAGCCGTCTATAGATAGCTCAGAATTGGAGAAGCTGATGACCGAGCATAACGCCAAAGAGCCGCAACAAGATGATGGAACGGACATCATTGTCGCCGGCGCTGGCTCTACCGGACTTGCTGCGGCCTTGGCCTTCGCCCGCACTGGCCTGCGCGTGACGCTGATTGGCCGTCTGCCGCCGCCGCTGCCTGGTCGCACAGTTGCGTTG
>DAIRFH010000154.1:0-454 GCA_036795145.1 Methylocystis sp. | reverse complement strand
GTTGCGCTGTTTGAAGCCTCCATACGTTTTCTTGAGGCCTTGGGCGCTTTGGAGCGCGTTAGCGCATTGGGCTGCCACATTGACGCCATCCGCATGGTCGACGACACTGACCAATTGCTGCCTGTGCCGCCGCTCACCCTGCGCGCGAGCGAAATTGGGCTAAACGCCTTGGGCGTTAATGTTGCCAACGACGATCTCGTCAGCGTGCTCGTCGATCTTGTCAAAGCGCATCAACATATTCGTTTTATCGATGCGGATATTGTTGATTACGAGCTGGGCGCATCGAGCGTTGCGGCGATCCTTTCCGCCAATCGTCGCATAGAAGCCGACTTCATTGTCGCCGCCGACGGCCGCAACAGCCGCGCGCGCGCCTGCGCCGGCATCGACGTTAAAGAATGGAGCTATCCGCAAGTCGCCTTGACCGCCATGTTGCGACATGAGTTTCCTCATGATC
>DAIRFH010000081.1:0-8479 GCA_036795145.1 Methylocystis sp. | reverse complement strand
TATTTCAAAATTAATGGAACGATTGTGGGCTGCAAGCATTCTCCAGCTGACCTGGACGACTGGAGCCGACATGACGCCTTCTACATTAATTCATAACGCCTCAACCCGCCGCTTCTTTGCTTCCTTGTCTTTATCAACCTTTTTACTGATCAGCGCTACGCCGCAGGCTAGCGCGGATGGCCTATCTTTACTGAGCCTCTTTGGTGATCAGGATGCTGCGACGACGCAGGAATATCCAGCCGGCGCAGAAGAGATGCAGGCCACATATGATGATGGCCGTGATAATACGGAAATCAGCCGCAAAACGCCCACAACAACAAAAGAAATCGTCAGCGACCCGACCAATCAACGCCCTGGAACCATTACAGTAGATACTAAGAATAGAGCGCTCTATCTTTCCCTGCCAAATGGGCAGGCTGTGCGTTACGGCGTTGGCGTTGGCCGTGAAGGCTTTACCTGGTCTGGTCGCGTGCGTATTGGCCGCAAAGAATCATGGCCAGTCTGGACACCCCCAGCCGACATGCTCAAGCGCCGTCCTGACCTGCCAAAGCACATGGCTGGCGGCGTCGACAACCCGCTTGGCGCAAGGGCCATGTATCTCTACTCAGGAGAGAGAGACACCATGTTCCGCATTCACGGCTCAAATGAGCCATGGACAATTGGCGAGGCCGTTTCATCAGGCTGCATCCGAATGCTCAATGCAGACATTTCTGATCTCTACAGCAGAGTTAAGGTTGGAAGTCTTGTCATCGTTCTTTGAACGAAAGTTCAACAGCCTTCTTTCCTGGCTTAAGAGACGTAATGACTATTCCAAATTACAATTGAAAATGAAATTGGTCAGGAAAGAGATTGATACTTGAATGACAAGCCAGACTCCGATGAGGATCCAAGCTGGCTTGTGTTTCTGTCGGCCGTAAAGAAATGCCCCAACGAGCGGCAGAATAAGAAGAAAGAACTGCCACGGTTGGCCGACGACATTATCGCAAAACCACAGATTTAATTTCTCGCTGACCATTTCCTCACCCTTTGTTTTTCATGTTTTTATATTGGCAATACTGTTGATCCCATAAGATAGGCGTCAACTGAAGCCGCGCATTGACGACCCTCCCGGATCGCCCAGACAACAAGCGACTGTCCACGGCGCATATCACCGCAGGAAAATATTTTCTCTTTCGAGGTTTTATAAGCTCTGGTGTCTGCAAGGACATTGCCCCTTAGGTCAAGCGCAACGCCCGACTGCTCCAGCAAACCCTCAAAAACAGGAGAGACGAAGCCCATTGCAAGGAGAACCAAATCTGCTTTCAGGACGAAGGCGCTACCATCAATTGGCTGCATCTTATCGTCTACGCGCACGCATTTTAGTCCTGTGACGACGCCCTTATCTCCCAAAAATTCCTTTGTCAGTATTGAAAACTCACGCCCTGAGCCTTCTTCATGAGATGAAGAGGTTCTAAGTTTTAATGGCCAATCTGGCCATGAAAGTAATTTATTTTCTTTCTCTGGCGGCCGCGGCATGATTTCTAATTGCGTGACGGAAAGCGCGCGATGTCGAACAGATGTGCCAATACAGTCAGATCCTGTATCGCCCCCGCCAATAACAATCACATGTTTGCCCGTTGCCATGATGAGATCATTGCTGATCTGAGCTTCTCCAGACACACGCCGGTTTTGCTGAGGTAAAAAATCCATTGCAAAGTGAACGCCGCGAAGATCTCGTCCTGGAATATTAAGATCACGCGGCTTCTCCGCGCCGCCGGCAAGAATAACGGCGTCGTATCGTTGCTCGAGTTCTTCTAGCGATTTATCGACGCCAATCGTTACATTGCAATGAAAGGTAACGCCCTCTGCCGTCATCTGCGCAATTCTACGATCGATAATATGCTTTTCCATTTTAAAATCTGGAATGCCATAGCGTAGTAACCCGCCTGGTTTGGCGAGTTTTTCGAAAACATCAACTTCATGACCAGCTCTGGCTAGCTGTTGCGCAGCGGCAAGCCCACCCGGCCCAGATCCAATGACGGCAATATGCTTACCCGTTTTCTTCTGAGCAATTTCCGGCTTAACCCAGCCTTCAGCAAAGCCACGGTCGATAATTGCGCATTCGATAGATTTTATCGTGACAGGCTGATCTTGCAGATTAAGGGTGCAGGAAGCCTCGCAGGGCGCTGGACAAATACGGCCGGTAAATTCTGGAAAGTTATTGGTGGAGTGAAGATTGTTTAAAGCGCGACGCCACTCTCCATGATAGACAAGATCATTCCAGTCGGGGATTTGATTATTAACGGGGCAACCATTGTGACAAAATGGAATGCCGCAATCCATACAGCGTGACGCCTGATTGCGCGTTGTCTCCTCAGAAAGGGGAATGACAAATTCGTTATAATGGCGAATGCGATCGGCCGCGGGCTTATATTTGCGGTCTTGCCGATCAATTTCGAGGAAGCCTGTCACTTTTCCCATGGTAATGTCATTTCCCTTGCCACTGGCGTCCACTTAAAAAAGTAACGCTTAATTGTGCCCAAGCAAACACGATATCGTCACACCAAAAACCGCCAGATCTCATCATGTGATCGCCAATTATTAAGGTAGCAGATTAATCAGTGATGCGCTGAAGCCTTTGCGTTGGTCGATTGTGCGCGGCGCACATTTAATTCGTTTAAGGCGCGCCGGTACTCAACTGGCATAACCTTGACAAATTTTGTCTTATGGTGAGCCCAATCGTCTAATATATCTCTCGCGCGCGTTGAGCCTGTGTGTCGAAGATGACAGGTAATAAGATAACGCAGGCGCTCTGAATCAAAGCGCGTCATATCGTGTAATATCTCCACACGACCATGCGCTGCCAGATCAGCCGTTTGATGATAGGCTGTCTCCATGACGGCTTCTTCTTCCGGCAAAGGCTCGAGATCAACCATCGCTAAATTACAGCGTGAGGAAAAACTGTCGTCGAGATCAAGAACATAAGCGATGCCGCCAGACATGCCAGCTGCAAAATTGCGCCCGGTCTGACCAAGCACAACAACAACGCCGCCCGTCATATATTCACACCCATGATCGCCAACGCCTTCCACCACGGCCATGGCGCCAGAGTTTCGAACTGCAAAACGCTCTCCCGCAACGCCACGGAAGTAGCATTCACCCGCGATGGCGCCATAAAGCACAGTGTTGCCAACAATAATTGACTCTGAGGGAACGATTTGCGTCGCCCTGCGAGAGGGATAAACAATCACTTTACCGCCAGAGAGACCCTTAGCGACATAATCATTAGCCTCACCTTCCAGACGCAGCGTCACGCCTCTGGCCAGAAAGGCGCCAAAGCTTTGGCCTGCAGTGCCATTCACACGAATATCTATGGTGTCTTCCGGCAGGCCCGCGTGGCCATAGATACGTGCTACCTCTCCAGAAAGCATCGCGCCGACTGTTCTGTTAACGCTACGGATTGACGTTTCGATAGAAACTTTCGCACCACGATCAAGCGCCGGCCGCGCTTCTGCAATCAATTGGTTGTCGAGGGCTTTTTCCAACTCATGATCTTGGCGCCCGCTATGACGCATTAATGCATCATCGCCTTGGGGTTTATTGAACAGTTTAGAGAAATCGAGACCTTGTGACTTCCAATGGGCGAGCGCGTTATCTCTATCAAGCATTTGCATTTGGCCGATGAGATCTTCAAATTTTCTAACACCTAAACGCGCCATCCACTCTCTTACTTCCTCTGCGACAAAGAAGAAAAAGTTGATGACATGTTCCGGCTGGCCCGTGAAGCGTTTACGCAATACCGGATCTTGGGTTGCAACGCCAACAGGGCATGTATTGAGATGGCACTTACGCATCATAATACATCCAGCGGCAATAAGAGGCGCCGTTGAAAAACCAAATTCATCCGCCCCTAGCAAGGCGCCAATAATAACATCTCGACCAGTACGCAAACCGCCGTCGACTTGTACGGCTATTCGAGAACGAAGATTATTCAAGACAAGCGTTTGATGCGTTTCAGCCAAGCCAATTTCCCAAGGGGAGCCTGCATGTTTGATCGAGGTTAAGGGTGACGCGCCAGTGCCGCCTTCAAAACCTGAGATTGTCACGTGATCGGCGCGACCTTTGGAGACGCCTGCGGCAACTGTTCCAACGCCAACTTCAGAAACCAGCTTCACGGAGACGTCGGCTTTTGGGTTAACGTTTTTCAAATCATAAATGAGCTGCGCTAAATCCTCGATTGAATAAATATCATGATGGGGCGGCGGTGAAATCAGTCCGACGCCTGGCGTCGAGTGGCGAACTTTTGCAATGACCGCGTCAACCTTATCGCCTGGCAGCTGACCGCCTTCTCCTGGTTTTGCACCCTGCGCCATCTTAATTTGAATCATGTCAGCATTGACAAGATATTCCGCCGTCACGCCGAAACGACCAGAAGCCACCTGCTTGATGGCGGAGCGTTTTGAATCGCCATTTGGCTCAGGCTTAAAGCGCTCTGGCTCCTCGCCTCCCTCGCCTGTATTGGATTTTCCGCCAATACGGTTCATGGCGACGGCCAATGTGGTGTGAGCCTCTCGAGAAATAGAGCCAAACGACATAGCGCCGGTTGCAAAGCGCTTCACAATTTCAGCTGCTGGTTCGACCTCATCAATATGAATGGCTTTACGCCCAAATTCCTCAGCCGTCTTTATACGAAACAGTCCGCGCAAATTTAAAAGATGCTGATCCTGCTTATTGAGTAATTCTGCATAAGCGCGATATTGCTCTTGCGCATTTCCGCGAACAGCATGTTGCAACAGCGAGACGGTTTGCGGCGTCCAGCTATGCGCCTCGCCTCTTATGCGATAGGCGTAATCGCCGCCAACATCCAATGCGTCACGATAGATTGGCGCATCGCCAAACGCGGTTTTGTGACGGCGCACGGTCTCTTGTGCGATCGTGTCTAGATTAACGCCTTCAACACGCGTTGTTGTGCCTGTAAAAAACTCATTGACAAATTCTTGGGCCAATCCGACAGCGTCAAATATCTGCGCGCCGCAATAAGACTGATATGTCGAGATGCCCATTTTAGACATCACCTTTAGCAGTCCCTTATCAACTGCCTTTATGAAACGATTAATAGCTTCTGCAGCGTCAATATCTGAGGGCAAATCTTTGCCTGAGGCCGCGAGCGTATCAAACGCCAGATAAGGATTAATGGCTTCAGCGCCATATCCCGCCAGACAAGCAAAATGCTGAACCTCTCTGGCCTCGCCAGTTTCAACAACAAGGCCCACAGAAGTGCGCAACCCCTTTCGAATAAGGTGATGGTGTACAGCCGCCGTCGCCAACAATGCAGGGATTGGAATTCGATCTGGTCCAACCATTCTGTCAGACAAGATAATAATATTATAGCGACCCGTAACGGCCTCTTCAGCTCTCTCGCACAAACGCTTGAGAGCCTCACGCAAGCCGCCTGCGCCCTTTTGCGCATCATAGGTGATATCTAGCGTCTTGGTGTCGAAACTATCTTCGACCATGCCAATCCAACGAATTTTTTCCAAATCCGCATTGGTTAAAATAGGCTGACGCACTTCAAGGCGTTTTTTCTTCGCCGATCCTTCATGATCAAGAATATTTGGACGCGGACCAATGAAGGAAACAAGACTCATCACCAATTCTTCGCGAATGGGATCAATCGGGGGGTTGGTTACTTGCGCAAAATTTTGCTTGAAATAATTGTAAAGCAACGACGCCTTATCAGATAACGGCGATATCGGCGTATCCGTGCCCATCGAACCAATCGCTTCCTGTCCCGTGGCCGCCATTGGATAGAGCAATAAATCCAGGTCTTCCTGCGTATAACCAAAAGCCTGCTGGCGATCGAGCAAGGAGACATCTGCACGCGCAGGACGTGGTTCAACAGGCTTTAGATCTTCAAGTTTTATCTGCGTGCGCGCCAACCACTCCTTATAGGGGTGAGAGTTTGAAAGTTCTTTTTTGATCTCATCGTCAGAGATTATTCGGCCCTGCTCTAAATCAACGAGCAACATCTTACCCGGCTGCAAACGCCATTTCGTGACGATTTTTTCCTCAGGAATTGGCAGCACGCCCATTTCTGAAGCCATAACGACAAGACCGTCATCCGTGACAATATAGCGGGCGGGGCGTAAGCCATTACGATCAAGGGTGGCGCCGATCTGACGGCCATCGGTAAAGGCCATAGCGGCAGGCCCATCCCATGGCTCCATCAAAGCCGCATGATGTTCATAGAAAGCTTTGCGATTATCATCCATCAGCGGATTGCCAGACCAAGCCTCCGGGATCAGCATCATCACCGCATGCGCCAGCGAATAACCGCCACGAACAAGAAATTCTAACGCATTATCAAAACATGCTGTGTCGGACTGCCCCTCATAAGAGATCGGCCACAGCTTATTTATATTTTCTCCAAACAATGGCGAGGCGACAGAGGCCTGTCTTGCCGCCATCCAATTAAGATTGCCGCGCAATGTATTAATTTCGCCATTGTGAGCGACGAAGCGATATGGGTGAGCCAGACGCCAAGAGGGGAACGTATTGGTTGCAAATCGTTGATGAACCAGGGCCAGCGCAGAAATGAACCTTGGATCTTTGAGATCAAGAAAATAGTCGCCAAGTTGCGATACAAGCACCATCCCTTTGTAGACGATGGTGCGCGTCGATACTGATACAGAATAAAGCTCGCGTCCATTTGGACCAAAAGTATAAACAACATTAGAGGCTGATTTACGCGCTAGATAGATTCTGCGCTCAAACTCGTCTGCATCTTTTACATCTGGCCCTGCCGCTACAAAAATTTGCGCGTGAAATGGTTCAACAGCGCGCACAGCCTCGCCAAGATCACTTGAGTCAACAGGCAGATCGCGCCAACCAAGCACGACCAGACCTTCTTCTTTCATGGCGCCTTCGATAACGTCGCGCGCGCGCGTGCGCACATCAGCGTCACGCGGCAAGAAAAACTGTCCAATTGCGTATTCGCCCGGCCCTGGCAATGCAAAGCCGAGTTTTGCGCATTCCTGTTTAAAGAATTCATGCGGAATTTGAACAAGAATACCGCAGCCGTCTCCAAGTTTTGGATCTGCGCCAACTGCGCCGCGATGATCGAGATTAAGTAGAATCTGCAATCCCATTTCAACAATGGCATGGGTTTTTTCATTGCGCATATTTGCAACAAAACCAACGCCGCATGAGTCATGCTCTTTTGACGGGTCGTAAAGGCCCTGAGCCTTTGGCAGCAGCGGATCACGTCCAAGATCTGCAGATGTAGCCTCTATCGAGGGGAACATTTCCGTCTGCGCCTTCGAGACCTTCGTCATTTTTGCGTCTCCTCGCGACGACGCTATTCGCATGTCGTCTTTAACTTTATCATTTTGACCACAAGGACTGAAAATGGAGGCGACGCCTGAGTTTTGCAGACCCTGTGTCGGCACAAACCCAGTCCCGCCAGGATTTCGTCCGTTGTTTAACCTCTGGCGATAAATTTCGCACCTATGTGGCTTGAGCAGGCAAAAGATACGCCACTCAGACAGCCAATTAGTCTATCGTATCATTCCATGGGGACGAAAACTTCGCAGATTTTTTTACATTGTGCAATTTAGGTCAGTAAGACTGACTTAATTGCGCGGCGATCGTGCCAGAATTATGCTCAGCTTACAAGCGCGTCCCATAGGGTGGAAAACAAGACCATCGCCCTGTTTCTAAAGCTTCTCATTCCGCCCGTTTTGCGCATATCCATTGAGCGGCTTCCGCCACTAATAAAAAAAAGATAAGGCTTGGCGAGAACGCCCAATCGACGCCAAAAAAGAGGGTAAGATGCAAAGTCTTATTGCGACCGACGACAACCAAATCCCGATCGGCGCAGAGGCGTTCATCCTGCAGGCCTCCGATGGCAGACGCCTCAGGGGGGCAATATTTCGCGCACAGGGACAAGCCCGCGGTACGGTTGCTCTATTTCAGGGCCATAATGAGTTCATTGAGAAATATTTTGAAACGATAAGCGATCTTTTACAAAGAGGATTTGATGTCGCCACAATGGATTGGCGCTGCCAGGGCGCGTCAGAACGTGAGTTAAGCGATCCGCGCAAAGGTCATGTTGACGACTTTTCCCAATATCAAAACGACCTAGAGGTTTTTATCAATCAGGCGCTGCCAAGCTGCACGCAGCCATTTTACGCCCTTGCGCATTCCATGGGCGGCGCAGTGTTACTTGAGGCTGCCTATTCTGCACGCCCGCCCTTCCAACGACTTGTTTTAGCCGCGCCCATGATGGATCTGGCAAATTTACGCTTTCCAAATGCAACAAGATGGCTTGCCGACACGCTCGACATGCTTGGTCTTGGCGGCCAATATGCGCCAAGAGGCAATGGCCGCTCATTTCTTGAAAAGCCTTTTTTGAATAATAAGTTAACGACTGATCCTGTTCGCTTTTCGCGTAACGCCAATATTATTGCCCGAGCGCCAGAACTGGTGATTGGCGATCCAA
>DAIRFH010000080.1:0-8578 GCA_036795145.1 Methylocystis sp. | reverse complement strand
CACCCCTGAACCAAGCGCAATTGAAAAAGCAATGATCAATAAATGCAGGGTTACAATTGTTTCATCGCCCTTAAGACACTGAGTGATGATTGGCGGCATAAGCGCCATGGCGATTGAGCCAAAGAACCAGAACAAGCTGGTGACCCGCGTCAGTCGTTGAAGTTTTTTTTGAGAGCTCAAAAGTTGTAAAAGCCGAAGAGTGGAGCGCACAATATTCAGATCAATTGCAAGCTTTGGCTCTGCTCGGGTTGTTTTTGGGATAAAGCGAGCGGAAAGAAGACCCAGTATTGTAATAATCACTAACCCAAACGCAAAAATTTCTTTATTATGAGCCTGACTTGCAAAGCCGCCTATGATAGCCCCGCCTAGAATAGCAAGAAATGTTGCGCTTTCCACCAAAGCATTGGCTGTTGGCAATTCTTCATATGTGAGATGATCAGGAAGGACGCCATATTTGGCAGGTCCAAAGAGAGCGCTTGTAAGACCAAAAAAAATGAGCGCAATAAAAAGACAGAAAATATTAGAAAGAACTATACCTATCGCGGCAAGCAGTGCAATAGCGACGTCGATAAGGCTTAGAAAATAGATAAGACGCGCCTTATCATATTTATCAGCACACTCTCCCCCAAGCGCAGATGTTAAAAAGGATGGCGCAATGAAAGCAGCGCCAGCTAGCGATATGAGAGCCGCGCTGGTTGTTGGCGCTGTTTTGAGAAGTAGCAATACAAGAAAGTTTTTTACGAAATTATCCGCAAAGACAGAAAAAAATTGCCTTAGAAACAATGGAAAAAAGCGACGCGACGTCAAAAGTATTAGTAGCATTTAAAAATATCCATTTTATCACGGCGTTATAAAAATCAATTTTTACCATGGAATGAATATTGAGAAAGTAAATCAATTTACCAAAGATCTAAAAGTTTTACCTGAAAGAAATAAAGCGATAAAAATGAAAGTTTCCCAGCCTTCCTTTTAGCATTAAGTTACATAGAGGATCTTGCCTTTCGAAGCGCGACCTGCGATAGGCCGGCATGACTTATGTTTTGTTGTTTTTTGTTGCCTTGTGGGCAGGCGCGCAAAATGCGCTTGCCGGTGGCGGCTCGTTTCTTATCCTCCCGGCGTTGATGTTTTCGGGCATGGATGCGCTGGCGGCCAATATTACATCATGCGTTGCGTTGTTTCCTGCGCAAATTGCAAGCGGTTGGACGGGACGCCACACTGCAGCCGGCGTAGGGGGTCTACAGCTCCGCACATTTTTTATTTTAAGTATTATCGGTGGCGCCATCGGCGCAGTCATTTTACTGATTACGCCGCGCGGTCTTTTTGCGCATCTCGTGCCATGGCTTGTCCTGTTTGCGACATTGGTTTTTATTTGGGGCAGCTTCTTACGTAAGCCAGATGCGTCAAATCTTCATCTCACGCCTCAAACAGCAGCGATCGTGCAATTTCTTATCGCTATTTATGGCGGCTATTTTGGCGGCGGCGCGGGTTTCTTGATGGTTTCGGCGTTAACAATGGCTGGTCAAAATGTTTTGGTCGCGAGTACAACTAAAAATGTGCTCGCCGGCGTGATGAACGCCTCAGCTGTATTAATTTTTCTCTTCTCGCCAGATCTTCATGTTCCTCAGATGCTGGCGACGGCCTTTGGCGCAACAATTGGCGGCCTCGTTGGCGCAAAGCTCCTGCATCATTTTGATGAAAAGATTCTCAAACTCATCGTTATAATAATCGGCGTAGCGCTGACGATTGGGTTATTTCTCAAGGAGGCGTAATTTTTCCCAGCGCCTTATGAATTTCAGGAACAAGAACGGTTGCGAGCGCTGAAGACGTTAATGGACCAACAAATTTAAAGCTGATTTTTCCATCGCCTGTAATGACAAATGTTTCAGGCACGCCGTAGACGCCAAAATCTATAGCGACGCGCCCCGCTGAATCTACCCCAATACGTCGAAATGGATTGCCTTCTTGTTGCAGGAATTTACGGGCGTTTTCTGTCTCATCTTTGTAGGAGAGCCCGTATATTTCAATGCCTAGAGTCTTGAGCGCCTCATCTTCAGCAATCGACATTAAGATCGGATGCTCCTGTCGACACGGCGCGCACCAGCTAGCGAAGATATTTACTACACTGACATGGCCCATGCGTAAATCTTGCGTTTTAAGCCCTGGAATTTCCTCTAGGCCTGTAAGCTGCGGAAGTGAAAACTCCGGCGCTGATTTGCCAATCAGCGCTGAAGGAATGCGTGATGCATCACCAGTAAAGAGACGCACAAAAAAAAGAGCGGCCAAGAGCACGAAGATAAAGAGCGGCAGGTAACGTAATAATGTATTTGGCGCCGATCTGTCTGATCTTGGTTCAGTCACGCCTCTTATCCTCTGCATTGCTTGAGGCGTTGAAGGTCCTCTTCTCAAGTTCAAAACATAAGCGGCGATAGTCAAGAATAATGCGTGCCGCCATAACGCTGATGGTCACAATCGTGATTGTGTAAGCAAGCACAACAAAGCCCATGTGTTCGCTCATGGCGTCGCCTCTAGTACGCTATCTTTCTCAAGAGAGGTTTCCTGAAGCGCTTGTTGTGACAAGCGCAAAAGTCGTCGACGTAAGATCTCATTACGTATTGCCATAAAATGCAGCGTAAGGAACAGCAGCGTTGCCGCCAGTGCCATAATGAGGAGCGGCCAAAGCATTGATCCAGAGATCGTTGGGCCATCAGCGCGAAAGACAGAGGCGGGTTGGTGCAGCGTGTTCCACCAGTCGACAGAATATTTAATAATTGGAATATCAATTGCGCCCACGAGAGTCATGATTGAGGCAATACGCGCGCCTCTTGGCGTGTCATCCATTGTCTGTCTGATTGCGATCAAACCAAGATACAACAGGAATAAGACCAGCATTGATGTTAGCCGCGCGTCCCACACCCAAAAGGCGCCCCACATGGGTTTGCCCCAGAGCGATCCTGTAATTAGGCAAATAAAGGAAAAGGCCGCGCCTAAAGGCGCTGCAGTTTTCTGCGCAGCGTCAGCAAGAGGATGTTTCCAAACCAGTACGCCCAGCGAGGCGGACGTCATGACAACATAGGAAAAGAGTGCAAGCCATGCTGCTGGAACATGAATATACATGATCCGCACAGTCTCGCCTTGCTGATAGTCCGCAGGCGCTGTAATGGCGCCATAAAATCCCACGATTAAAAGAATGATGGTTAAGACGCTTAACCAGGGCAGAGTGACTCGCGCAAAATTAAGAAAGCGCGTTGGGTTTGCATAATCAAGAAAATTGGGCATTGGCGCAGACCCGCTTACGTCACCCGCTGAAAAAGACGGCGGACATCCTTTGGGTTAAGGATAGCCCGCCATCTGTCGATAACTTGATTAGTTGGCCTTTGTCGCAGGCTTTGTCGAGTCCTTGGCGGCGTCTTCTTTAGCTTGTTGTTCCGCCATGATCTGCGCCCGCGACTTTCCATGTAAAAGTTCGACCGCAGCGATCAATTGTTTGTCCTTTTTTTCATCTGGCGGCACATAGGCTTGCGATCCGGTCTTTTCCTCTTCGCCATTTTTCAGATGACCTTTAAGAGACGCCTCGCCCTTCGTATCATCCTTGCCTTTGAGCTCATCTGGGACGTCTTGCAGGATTACCATGTCCGGATCGATCCCCTTTGCCTGAATAGACCGGCCCGATGGCGTATAATAACGCGCCGTCGTCAGGCGTAACGCGCCGCTGTTGCCGCCCAAAGGAATAATCGTTTGCACAGAACCCTTGCCGAATGAGCGCGTTCCAATCAATGTTGCGCGCTTATGATCCTGCAGTGCGCCGGCAACGATTTCAGAGGCTGAGGCGGAACCGCCATTAATAAGAACAACAACGGGCTTGCCTTTGGAGAGATCTCCTGAGCGAGCATTATAGCGTTGTGTTTCTTCTGCATTTCGGCCCCTTGTCGATACGATCTCGCCTTTGTCTATAAAGGCGTTCACAACTTGAATGGACTGATCCAGCAGACCACCAGGATTGTTGCGCAGATCGATGATGTAGCCCTTAAACTTATCGGCTGGAATTTCTTCCTGAGCCTTTGTCATTGCTGTACGCAGGCCGTCTGCTGTCTCTTCATTGAATTGAGAAATGCGCACATAATATGTGTCGTCATCTTGTTTGTGAAAGCGCACAGACTTGATGTGGATCTCTGCCCGCGTCAGCTTTATTTCAATTTTTTGCTTATCCTTGCCGCGATAAATTGTAAGTTTGACAGGGGTGTTAATCTGGCCGCGCATTTTGTCGACAGCCTGGTTAAGGGTCATGCCTTGGACGTTTTCATCATCAATCGCGCCGATAAGATCTCCCGACATAACGCCAGCGCGCGAGGCGGGCGTGTCGTCGATCGGGGTGACAACTTTAACAAGCCCATCTTCTTGAGTAACTTCAATACCCAGTCCGCCGAACTTGCCCTCAGTTTGCGTTCGCATGTCCTTGAAGCCTTTGGCGTCAAGATAACTCGAGTGCGGATCGAGCGACGTCAGCATTCCATTAATGGCGTTCTCAACCAGTTTCTGCTCATCCGGTTTCTCAACATAGTCGGCGCGAACCTTGTCAAACACATCGCCAAATAAACTGAGGTGTTTATAAGTATCAGCTGAAGCCGCGAGCGCTGGGGATGAACCAATTAACGCGCGCGCCTGTTGGCCCAACGTTGCGCATCCCACGCCAATGGCGATACCCGTTGCAATCAAAGCTGTTTTGCGAATCATCCGCCGACCTTCCGACTGTCTGACTTGGCCCACCATGGGCCTGGGTCGATCGAGGTTCCGTCTTTTCGGAACTCGACATATAAAATGGGTGTTGACGCGCCGATTGCTATGGTCGCCGCCGTTTTTGCGACACCGTCTCCCATGCTGGCCACGGGCTCACCCGCAAGGACAAACTGCCCAACGTTCACATTTAAGCGACTCATGCCGGCCAGAACCACATAATAGCCGTCGCCGGCATTGATGATCAAGAGTTGCCCATAACCACGATAAGGTCCTGAAAAAGCTACCCATCCATCACTAGGAGCGGTAACGACGCCATTTGGTCTCGTCTCCAGGGAGAGCCCTTTTTCCTTGCCGCCATTGCCGTCTGGAGTCCCAAAGCGTTTGGCTATGCTTCCCGCTACAGGATAGTTCAGCCGACCTTTAAGCTGCGCAAAGCCGACCGCAGGGGCCAGACGGGAGAGATCCTTGAAAGGTGCGGCGAGTGCGCGGCGTCGCTGCTCGTCATTAAGCATCGCTTGAGAAGCATCTGACTCTCGCGCCGCCAATGCGCCACGACGCGCGGCGTCGCTGTTGTTTTCCATATGCGCAATGAGATCTTTGAGGCTGATAGCGCGTTGGGCTAAGGACTGCGCACGGTCGACTTCTTCTTTAAGCTGGGTTTGCGTGTGCGCCAGGGTCTCTTGCCGCTCAGCGATTAATTTTGCAACACGAAGACTTTGTGTCTTTAAAAGCGCTTTTTCATCATCAAGTCTTGCTTTTTCAGTCTGCATATTTTCACGTAAATGCAGGAGATCAGTTAGATCTTTTTGGAGCGCGCGGGCCTCTGTGCGTATTGGCGGCAAGATGGACTCTAGCATCATGGACGCGCGTAGCGCCTCCAAAATATCTTGCGGCCGTGTGAGGAGCGCTGGCGGAGGGTGACGGCCCATTCGCTGCAGTGCGACAAGAATTTCCGCAATGACTGCACGGCGCGCTTCCAATGACTTGGTAATTTTGCTTTCGCTTTCCCAAAGCGTATCCAGTCGTCGTTCAATGTCAGTGGCGCGCGTTTCCATTCCGCGTAATTTATTGCTTGCGTCGATTAATTCTCGATTGAGCTCTTCCCGAGAACCATAAAGACCAGCGAGTTCTCCCTCGAGCGCGCGTTTACGTTCACGAGATTCATTTGCTTCGCTTTCGAGTTTTTGTAACTCTTGATTTTTGTCAGCCAGATCGATGGTTAAGCTTGGTTGTGTCGATGCGGGAATCGAAATAGCCAAGAGGCTCAGGGCCAATGCAAGCCTTGGCGCATATCGTTTCACACTCACAACTTCTTGAGTTCTTGTCAAAATCGATATCTCGCCCACCATGCCCGAGCGCAGGATACGACAGACTATTTCACGATAAAATTAACAGAGCGCAATTTTTTTATTAAATCTTCGTCAGATAGCGCAGATTCAGAATTACCCTGATGCGCCACGAACTGGACGTCATGCGCATCAGCACGTTGTAAATAACGCGTGACAGCGTCCGCGCGTTGTTGTGCGAGAAATTGGTTGGCTTGATTTTTTTTCAGCGTATCGCCAAAGGCTTGAATCTCAATTGTTCTGTTATGACAATGATCCATGCGCACGGAAATTTTATCAAGTCCGAAGGCCATCCGCCGATTGATCTTCACGCTTCTAAGATGAAAATCAATATTTTCTTTATTTATCACCGAGTGAATCGCCTCCTGGCATGCCTGTAAATCAGAGGTTATTTCTGGGGCGAGATTTTTGGATATTGCTTGTTGTGGTGGCGTTAGCGCGAGATCTAGAGGTTCTTTTTTTGAAGACTCAACAAATTTGGCCTCCTCTTGATGCGGCGCAGCCTGATAAGCGGGCGTTACAAAAAAAACGGTTCCCAGCCAAATGAGCGTCGCAGGCGCAAGACCTGCAGCCCAGCCATCATGAGCGCGTAGATCGCCATATCTTAATAAGGCGCCAACAGCAGCGCCCGACAATGCAAGCACGTAAAACGCTAGCGCGCTAGTCAGGTAAAAAACTGTTGGACCTTGAACAGCGTCAAGAGCAAGCGCTATTGAGCCGGCAAGCGCGGCAAGTCCTGTCCAGCCGAGCCAACGCGCAAATGTTCCTGATGGGGGAGTTAGTCTCAGGAAGAGGCCTGTAAAAAGCCCAATAATCAAACAGGCAAACAGCCAGAAACGCAGATAAAAGAGAAAATCAACCATTTCTTCTCGTCGTCACTGGGGCTGCTCGCGACAGTCAGTCGGGGCAATCTTAAACGCGCATTGGCATCAGCACATAAAGCGCCGCAGCGCCATCGCGATCCTGGATAAGCGTCGGCGAGCCCGGATCTGCAAGTTTAAAGAGTGCTGTGTCGCTATCAAGCTGCTGCGTAATATCGAGCAAATAGCGAGCGTTAAAACCAATATCGAGTGGCGCGCCGTCATAATCAGCTTCGAGCTCTTCAATCGCTGATCCTTGATCAGGATTGGTGACAGACAGGACAATTTTCCCCTCTGTCAGCGCTAGTTTTACAGCACGGCCACGATCTGAAGAAATCGTCGAGACGCGATCGACCGCTTTTTCGAAGACATCGCGATCAAGCGTTAAGCGCTTGTCATTGGCAGTGGGAATGACCCGGGCGTAATCGGGAAAGGTGCCATCAATCAACTTCGTTGTTAGTAAGGCGTCGCCGAGCGAGAAGCGCATTTTATTTGTCGAGAGTTCTATGCCAACGTCTCCTTGCGCATCCTCGATCAGCCGCTGCACCTCTGTTACGGCTTTGCGTGGAAGGATAACACCTGGCATGCCAGCGCAACCTTGTGGCGCAGGAAGCTCCAGTCGCGCGAGACGATGTCCGTCCGTTGCCACGGCGCGCAGCATTTGCTGACCGTCGACGTCAACGGCATGGATATAAATACCATTGAGATAGTAGCGCGTCTCTTCACTCGAGATCGCAAATTGAGTCTTGCCAATCAGGCGTTTGAGATCGCTTGGACTGAGCGTGAAACGATGACTAAAGTCTCCTGATGTCACATCGGGAAAGTCGCTTTCAGGAAGGCTTTGAAGATTGAAGCGAGAGCGCCCGGAGCGCAAGCTAAACTGACCGGTCTCACCCGAGGCGTCGAGAGAAATTTGTGCGCCCTCAGGTAATTTTCTGGTGATGTCGTAAAGCGTATGCGCCGGCAGGGTCGTCGCGCCAGCTTGGGCAATGTCTGCTGGAACCTTCTCTGATATTTCGAGGTCGAGATCTGTGGCCTTCAGAATGAGAGCGCCCTCGCGCGCGGCGATAAGCACATTGGCGAGTATGGGGATCGTCGTACGCCGCTCTACTACGCGGTGAACATGGCCGAGCGCGCGTAACAGCGCCGCTCTCTCGATCGTAACCTTCATCGCCTGAAAACTTCCGCATTATTGATGGAGGGCGGTAGCCGCTCCCGAAGAAGGAACTTTGGATGACGAGGCCGTAAACCGCAAGAGGTCTGGGTAGCGGGCTTGTGAACAACTCATCTTGTCCTGCTCGCAACCAGGCCCTTAACCGGCCCTTAAATGGCCTTGCTTAAAAGCTATGGGGTTAAAGGGCGTTCGCGCAGGGCTTGGCGCGACATGGGTGGGCTTGATGGCGCGTCACGATAAACGCCGGGAACCGCGGTTTGAGGATGACGAAGAGGAGTGGGCAGGCGATCTGCGCGCTGACCCGCGCCCGCAACAGCATCGAGCCCCCGCCAAATCCGTGCGCCGACGCGGGCCGCCGCGCCAGCCGCGTCATGGATCGCTGTTTGGCTCGTTGATATATTGGATGCTAACCCTTTCTCTGTGGTGCGCGATCGCGGCTGCCGGGCTAGCTGTTTATTATGGGT
>DAIRFH010000079.1:0-8664 GCA_036795145.1 Methylocystis sp. | reverse complement strand
AGATGCGTTTCATATTTTACTTATTTGAGAGGGTTAGTGATGCAAAGGTCTTATTTGAGCTTAATGCTGAAGTTTTCTGAATTTTAAAGCTTTCTCGTATCCAGCAAGCTAATCAGAGTAGGAGATGCATCGTGGCGATAAGGGTAGCGCTTCAACATATCACGCATTACAAATATGATAGAGCGATTTCCTTAGGACCTCAAATTATTCGTCTGCGGCCAGCACCGCATTGCCGAACAAAAATTCCAAGTTACTCTTTAAAAATTTCTCCCCCTCAGCATTTTATCAATTGGCAGCAGGATGCGCAGGGTAATTGGCTTGCGCGGCTAGTCTTTCCTGAAAAAACGACTGAGTTTCGTATAGAGGTTGATTTACACGCAGAGCTCGCAGTTTTTAATCCTTTTGATTTTTTCATAGAGCCTTATGCAGAAGAGTTTCCCTATACCTATCATCAGGATCTGCAAATTGAGCTTGCGTCCTACTTTGAGATTGAAACGTCAAATGGCGTGCTTGATGCCTATTGTCGAAATATTGACGTTACAAAAAGAAAGACAATTGATTTTCTGGTTGACTTAAACGCTCAAGTGCAAAAAGCCATTCGCTACGTCATTCGAATGGAAACCGGCGTCCAAACACCTGATGAAACGCTCACAAAGGCCTCAGGTTCTTGTCGTGACTCGGCCTGGTTATTGATCCAAATATTACGGCGGCTTGGTTTTGCTGCGAGATTTGTTTCAGGTTATCTCATCCAGCTTCGTGAAGACGTTGATCCAATCGAAGGGCCAATGGGCACGGATCACGACTTCACGGATCTGCACGCATGGGTGGAGGTTTATATCCCGGGCGCTGGCTGGATTGGGCTTGATGCAACCTCAGGTTTGCTTTGCGGCGAGGGTCACCTACCACTTTGTGGCGCCCCCCATTACCGCTCCTGCGCGCCTGTGTCTGGTGTGGTTGAGCCGGCCGAATGCGCCTTTCACTTTGAAATGCATGTGTCGCGACTGAATGAAGCACCGCGTATTACGGCGCCTTTTTCTGACGATGAGTGGACGCTGCTTAATCAACTGGGCGAGCAGGTTGATGATGATCTCTCCCATCAAGACGTGCGTCTTACGATGGGAGGAGAGCCAACCTTCGTCTCGATTGATGATTTTCAGTCTGCTGAATGGAACACTTCAGCGGTCGGTCCGACCAAAAAGGCGCGTGCTGATGTTCTCATCCGTCGCCTCCAAGAGCGATTTGCGCCCAATGGCTTTCTGCATTTCGGGCAGGGGAAGTGGTATCCTGGCGAAAGTCTGCCCAGATGGGCTTTTTCTCTTTATTGGCGAAACGACGGAAAAAAGATTTGGAGCGATCCAGAGCTCATCGCTCGTATGGAAGGCGAGCACACCGCCACGCCGCAAAAGGCTCAAGTCTTCATCCATCAATTATCAGAACGTTTAGGCGTTGGTTCAGAATATGTTGTTCCAGCCTATGAAGACCCGATGCATTGGGTCAATAAGGAGGGACAGCTTCCCGTAAACGTCACACCGGAAGATTCAAAAATCGAAGATCCCGAAGAGCGTGACCGCATACGTCGCGTTTTTGACAGAGGTCTCGCAGCGCCAACGGGTTTTATTCTGCCAATTCAGCGGTGGAATGCAAAGGCGCAGTCAGCATGGCGATCAGAACGATGGTCTTTGCGTCGCGGCCATTTGTTCCTTGCCCCTGGAGATTCGCCTTTGGGGCTACGATTACCTTTGAATAGTTTGCCCTGGGTGCCACAGGCGTCTTACCCCTTTATTCACGCGCAAGATCCAATGGAAGGGAGGCCTGAGCTGCCTGATCCTGAGCAAATGCGTCAGGCTTATGCGCAGGCCCAGCCATCTCCTTCAACTCAGGATGTGCATGAGCAGGTAGCAATAGAAGGGGCTGTTAGAACAGCGCTTGCTGTTGAGGTCAGAGAGGGAAAGCTTTGTATCTTTATGCCGCCGGTTGAGCGTCTTGAAGACTATCTTGAGCTCATTACGGCTGCAGAAATGACAGCAAAAGAGTTAAATCTCCCAATCCATATTGAAGGCTATCCGCCTCCCGCCGATCATCGGCTTGAGGTGATTAAAGTAACGCCAGATCCTGGCGTGATTGAAGTTAATATTCACCCTGCAAAATCATGGCGCGACGCTGTTGCGACGACGACAGGACTTTACGAAGATGCGCGTCAATCACGGCTGACGACGAGTAAATTTTTAACAGATGGTCGCTGTACTGGTTCTGGTGGCGGCAATCACGTTGTGCTTGGCGGCATAACGCCTGCAGATTCCCCATTCCTGCGTCGACCAGACTTACTAAAAAGCCTTATTCTTTACTGGCAGCGGCATCCCTCTTTATCTTACTTATTCTCCGGTTTGTTCATTGGTCCAACAAGTCAATCGCCCAGAATTGATGAGGCGCGTCACGATGCGCTTTATGAATTAGAAATTGCATTAGCCAACACGCCTGGGCCAGAGGATAAAAATTTTCCGCTATGGTTGATTGATCGGCTTTACAGAAATTTGTTGGTGGATGTTTCAGGGAATACGCACAGATCTGAAATCTGTATTGATAAATTATATTCTCCAGATAGTGCGACGGGGCGTCTTGGTCTTATTGAGTTTCGCGCCTTCGAGATGCCGCCAGACGCGCGCATGAGCCTTGCCCAACAACTATTATTGCGTGCGCTCGTTGCATGGTTCTGGCGTGAACCTCAACAAGGCGCATGTGTAAGATGGGGCACCGCATTGCATGATCGCTTCATGTTACCACATGTCATTTGGCAAGATTTTATTGGCGTCCTAGAAGATTTAAGACGCGCAGGCTATGCCTTTCGCCAAGAGTGGTTTGCCGCACAAAGAGAATTTCGTTTTCCCCTAGCCGGAACAGTTGAGCACGGTGGCGTGCATTTGGAGTTGAGGCATGCGCTCGAACCCTGGCACGTCCTTGGCGAGCAGGGAGCGTCTGGCGGCACAGTGCGGTTTGTGGATTCGTCAGTTGAAAGATTGGAAATAGCCGTAAAGGGTTACATTCCAGAAAGACACGTTGTGGCCTGCAACGGACGACGGTTGCCGCTCACCGGCACAGGAGTTAATGGAGAGGCAGTGGCAGGCGTGAGGTTTAAGGCGTGGCAGCCGGCGTCTGGCATGCACCCAACGATCCCCGTTGATGCGCCCCTGACCTTTGATATCATTGATACATGGAGTGAAAGATCCTTAGGCGGCTGCGTCTATCACAGCGCCCATCCGGGGGGGCGTAATTACGATACATACCCGGTCAATTTCCATGAGGCGGAATCTCGTCGTCTGGCGAGATTCCAGGATCACGGTCACACGCCAGGACGTGTTAGAGTTCCTCCTGAAGAAGTTGCGGGCGAGTTCCCAATGACCCTTGATCTGAGGAGGCGGTGTGGTCGCGCGAGTTAATCTCATTGGGGAGGATGATGGCGCGAAAGAGCGTCTGAAAATCTGGCTCCAGAATTATGAGCCACTGCCCGGCGTTCCAGATGAATTAATTGGCATAGACGGCCGGCCGCAGGCGCATTGGGTCAGTCTGCTGGAGACCCTGTCTGGCCTTGGCGATGATGGGCTCAGACAACATTTTGATCTTGCAAGCCGTCGTATCAAGGAAATGGGCGTCACCTATCGCGTGCGAGGTGAAGACGGCGAGCGCCAGCGTCCAATTTCACACCTGCCGCTTTTGCTCACAGACTCTGAATGGAGCACAATTTCTGCCGGTATTTCGCAACGCGCTGAGTTGCTTAATCTGGTTCTTGACGACGCATATGGCGATGGTCGGCTGGTGTCTGAGGGCGTCCTTCCTGCAGCAGTTGTTGCCGGCTCGCCAGATTTTTTAAGATCAATGTGTGGCGTGCAGCCGCGAGCTAAGCGTTGGATAAGCTTTTATGCTGCTGATATTGGTCGCGGGCCTGATGGTAAGTGGTGGGTTCTTGGAGATCGTGCGCAGGCCCCGGCAGGCGTCGGTTATGCGTTAGAAAATCGATTAATCCTCGCGCGAACATTCCCAAGTCTTTATCGAGACATGAATGTACGGCGCCTTGCGCCATTTTTTCGTGATTTCCGAAATAGCCTAGCTGCTGCAGCTATGCGCTCTGATCCGCGTATTTGCTTGTTCACGCCAGGGCCTTGGAGTGAGACTTATTCCGAGCAAGTTTATCTTGCGCGCTATCTTGGGTTTTTGTTGGCGGAAGGCGAGGATCTCGTCGTCAATGAGGGCAAGCTTTATGTGCGAACAGTCGCAGGTCTCAAACGCGTAGATGTTGTCTGGCGTCGTGTTAATTCTGATTGGTGTGATCCCTTAGATGGCAATGCCATCTCTCGTATTGGCGTTGCTGGTCTCTTTGAGGCCATTAAAAAGGGTACAATCGTCATTGCCAATATGCCAGGTTCTGGCGTTATTGAATCGCGTGCACTGATGAGTTTCATGCCATCGCTTGCAAAGCATCTGCTTGGTCAAGATTTGCTAATGCCAAATGTTGCAACTTGGTGGTGTGGGCAAGAAGCTGAGCGCAATCAGGTTCTCAATAACTTTGATAATCTGGCGATTGCAGGGGCTTTTTCGGATAACGCTCAATTTATGAATGGTCAGTCCCAGCTCATCGCGAGCGAGCTTGATCAGACTCAGCAAGACCATTTGCGACAGTCGATCATGATGCGCGGCATGGATTATGTCGGCCAGGAAATTGCAGGTCTTTCAACAACGCCAGTGCTGTCTCATGGTCGTCTTGTCCCGCGTCCCTTTACGTTGAGAGTTTATGCGGCCGCAACAGCCAATGGCTGGACGGTCATGCCTGGCGGGTTCTGTCGTGTTTCTCAGCAAGCTGATGCGCGCGCCATTTCAGTGGGGCTAGAGTCAAAATCCGTTGGTGTGTGGGTATTGGGGGATACGCCTGCAGAGGCCGTTAGTCTCTTACCAGGCAAAGATGAAACACGTATTGTTCGTGTGTTAGGAAACTTACCGAGCCGGGCCGCTGATAACCTCTTTTGGACCGGGCGTTATCTTGAGCGGGCTGAGGCAACGCTGCGCATTATCCGCTGCCTTTATAACCGTCTAAATGAGCCGCTAACTGACGGTTCATATGGTAGACAACCAATAGAGCGTTGTAGACAGCTTCTTTTGTCTTGGGGGGCTGTCCAGAAAAATGATGAGAACGATCGAGGTTCTGCAACTGCTTTTGCCGCACTAACGGACCTGGAGGCCTATGGCTCTGTTTTCTCTCTCAGTCTTCAGGTCAAGCGTACAGCTTCCATTATCAGAGAACGCTTATCGCAAGATGTTTGGCAGCTTATTAGTCGGTTGGAGAGACGCCTGGATGATTTGTCAAGAAACACGCCGCTAGAACCAGAGATTTTAGAGGGTGTTGATAGATCTCTTCAGACGATTTCAGCCCTATCTGGCTTGATGGAAGAGAATTTTAATCGCGTTGCAGGGTGGATGTTTTTGGATCTAGGGCGGCGAATTGAGCGGGCTATTAATACTTGCCGCTTTGTCCGCCAATTTTCTGGAAATGATCCAACGATTGAAACATTAGACACTTTGCTTGAGCTAATCGATTGTCAAATTAGCTATAGATCTCGTTATGTGACAGACACGAAACTTGCGCCGACAATTGATATTGCAATGTTGGATCCCTTCAATCCCCGATCTGTTGGCTTCCAGGCGCGCCGGATTGATGAACATCTTGCAACATTACCTGTACTTGTTGAGGATGGCATGATGGAAAAGCCACGGCGCCTTGCTCTCTCCCTCAGGGCAGATTTGGATTCTGCGGATGCGCGTGATTTAGAGATTATCGCGATTTTGAAAATAGAGCAGAGGCTGATGACGGTTGCAGATGCTATTGCTGAGCGTTACTTCCTAGAGGGCACGAGTGCAATGCCAACAGCGAAACGCTCGAGCTTCGCGTGATTTACGACATAAATCATTTAACTGTTTATACTTATGAGGCCAGTGTGGCGTCGACACGCTGTGCTTTGAGGTTAATCCCGCGAGAGTCGGTCGGGCAAAAATTGCTGCGGGGCGCTATTAATATTTTGCCAGAGCCTGATCTTTTTTCAGAGCGCGTGGACTTTTTTGGTAATCATGTAGCCGATGTTATGGTTCGTAAACCGCATTCAAAATTATGTATTGAATTAAATGCATTGGTGGAAGTAATGCGTCCAGAGCCGCCGGTTTTTGCTCGAACTCTACCGTGGGAGACGGCTGCGCGCGCCGCCCTATCCATGTCATCACTCTCAAATACGTCGCCTGTCCATTGGCTTTATCCAAGCCGACATGTTTATCTTGATCAAGAAATTACATCTTATGCTGGAGAAAGTTTTCACTCAGCTCGGCCAATTCTTGAAGCGGCCGACGAATTTATGCGACGTATAAAGCAAGATTTTATTTATGATCCGAAATCAACGGATGTCGCTACGCCACTACTTGAATCATTTAAAACTAGACGTGGTGTCTGTCAGGATTTTGCTCATATCATGCTTTCAGGCCTGAGAGGCCTTGGCCTACCTGCCGCTTATGTGAGTGGTTATATACGAACGATTCCAGCGCCCGGGCAGCCGCATCTTGAGGGAGCTGACGCCTCTCATGCATGGGTCGCGCTTTGGTGTGGGGAGGCGTCTGGCTGGGTTCATTTAGATCCGACGAATGCTCTCATCGTTAAGGACGACCATATCGTCGTTGCGCTTGGTCGTGATTACGCGGACGTTTCGCCGATAGATGGAATAATTGTGAGTTCTGGTAAGCAGGAACTCGACGTAAGCGTAACAATTAAGGCTGTTTAAGCTTTGCATGGTTTTAAAATATTTTCGTAACTGTCTAAATAAAACGCTATTGTCGAAGTTGTTTAAGATTTAATCAAAAAATCTTTGTTATCAATAAAATAGATTTTGTATAATGACAGCTTGATCCATGCATGTTACCTTTCTCTATAGCCGCTTCTTGACCCTGGGGAGGGAATGAAGAGGTCAGAAGTCCGCTCTTTGTCCATGAAGAGCGGACTTCATTTTTTTATCTTCAATAAATGATAGTTCAATAAAATCCCCAGTCATCAATACTGGTCTGATTTTTGGTGTGTTCGTAATTTGTCTTTATGTTTTGGTTGGATGTTTTGACGTCGGTTTATGGTTAGGCAGGTTTTTATTGTTTAGAGATTTTTATTGTTTTGAGATTTTTGTGTTTTGTTTTTATGCGTCAGTTTTTTGCAAGCGGTGCATCTTATTTGGCTTGCGTCATGCATCATTTATCGTGATGTATCGCACGGCATAGATTATTTGTTGTGAGGCATATTTTACTGAGCGCGCGGCATAAAATTTTGGCGTCGCAAGCTTTGCGACGCCAATTTATGTGTTGAGGCCTTTGTTTATGACGCGGGCTTAGTATTTTGCGACGACTGGCGCTGGCGCGAAGTTGAAGTGATAGTTGACGCCTGCACGCACAATGTTGCCGTTGTATGAGCGAGACGCGCCAACGCCATAGCCCCATGCGCCTGTGTTGGTGTCGATGATCCCTGTGCTAGCATAGCCGTTTGAGAGGCTGTAGTAGAGATACTCAGCTTTGGCCGACCAGTTAGGCAGGAACATCCACTCGACGCCGCCGCCAGCTGTCCAGCCAGACTGGGTGTTGGCGTAGGAGAGACTGCCGCCACCGCCTGAGCCGCCGAACGTGCCGCCCGAACCGCCTGTGGCGAGCCATACTGTTGAGGAGACGCCGCCATAAGCGAAGCCGGCTGTGCCGTAAGCGAGCAGGGTTGGCATAACGAGATAGCCAACGCGGCCACGAACCGTGCCGATATATTGCAGGTTGCTCGATGCTTTTCCATAGGTTGTGTAGGTCGTGCCGTTACCCGAAGACACGCCGGTGAAGTTAGACGTGCCAGCATTGCCGGCCAGGCCCTGAATGTCAGCTTCAGCGCCGATCACAAAGGACTGCCACTGATAGTTGTAGCCAACCTGACCGCCGCCGATGAAGCCGCCGTAGTTATTGAAGACTTTGTGGCCGGCTGGAATGGCGCTGAGCGCTGGCGCGCCGCCAGAGATTGTCAGCGTGCCGGAGTTATTGCCTGACCAAGCGCCGCCAGCGTTGGCGCCGACGTAGAAGCCGGTCCAGCTCATAACAGGCGGAGCTGCAACAGGCGCTTTCTTTGACGGAAGGTCAGCAGCAAGCGCAGAGCCTGCGAAGGAGGCTGCCAGCGCAGCAGCGAGAGCGATTTTTTTGTCCATGATCATGTCCTCTTGTGTCTGGTCCGTATGTTTATTGGGGAGGGTTACGGATAACCAGAGCGCAGGTTTGCTGTGTGCGGGCGCTATTGCAAGCGAAGATTGCGCTGCGAAAAACGTTTTGAGGATAGCTGTGTTGTTCGTGCAACAGTGTGCTGCGACGAGAACAGACAAAGCGCTTAATTGCTGTGCAATAAGATGCGCGAGATCACAAAATGAGATGATGCAGGGTGAGAAGGACGCGTGGCGGCTTTGAGGGGATCGCGCGTTTGAGCCGTGATGCGTGCGCCGATTGTGGATGATGTTCTCTCAAGAGAGGGGCAGATGATTCTATCACTTTTATGTGTGGGGCATCTATCTATGGCGCATCCGCCACTGTCTGGAATGTTGGTGAGAGATGTTACGCAGACGCACAGGGTGT
>DAIRFH010000153.1:0-1637 GCA_036795145.1 Methylocystis sp. | reverse complement strand
CCAAGAATGAGATGATCATATTGCTCCCACACCCAACGCTTGGAGCATAGATTTGGCGTTGCAAGTAATTTCAATAAGGCGTCGCGATCTGCACAGGGCGGCGTAATTTTAGTCGCCTCCAATACTGCAGGCTTTGGCGTCAGCGTGTAGGGCCGTTCATATAGCGGGGCTTCATCGCCAAGCTCTTTAATCGGCAAGTCTGCTTTAATGACGCCTTCATGCTTGATAACGAAACGAAGCGTATCGGTTGTCTTGCCAATTATTGCGAAATCCAGATCCCATTTTTTAAAAATTGCCTCAGCCTGTTTTTCTAACTCAGGCTTGAGAACCATGAGCATACGCTCCTGGCTTTCCGACAACATCATTTCATAGGCGCTCATGCCTTCTTCACGGCAAGGCACAGCGTCGAGATCAAGCTCAATGCCAAGATTACCCTTTGCGCCCATCTCTACGGCGGAGGAGGTTAAACCAGCGGCGCCCATATCTTGAATGGCGATGACGGCGCCAGAGCGCATTAACTCCAGGCAAGCTTCAAGCAAGAGTTTTTCTGAAAAAGGATCGCCGACCTGAACGGTTGGGCGTTTTTCTTCTGCATCTGCTTCAAATGACGCTGACGCCATTGTTGCGCCATGAATGCCATCGCGTCCTGTTTTTGATCCAAGATAAACGATCGGATTTCCAACACCCGCTGCGGCAGAGTAAAAAATTGAATCAACGGAAGCTAAACCAACAGCCATCGCATTGACGAGAATATTGCCGTCATAAGAGGCGTCAAATTCCGTTGAACCGCCAACTGTTGGAACGCCAAAACTATTGCCGTAACCGCCAACGCCAGCAACAACCCCGGAGACGAGATGGCGTGTTTTTGGATGTGAGGCCTGACCAAAACGCAGCAGATTTAAACAAGCGATAGGACGCGCGCCCATCGTAAAGACATCGCGCAATATGCCGCCAACGCCTGTCGCCGCGCCCTGATAGGGCTCGATGAACGATGGATGGTTATGGCTTTCCATCTTGAAGATGCAGGCGTCGCCATCGCCAATATCGATCACGCCTGCATTTTCTCCAGGTCCCCGAATAACCCAAGGCGCCTTGGTGGGTAATTTTCGTAAATGAATGCGTGAAGATTTGTAGGAACAATGTTCGTTCCACATTGCCGAGAAGATGCCGAGTTCCGTGAAACTCGGGGCCCTGCCTATCAGTTTCAGGATGCGGTCATATTCATCTGGCTTGAGACCATGAGCAGCGACGAGCTCTGGTGTGATTTCTGGTTCTTTGGTGGACGCGCGGGGGGTCAATTCATCAATTCCCGAAAAAATTTATCGATATTTCCGTTTATCGGAACGACAAGACAGCCTCTTTTTACCGTCAGGCAGAGGGGTCAATGTCGCTTAACCCTCCTCTTCAAGCAGCGCAATGGCCAAAAATGTTGCCTATTGGTCACAGTTGCTGTGGCGGATCGGTCACAGCTGAAGAGAATGCGCTATCCACAGCTTATTATTTGACAAATATCAATTGCACTATTTCAAATTTGTATCAATTTCATCTCGACCCGGCGCGACAGAGCGTCGTCGTTCGGAACGAATTTTAAATTCACTCTAGGGGGTTCCAATGAAACATTTTGTTCGCGGCACAGT
>DAIRFH010000152.1:0-1641 GCA_036795145.1 Methylocystis sp. | reverse complement strand
GTTCTCATCCGTCGCCTCCAAGAGCGTTTTGCGCCTAATGGCTTCCTGCATTTCGGGCAGGGGAAGTGGTATCCTGGCGAAAGCCTGCCAAGATGGGCCTTTTCGCTATATTGGCGAAATGATGGAAAAAAGATTTGGAGGGATCCAGGGCTTATTGCCCGTATGGAGGAAGAACACACAGCCACGCAGCAAAAAGCAGAAGTCTTCATTCATCAATTATCAGAACGTTTAGGCGTTGGTATCGAATACGTCGTTCCAGCATATGAAGACCCCGTGTATTGGGTCAATAAGGAAGGACAACTCCCCGTTAATGTAACGCCGGAAGATTCAAGGCTCGATGATCCGGAAGCGCGTGATCGCATTCGCCGCGTTTTTGAGAGAGGTCTAGCGGCGCCAACTGGTTATATTCTGCCAATTCAGCGTTGGAACGCAAAAGCGCAGTCTGTATGGCGATCAGAACGCTGGTCCTTGCGTCGGGGTCACTTGTTCCTTGCGCCTGGCGACTCGCCGCTAGGACTAAGATTGCCCTTAAGCAGTTTACCCTGGGTGCCGCCAGCAGCTTATCCCTATATTCATGAGCAAGATCCAACTGAACTGCGGGCTGACTTGCCTGATCCCGAGCAGATGCAGCAGGCCTACGCACAAGTCCATCCATCGTCGTCAGTTCAGGATGTCCATGAACAAGTAGCCATAGAAGGCGCTGTCAGAACAGCGCTTGCTGTTGAAGCCAGAGACGGAAAGCTTTGTATTTTTATGCCGCCGGTCGAGCGTCTTGAGGACTATCTTGAGCTCATCACGGCTGCGGAGATTACAGCTAAAGAATTAAATCTCCCAATTCATATAGAGGGCTATCCGCCGCCTGCCGATCATCGGCTTGAGGTGATTAAGGTAACGCCTGATCCTGGCGTGATTGAAGTCAATATTCATCCAGCAAAATCATGGCGTGATGCAGTAGCAACGACCATGGGCCTTTATGAAGATGCGCGTCAATCGCGGCTCACAACGAGTAAATTTTTAACAGACGGTCGCTGCACAGGATCTGGCGGCGGCAATCATGTCGTTCTTGGAGGCATAACGCCCGCAGACTCCCCGTTCTTGCGTCGCCCTGATTTGCTGAAAAGTCTCATATTATACTGGCAGCGTCATCCCTCTCTATCTTATTTGTTTTCTGGATTGTTTATCGGTCCAACAAGTCAATCCCCTAGAATTGATGAGGCGCGTCATGATGCGCTTTATGAATTAGAAATTGCATTAGCAAATACGCCGGGACCGGAGGATAAAAATTTCCCGCTCTGGCTAATTGATCGACTCTACAGAAATTTGTTGGTGGATGTTTCAGGTAATACGCATAGAGCAGAGATCTGTATTGATAAATTATATTCTCCAGATAGCGCAACGGGACGACTTGGGCTCCTTGAGTTTCGCGCCTTTGAGATGCCGCCCGACGCAAAGATGAGTCTTGCGCAACAACTCTTGCTCCGCGCGCTCGTTGCATGGTTTTGGCGTGAGCCGCAAGAAGGCGCATGCGTGAGATGGGGGACGGCGCTGCATGATCGCTTCATGCTGCCGCATGTCATTTGGCAAGACTTTATCGGTATTCTGAAAGATTTAAAGCATGTAGGGTATGTCTTTCGCCAAGAG
>DAIRFH010000078.1:0-8975 GCA_036795145.1 Methylocystis sp. | reverse complement strand
ACGCTTGTTACCGTTGCCGATCATCTGCAAATCTATAAATACGCCATTCACCAAGTGGCGCATTCATATGGCAAGTCAGCGACCTTTATGCCCAAGCCAGTTTTTGGCGATAACGGTTCTGGCATGCATGTGCACCAATCAATCTGGAAAGAAGGCAAGCCTGTGTTTGCTGGCGACAAATATGCCGGCCTGTCACAAGAATGTCTGTGGTATATTGGCGGCATCATCAAGCACGCCAAATCGCTTAATGCCTTCACCAATCCATCGACAAACTCCTATAAGCGTCTTGTTCCTGGTTATGAAGCGCCTGTCCTTCTGGCTTATTCCTCGCGTAACCGCTCAGCCTCCTGCCGTATTCCTTTCGTGACGAGTCCGAAGGCGAAACGCATTGAGGTGCGCTTCCCAGATCCAACAGCCAATCCTTATCTCGCCTTCGCAGCGATGCTGATGGCTGGCCTTGACGGCATCATCAATAAGATTGATCCAGGTGCGCCTGCCGACAAGGATCTCTATGATCTGCCGCCAGAAGAGCTGAAGGCGATCCCAACAGTGTGCGGATCTCTGCGTGAAGCGCTTGATGCGCTGAGAGCCGATAACGCTTATCTGACTGCGGGCGGCGTCTTTAATGAAGACTTCATTCAGTCATGGATCGACCTGAAACATCAGGAACTGATGCGCTATGAAATGACGCCGCATCCAGTCGAATTCGACATGTATTACTCATACTAAAAATAAAACAGACTTATTCGACAGTCTGAGAGCCAAAACAAAAGCCCGGCGCGTCATCCGCGCCGGGCTTTTAGGTTTCCTCGTCACACGCTTAAACGTCAATAAATTGGAAAGGCCGCGCAGAGCGCCCGCGTTTGCGCGCGAATGTTTTTAATCTCAGTCGCCGCCCCGCCTGTTTGCAACACGCGCGCAATCCAGCGACCGATTGACTGAAACTCGCCAATCCCAAAACCGCGCGCCGTGCCTGCGTTACTGGACAAACGCACGCCAGAGGGCGTCTCGGGCGGACAAGGGTCAAAAGGAATAAGATTTTTATTAACAGCAAGGCCGGCTTCCTCTAGCGCTTTTGCCGCTGCCTCGCCAGTGATTTTAAATGATCGAAGATCGACCAACATCAAGGTCGTGTCCGTTCCACCAGAAACGATCCGCGCGCCGTGCTCAATCAATGTTTGTGCGAGCGCAGAGGCATTTTGGCAGGCTTGGGCGGAATATTGCGCAAACTCAGGACGCGCAGCCTCGCCTAAACATGCCGCCTTACCCGCGATCGCATGCAACATAACAGAACCCTGCACGCCTGGAAAAACGCCCTGATTCAGCCGACGACTTAAGGCTGGATCATTCCACAAAATCAGCCCGCCGCGCGCGCCGCGTAAAGACTTATAGGTCGTCGTGGCGACAACATGGGCGTGCGGGAAAGGGTCAGGATAAAGCCCGGACGCCACAAGACCTGCAAAATGAGCCATGTCGACCATAAGAAAGGCGCCAACCTCATCGGCAATGGCGCGAAGCGCAACAAAATCCAAACACCGCGAATAGGCAGAACCACCCGCAATGATCAATCGCGGATGACATCGCAACGCGGCATCGCGGACCTCATCAAGATCAACACATTCAGACGTTGGATGAACCCCATAATGCGTAATCTTGTAGTCACGACCCGTCAGCGTTGCGGGATGACCATGACTAATATGTCCGCCTGCTAAAATATTCATGGATAAAATTGGATCGTTTAACTCAAGCAGGCCCAACATAACGGCAGCATTCGCATTCGAGCCTGAATGAGGCTGCACATTGGCAAAGCGACAGCCAAATAAATGACAGGCGCGCTCTAACGCTAAAGCCTCAATTGCGTCGGCATATTGCGCGCCGCCATAGTAACGATGGTAGGGCGCGCCTTCGACAGTTTTATTGGTGAGGACAGAACCCTGGGCCGCCAGCACCAGACGCGAGACAAGATTTTCTGAAGCAATGAGCTCTATACATTCGCGCTGACGATGAAGCTCGCCGTCAATTGCCGCCGCCAACTCTGGGTCAGCTTCAAGACCAGATGAAAAATATCCCTCATGTCGCCAACGAGCGCCACTTTCCTCCGCTGTCCTGCCCTTGCCTCCCACCATGGCGCAGCGCCCCGTCCCCGTTCTAAAAAAGCGAATATGGCCTATCCTAGCTGAGCCGGCTGGATCCGACGAGAACTATCGCCAAGACGCCAAAGGGCTTTCAACTTGATGGAAACATGCTCTAAGACAGTCGCCATGCAAGACCACGCTTCGCCGCCCCTCTCAGACCAGCTCACCCCGCTACGCGCCGAGATCGATCGGATCGATCTCGACATGCATCGGCTATTGATTGCGCGCGGAGAAATCATCGATCGACTGATTGCTGTCAAACATGCAATGGGCGGCGGCTGCGCCTTCCGACCCGAACGCGAAGCACAAATGATGCGGGCGCTTGTTGAACGCCATCGCGGCATTCTTCCCGTTGATGCAGTTGAGGGCGTCTGGCGTGTGATCGTGTCAACCTTCACCTATGTGCAAAATAACTATTCGGTTCACGCCGACGACTCTGGCGGCGATGCGCAAATGCGCGACAGCGCACGCTTTCACTTTGGCTTCACCGTGCCCTATATCGCCCATCATGGCGCTCGTGCGGTGATTGACGCTGTGACGCGCGCAGATGGCGATCTCGGCGTTTTGCGCGCAACGGCCGCGATCAATGACGGCCCCTGGTGGGATCAGCTGATTGACGAGAAAGCGCCAAAGATCATCGCTCGGCTTCCATTTGTTGAGCGCCCTGATCATCCTGCAGGCTTGCCTGTTTTTATCGTTGCCCATGCTGCTGCTGACGCCGCGTCGCATGACATGATGCTTTACGCCATTCATCTTCCAGAATGGTCGCAAGACATTGCGGCGCTTATGTCAAAAATGGCGGGAGAAATACTTGCAAGCGCGCCACAAACCAACGGGCTGTCATTAATGGTTACAACGCCTGGCGCAATTGGCGCAGAGGCCCTCGCACACGCGCTGCCAAACGCCAAAGTTGCGCTTATCGGCAGTCATGCTGAACGTTATGCGTTGACACGCCCACACAGCGGCGTCTTTTCGCCAGGGAAATAAGACATGAGCCGTCCAATTCCACGTGCTGGCGTCATGACGATCGACGCCTATGTTCCAGGTAAAACCGCAGCACCTGGCGCAAAGCGCGCCTTCAAACTCTCGGCAAATGAAACGCCGCTTGGTCCATCGCCGCAGGCCATTGCGGCCGCGCGCGCCACGCTTGATCGCCTTGAAATTTATCCAGAAGGGTCATCGCGTCTGCTGCGCGAGGCGATTGGTCTGCACTACGGACTAGACCCGACACGTATCATTGCCGGCGCCGGCTCTGACGAAATTTTAGAAATGCTGGCGCTTGTCTATATCGGCCCTCAGGACGAAGGCCTCTATAGCCAGTTTGGTTTTCTTGAATATAAAATTGTCACGCTCAGCGCCGGCGGCGCGCCTGTTGTCGCGCCTGAAACAAATTATACCGCCGATGTTGACGCAATTTTACGCTGCGTCAGCGAGAGAACAAAAGTTGTCTTTCTTGCCAATCCCAACAACCCAACTGGTTCCTATATTCCTGCGTCCGAGCTTTCGCGATTAGCACGGTCATTGCCGCGCCAAACAATTTTGGTGATTGACGCTGCTTATGCCGAATATGTTCAAGAAGCTGATTATGAAGCTGGCGTTGCGCTTGTCGACGCGCATGACAATGTCGTGATGACGCGCACCTTTTCAAAAATCTTTGGCCTTGCCGGCTTGCGTCTTGGTTGGGGCTATGGACCTGCAGAGATTATCGACGCGCTCAACCGTATTCGCCCCCCCTTTAATATCTCCAGCGTTGCCTCAGCTGCCGGCATCGCTGCGTTGGCGGATCGCGCGCATCTAGAGCGCGCAGTAAAACATAATGCGCAATGGCTGCCCTGGCTGACGCATGAAATATCCGCACTTGGTCTTGAGGTCTTGCCAAGCGTTGCTAATTTTATCGCCATTCGTTTCCCAAAGACCCCCGGACAAACTGCTGCTGATGCGGATCATTTCTTGACGCAACGCGGCCTTATTTTACGTGCGATCGGCGCTTATGGCATGGGAGACTTTCTGCGCCTGACAGTTGGCGCCGAAGAAGCCAATCGCGCCGTGGTCGCTGCTTTAAAAGAATTTTGTCATGGCGCGAAGGGAAATAACGATCCGCATGCATGAATCGTCAACCCAACAAGCAATCTTTGAAAAGCTGGCGCTTGTTGGCGCGGGGTTAATCGGCTCTTCGATTGCGCGCGCGGCGCGAGAGTATGGCGCCGTCAACAAGATCGCCATTTATGACGCCAATCCAGCCGTCATGACGCGCGTTCAAGCGTTGGGCCTTGCCGATGCCGATGCGCCATTAGAAGATCTCGCATCTACAGTTTTTGATGCGGATCTGATCATTATTTGCACGCCCGTTGGCGCCTGTAGCGCGGTAGCGAAAATGATTGCGCCACATCTTAAAGCGCAGGCGATCGTCTCAGACGTCGGCTCTGTTAAGGCTGCCGTCATTGCTCAAATATTGCCTCACCTCCCCAAAGACATACATTTTATTCCTGCGCACCCCATTGCAGGCACAGAATTTTCTGGACCAGACGCAGGCTTTGCTTCTCTTTTTCAAAATCGCTGGTGCATTCTAACCCCGCTTGAGAATGCGCAAGAAGACAAAGTGGAGAAACTTGCGGCTTTTTGGCGACGCATTGGCGCAAGAGTTGAAGAGATGAGCGCGCAACATCACGACAAGGTTTTAGCGCTGACGAGCCATCTGCCGCATTTAATTGCCTATAATATTGTCGGCACCGCCGATGACTTTGGCGAACAAACACGCTCGGAAGTCATAAAATTCTCCGCTTCCGGCTTTCGCGACTTTACGCGCATCGCCGCCTCCGACCCAATTATGTGGCGCGACATTTTTCTTAATAATCGTGACGCTGTGCTCGAAATGCTTGGACGATTTAATGAAGATCTGAGCGCCTTGCAACGCATGATCAGGCATGGCGATGGTGACGGCCTCAGCGCTTTTTTCACGCGCACACGCGCCATTCGCCGCTCAATTATCGCACAGGGTCAAGATACATCGGCGCCTGATTTTGGCAGAGGCGGCGAACAAAAACGCAACTAGGGCTTTGGCGGCGTATGGCCAATACGTAATGCCTCTTGCGCATTTTGCGTTATTAAGGCTTGTGCTTTGCTTGAAAGCGCCATGAGTAGCCAGGGCAACTGCGCCTCAATGCGCAAACTCTCTTCCATGATAAATATTTGCGCTGAGATTGCGTAGCCTAACGCTTTGAGGCGAATATCTGCGACATCGCCTGACCAAGAAATTTCTGAATGGGCGATCTTGCCCATATAGTCGCGCTGTAATTTTTCTAGCCGTTCGCGTACGCGTTTTTTGGCGCCATCCAGACCATGCTGATGCGCGAGCGTGACAATAATTTTATTTGCCATTTCTTTCTCCTGTCCCTCTGCGCATCATTGCGTGACCATGGTTATTTTGCACTGTCAATTAACCGCGCTGCGGCGGCGCGCGCTTCATCTGTGATGATCGCGCCAGAAAGCATGCGCGCAATTTCTTCTCGTCGCTCCGCTTCAGCTAATATGGCGACGCGTGTCGACAAGCGTTTATCTTTTGCCTCTGCGTTTTCTGCCGCCGTCTTGCTGATGCGTAAATGACGTCCTGCCCGCGCAGCAACTTGCGGCGCATGCGTAACGGTTAAGACCTGCGCGCCGTCTGAAAGACGTTTGAGTCGTTGACCAATGGCGTCCGCTACGGCGCCGCCAACGCCTGTATCAATTTCATCAAAGACAAGCGTTGGCGCCGATCCGCGATCAGCAAGAACAACTTTAAGCGCCAACATAAAACGCGCAAGCTCGCCGCCGGAGGCAACCTTCGTCAGAGGCCCCGGCCGCGATCCAGGATTCGTCTGTACCCAAAACTCAATATGATCGAGGCCATCTGCGCTGGGCTCAGCCACAGGATGCGTCACCTGCGTCATAAAGCGCGCGCCTTCAAGACGTAATGGCGCGAGCTCAGCGTCAACCAAAAGATCAAGCTTGCGCGCTGCTTGTTGACGAGCGTCAGATAAACGACGCGCTGACTGGTCAAGTGCGGCTTTTAGCGCTGAGGCTTGTTTTTGAAGCGAGTCTAGCCGCGCCTGCGATGCGTCTAAATCTGCAAGATCTTGCGCAAATTTTAACGCTGTCGCGGGCAATTCAGAAACCGAGGTTTGAAACTTTCGCGCCGCAGCGCGTAAGGCAAATAACCGTTCTTCAACACGCTCCAATTCTGCAGCCTCAAAGGCTGTTTCTTTGAGCGCGCGTTCCAGCGCCTGCTCCGCAACCGCTAAAGCGTCAACTGCTTGCGCCAGCGCACGCACCGGCGGTTCTAGAATCTGAGGCGCTTGTGTGAGACGACGTTCGAGCCTGCGCGCCATTTGCGCGATCTCATAGGCTGGCGCCGCTTCATTATCGAAAGCGCTCAGCGCATCACGCAGGTCGCTTGCGACCTTCTCAGCGCGCTGCATGAATTGACGCCGTTCTGCGAGCGCTTCTTCTTCGCCAATCTGTGGCGCAAGTTGCGTTAACTCATCATGGGAATGACGCAGATAATCCGCATCTGTGCGCGCTTTCTCAAGGCGCGCGCCTTCCTCAGCGCAGGCGCGTTGCAAAGCACGCCAATCCATGAAAAGGCCGCGCACTTCTTGTGCTTGCGTCAACAGACCGCCATGCGCATCAACCAAAGCGCGATGCGCAGCTGGATCAACGAGCGCGCGATCGTCATGCTGACAATGAATCTCAACCAACATGCCGCCAATCGTGCGCAGCGCCTGCGCTGTCGCTGGCTGGTCATTAACAAAGGCGCGCGTGCGGCCATCTGAAGCTTGTATCCGACGCAGCACCATTTCGCCTTCAGCCGCTAACCCAAATTCATGCGCCGCGAGAAGGGCTGGATGATCTTTGGGCAGGTCAAACACAGCCGTTACCTGTCCCTGATCTTGACCTGCGCGCACCAAAGAGGCGTCGCCACGCCCGCCAAGCGCCAACATAAAAGCATCAAGTAAAATAGATTTTCCTGCGCCTGTTTCGCCAGTCAGAGTTGTTAATCCAGGCTCAAAATCCAGATCAAGCCTATCAATCAGCACAATGTCTTGAATGGAGAGGCGAACAAGCATACGGCTAAATTAATCGTCGGCGCCAAAATGATATTTCATCAAGAAACCTGTTTGGCGCAGGAATCATGATTGATAAAACAAAAATATAATAACCCCCGATGCAACATCAGTTCTTTGCACGCGCCTTAGCCCTTCGAGGTGGAGAGGGTTTTGCTTAACTTTGAAATCCAAGAGTCTTTATGATCTTCAGGCTCAAGCCCATCTCTTTGCAGTAGGTCATGGGCGTCCTTATACCACTGCGAGTCTGGAAAATTATGACCTAAAATTGCAGCCGCTGTTTGCGCTTCGCCGGTAATGCCCATCGCTAGATAGGCCTCAGTCAAGCGATACAGCGCTTCTTCAGTATGGCGCGTGTTTTGATATTTACCTAGGACGTCATGAAAGCGGTTAACGGCTGCGGGATAATTGTTGCGGGTCAGATAAAAGCGGCCAACCTGCATTTCTTTTGCAGCTAATTGATCGCGCGCCACCTGCATTTTATAACGCGCATCGCTGACATATTCAGATTTTGGATATTTCTGAATTAACGCCGTGAATATCTCAACTGCTTTTTCTGCCGGCAGTTGATCGCGCATGGTGTCTGGCACCTGATTAAAATAGGACATGCCTGCAAGGTAATAGGCATAAGGCGTATCTGGAGAGTTTGGATAAAGGCCAATGTAGCGTTGCGCAGACTGCACGGCGTCGTCATAGGCCGGTTTTTGATATTGTGCGAAGGTCGTCATTAACAAACCTTTGCGCCCCCATTCTGTTGAGGGAAACGTCTTTTCGACTTCGGTAAATTTTTTTGCCGCACCTTCAAAATCTTTTGCCTTCAATTTCGCAAGACCCTGATTGTAGAGGTCCTCTGCAGGAATATCGGGCGTAATCTCAGTTTTATATTTCTCGCCGCCGCCAAAGAGCCCAAAGCCGCTCATGACAGAGTCCATCATATCAGCACGGGCCGCTGTGACGCTAAATGACATCATTAACGCCGCGGCCCAACCCAACGCCTCGCGGCCCCCGAATGCGGTGCGGCGTGAGACTGTAAAGACTATCATTTTATGCGCCTCATTTGGCTTGAGTGGCGCAGCGCCCACAAACAAGCCCATAGGATCAGATATCACGACCAGACGACAGCGCCATTCGGCCAGTTCAGGCCGCCCGCGCACTGCGCTGACTGATCACCATAATGAAAAAGAGTTAAAAAGCCTGCATCAGGCGATATTATGGCGAGAAAGACGCGTGGCGGCGATCGCCCCTTCTCGTTCAAAGGCTCCTGCGGCAAAAGCGGCTTTCAGCAAGGCGAGATTAAGCCCGTGACCGCCATGAAAAGACCGAAAGGCGCCAATAATTGGGTGACCCGCCAATCCAAGGTCGCCAACGACATCCAGCATTTTATGGCGCACGCATTCATCGCTGAAGCGTTCGCCATAGGGATTGAGGACGCCACGATCGTCATAAACCAGCGTATTCTCGAGACAGGCTCCGAGCGCAAGCCCTTGCCGCCAGAGCCCTTCAGCCTCCCGCAGAAAACCAAAGCTGCGCGCGCAAGCCAATTCCTGCCGAAACCGATCAGGCGTTAGCGACAGGGCGCGGCGCTGCCGTCCAATAGGAGACGGAAAAGCAATCTCGACATCAAGACTAAGACCCTGCGCGGCTGGCGTCGGCGCCAGCTCAGCCCAGGCTGGGCCATCGCTGACCCGGACTGGCGCCACGACGCGCAAAAAACGACGCGGAAGTTCAAGCAAAACAAGAC
>DAIRFH010000077.1:3204-8985 GCA_036795145.1 Methylocystis sp. | reverse complement strand
CATTGGGCATAGACCGTGTCATAGCGTGACTGAATAGATCCGCCGGCCTGCCGCGCCTGACCTTGACCAACCGCGCTGCCAAGCAACAAACCAGATCCCGCGCCAATCGCTGCGCCTGTGCCTGGGCGATTACCCGCTGCCGCGCCGATTAAGGCGCCTGTAGCGGCGCCAAGACCTGTCCCAATCACGGCGCTGCCGAGGGCCGCATTATTACTTGCGACGCCTGGCGACTGTCCGCCAATCGCGTTTTGCGCCGCATTTTGACAATAGGCGTCGTCTTTTTGAAAAGCGCCGTAGGATTTACCTTTTCCCGGCATCACGGGCACTTGCGGCATGGCTGGTCCATTACCAGCACAGCCTGACAGCGTTAATCCGACAAGTGCAATAAAGCTGAGTGAATAAAAAGTTTTTTTGCCCATCGGACAATGCGCTCCATTCAAAAGAGTAAGTTGATTAAAGAATGAAAAAAAGGAAAGTTTGAGGCAACTGCCGCTATGGGGTGCTTATAATCTCGCGTGATATGGTTTAGAAATTCTAAATACTCTTCACAAGATCTCAAACGCGAAGCTTGGTAATCATCCCCCAACCCTTGAGTCACGGAATAAAGGCGATCACTCTCGTTGGGGCGCCAGAACCTTTTCCAATCTTCATCGGCAGTGCAATGAGAGTAGCGCCTGTTTCAGGCAGCCGATCCAGATCAGAAAGATTCTCTAGTGCAGGCACATTCGCCGCGCCAACAATCCGATGAACCTTAAAATCCTGCGACTGTCCGATATCGATGCTTGCCGTATCAACGCCAATCATTTTGACGCCACGCTGTGAAACCAAAAAAGAGACAGCCTCTGCGCTATAAGATGGGAAATGAAGTTTTGATACGTCACCTGGCGTATCATCGCCTAGATATGATTTCTTATCAGGCCAACGCGCACTCCACCCAGTGCGCAGCAATACAATAGCGTCTTTGGGTATGACGCCATTACGCGTTTCCCATTCTTTAAGATCATCCTGAGTTAAGGCGTAATCGGGATTGATGTTTGACTGACGTGAAATATCAATAACCACAGCTTTTCCGACATAGCGCTCAACAGGAATGTCAGAGCTGGTCCAGGAGCGCTCTCCAAAATGCATCGGCGCATCTAAATGTGTGCCGCTATGTTCTGGAGAGCAAAATGTGTTTGAAAAGTAAAAGAAGCCCGACTTCGTAACGCCTTTAAAATTCTGTTTAAGCTCAAATCCTGTTTTCTCAGTTGGCCAAGCAATTGTTTGCGCGTCAAATGAATGGGTCAGATCAATAATCTTGGCTGTTGAAAGGTCTAGGGTCTGTGAAGTGGCGACATCATACGCACATAAATTAATTGAAACGCAAAATAAGCTTAATACTAATTGGCGTATCGTCATGCGCGTTATCCCTTTGCAAGCGCCGGTCGAAGAAGGCGCTTAATTTTACTTGTCTAAAGGTTCGATGGATGAAGATTCAGAATCATGATCATGATCGAGTTCCAGCCACATCGCGTTCAAGATGGCGAAGGCGCAGGCCAATCCAAGTCCAAGAATCCAGGAAAAATACCACATGATTAATCACTCCTCTTAATAAAAATAATCCTCGCCTTGTTCAATCGCGCGCTCAGTCACAGGCCCCCGCAAAACATGATAGACCCATGAGGTGTATGCCAGAATAATCGGCAGGAAAAAAACGACCGCAACAAGCATGATCCCCAGTGTCTGGGCGCTGGAAGATGAATCCCAAATTGTCAGGCTGTGATTTGGATGCGTTGATGAGGGCATTAAAAAGGGAAACATACTAAAACCCGCCGTTGCAACGACGCCAGCCACTGACAGGCTTGAAGAAAATAGAGCAAGCTTACTTGCGCGTCGCGACAGTAAAACTGCGGCAAGCAGCGCTCCGGCGAAGGCTAAACATGGCGCAGCAATTGACCATTTATAGTTTTGATAATTCGCAAGCCAGGCGCCTGTCTCAGAAATAACGACTTTAAAAAGTGGATTTGAGGGGCCTGACGTATCAGGCTCATAGACGAGACGATAACCATCAATAGTAGAGGCCACACAAAGACCTGCAAGACTAAAAAGTAAAATCAATATTAGAGCGGCAACGGCGGCAATAAATCGCGCGCGAAGTGAAACATCGCCATCGCATTTATAACCCAACCAGGCGCCGCCCTGCATTATCATCATTGCTACACTGACCAACCCACAAAGAAGCGCAAAGGGATGTAATAAACCAATTAAGCCGCCTTCATAATATCCCTGCATTGCCTGTGTCAGATGGAAAGGCGCGCCAAGTAAAAGATTGCCAAAAGCAACGCCAAACAATAGCGAGGGAAATAGGCCCGATATAAAAAACAGCCAATCCCAGCTGCGTCGCCACCCAAGAGATAAAAGCTTTCCTCTGAATGTCATAGAGACTGGTCGCAATATTAATCCAAGCAAGACCAGCAACATGGCTAAATAAAAACCAGAAAAAGAGACTGAATAGAGTAAGGGCCAGGCCGCAAAAGCAGCCCCGCCGCCAAGAATAAACCAAACCTGATTACCCTCCCATACTGGCGCAATGGTATTAATTGACACGCGTCGCTGCGTATCATTTTTTGCGACAAAGGGATGAAGAATAGCGACGCCGAGGTCCATGCCGTCCATAATTGCAAAACCAATTAATAAAACGCCCAATATGGCCCACCAGATCACTCTTAGCGTCGCATAATCAATCATAATTAATCATTCCCTGAATGATGTAAGTTTTTAGAGGCGCAACAGTCAAAACATAAAAATTCGACCCAGCTTACTCATGAGCCTCGTAAGGGCCAATCCTCACATATTTTATCATCAACATAAGATCGACGGCGGCAAGCGCTGTATAAAATAAAAGGAAAGCCGTCAGGCTTGCTATAACATTTGAAGCGGCAACATTGGATACGCCAACGAAAGTTGGCATGATCCCGTCTATGATCCAAGGCTGACGCCCGAATTCCGCAACAATCCATCCAAGTTCTGCGGCAATCCAAGGAAGCGGCAAACTATACATCAAAAATCTGAGCAAGAGAGGTTTGTCTAATTTTCTTTTACATGAAAAATAAAATGTCAGGCCAAAAAGGCCGATAAAGTAAAACCCTAGAGCAACCATGATGCGGAACGACCAAAATAAAACTGGAACATCGGGGATTGTGAGAAGCGCAGCTTGATGAATCTCATTTTGTGACGAGTTCTCAATATCTGGACGAATATGTTTTAATAATAAGGCGTATCCAACATCCTTGAGTGAGGAATTAAGTTGCGAGGGAACAATCGCATTTTCTGTGCCGCCATTTGCCGATAGCCATCGATATCCAGGCAAACCATTATTTATACGCTGCTCAGCGTCATGAACGAGATCCTTGATGCCATCAACAGGACGATCGTAAGAGCGCGTGGCGATAAGCCCCAAAACCCAGGGGATCGTTACTTGATATTTTGTACTTTGCGATGCAACGTCAGGAATGCCAAAGAGCGTGAATGATGCTGGGGGCGGCTCGGTCTCCCACATCGCCTCAATGGCGGCGATTTTCATTTTCTGATTTTCACCCGCTGTGTAGCCGCTTTCATCTCCCAAAACGACAACAGATAATGCCGACGCAAGACCAAAACTTGCCGCGACAGTGAGTGAACGGCGTGCGATATCTTGGAACTTGCCTTTTAAAAGGTAATAAGCTGAAATAGACATAACAAACATAGCGCCCGTCACATAACCAGCGCTCACTGTGTGCACAAATTTTGATTGTGCGACAGGATTAAATAATACCTCTTTAAAAGACGTAAGCTCCATTCTCATCGTCACAGGATTAAACTGAGCGCCGATTGGATTAGACATCCACGCATTCGCTACCAATATCCATAGTGCTGAAAAATTGGATCCCAGCGCAACGAGCCAAGTGACAACAAGATGCTGCACTCTTGTTAGACGTCGCCATCCGAAAAAAAACAGCCCAACAAATGTCGCTTCTAAAAAAAAGGCCATCAATCCTTCAATGGCGAGTGGCACCCCGAAGATATCGCCTACATAATGCGCATAATAGGCCCAATTCGTACCGAACTGAAACTCCATCGTAACGCCGGTAGCAACACCCATCACAAAATTGATGCCAAATAGCGTACCCCAAAACTTCACAGCGTCACGCCATACAGTGCGGCCGGTCATAACAAAGACACTTTCCATTATGGCAAGAAGCAAAGCGAGCCCAAGCGTCAACGGCACAAAAATAAAGTGATACAGGGCCGTCAACCCAAACTGCATCCGAGAAAGCGTGACGACGTCAAAGTCAGTCATAAAAATAGTCCTATGTTAATGATTGTTGACGATAGGGCCGGCAAGAAAGCCAACCATTTCTTGCGCAGAAGGTTTGTAGCGATTGGAGGGCTGATAAAAGAGAAGAAAAATGATGAAAATGGCGATAACCTTTAAAAAAAAGGCCAGAATTAATTCAAATTTTAATCGATGAGGCAACATATCGCGATATTCCAGTCATTAACCTCATAAGCAGCAAAAAGCTCTGTGATTTTGATGCTTTTAGCCCGTTCAGGGTTTGGTAGAGGCATAAATAGGCGTATGACATTCAAAGTTTGAGAGCCAATCAGCAAGATGATGGTTGTTCTTTCTCCATGCTCCCTCAAACCTAAGATCCAAATATCCCAAGGCGCAAGCGATACTGATGCACCCAATTGTCTGCTCCATAGGAGGAAGATCAAAATTCAGACTGCTTAGCGCTCTATCTATCTTTTCTTGTTGATGTGCGATCATGCCGGCGTCACGCAGCATGTCAGGGCGTGTTGTTGTTTCATAGCGAAGCGCTAACGCCGCATCATTGACGCCGTCTCCCAAAGCCTGCAGTCGCAGCGACTCTATCCTGCGAAATGGCTCCTTTGGAATTAATCTGCCCTGACCATCTAATTGGTCAAAATAGTCAACAATGACTCGGCTGTCATAAAGACAGCGGCCATTTTCTAAGATGAGCGTCGGGATTTTTCCTAAAGGATTTTGCTTGCGCAGCGAGTCATTTGGATCTGCTGTATTGGCAGGTTCAAGCGTCAACATTTTTGATAGACCAAGCAGATCTGCGGCAATAAGGATTTTACGCGCATAAGGCGATGCCGCCGAATATCTTAATATCATCATGTCTTAAACCTATAGATCAATGTTATAGATGAGGAACACGTGTCATTCTCTCATAAGCCAATCAACTGACCAGCCTGCGTCCCTACCCTGCGAGAGCTTCTTGGCTAGAATGGGGAGGAATGCACGCGCCTCATCTTCGAGTGTGTATGGGGGATTAACAATAATCATCCCAGAATGGCGCAATCCATGCGACAATCCGCCAATCGACAAGGTCAATCGCAAGGATTTTTTGATCTCCTTTTGAGAGAAGGCGTTGTAGAAATTTTGCTCATGATCATTCGTTTGACATGGATACCACATGGCATAAATGCCGCTCTGCCATTTTTTATAAGCTTCTTCAAACGATGAAAATAAGTTTTTAAATTCATCCTTATCTTCAAATGGCGGATCGATGAGCACAAGTCCTCTGCGCTCCTTGGGCGGCACAAAAGCTTTTAGAGCGCTATAGCCATCGATTTGAAGCGCTTTAACGCGCACATCTAATTTGCATTCTCTCTTAAGCTTTATTGCCGCATCAGGACGTAATTCACAAAAAATCGCGCGATCCTGTTGACGCATCATTTTTAATGCAATCTGAGGCGATCCTGGATATGAGCCAAGTGATATTGAGCCAAGTG
>DAIRFH010000077.1:0-3104 GCA_036795145.1 Methylocystis sp. | reverse complement strand
TGAGCCAAGTGTCGTTGGGTTATGACTTACCCCAACACATGCGAGATATGAAGAAAGAAGAGGTTCTGTCGACAAATCCTCAGAAAGGCTTTCCAATAATCTACCAATGCCTAAACGCCACTCGCCCGTTCTTTGAGACTCTTCTGATCCTAAATCATAACATCCCTCGCCCGCATGGGTGTCGATAATACGAAATGGCGCCTCTTTGCGACAAAGATAAAAAATGATGCGCGTTAGGATGATGTGTTTAAACACATCTGCAAAGTTTCCAGCATGAAAAAGATGGCGATAATTCATGGATTAATTGGCGGCAGGAATATAAATCATATCGGATCGGCAGCTCTTTCGGGAGACCTCAGGACAGGAAGTAAATGCTTTTATATCTTTGGAAACGCAAAGTCGTATTTCAGCTAATTGATTGCCCGGACAGTTGATCGCGATCATCCCAGATCTTAAGCCCGGATTGTGCTTATAAAATAACGCCAATAGGTCATTTGGCGATATCAAGCGACCATGACTTGGCGCGATGAAATCGTCGGGAATGTTAATCGCGCGTTTTGCGCGCGAAACATCTTCAAAATAAGCAGCAGGACTTTTCCCGCTACAGGTTCCATGTTGACGCCACTCATGTCGGGCTAAACCCTCGTCTGGAAATAAATTTATATTTCTTTTTATTGCGTGGACAGGCGGCCGAATGAGCGCATGACAGGCTTTTGGATACCCATGAGCATATTGCGGCCAAAGGCCATGGACAACAAAACCAGGGTTTCTGCCAGACTGACATTGTTTTGGCGCCCACCCTTTGCGTTCACAAAATGAGGCTGACCAGCTGAGCGCCAAAACATAAAAATCAAAATCATCTTTGCGCTTTTTGACAGATTGATAAGATTCTGGCGCGATTTTCTCACTTTGTGGCCGATCAGCACACGCATAAAAACCGCAAGCTGGACGCGACAAAGCGTGATTGGGAACTAACGCAAAAAAAACAAAAGCAAAAAATAGAATGCGGCCAAAGCCAACAATATGAGGAATATTGTTGTTCATCTAATAGAGATACCCCAGCTTGTTGGACGTTAAGTCGCTCAGTCTTGTCTTATCTGAGGCATTGCTTAGGGGCCTGCAGCGCGGCAATTCGGGCTAAAGGCATGATGACGATCTAAGCCCTGCACACACCATAAAACCCCTGAACCAATCCCAATAAAGGCTGTAGAAGCTCCGATGGAATAGACAATATGGCGCTCGCGCCCATCATTGAAGCTGGCTTCCGCCTGACAATAACGCCGAGGGATGAAACTACGGCCGTTCAGGCGATAGCCCGTCTCAATAATCTGCGTAATTCCAGTAATTGTGAGGGATGAGTTCCAAAACTCCCGCTCTCGATTGGCAAAATCAATGGCAAGCTGGTCAAGCATCGCCGGATCGTCGCAGGCTTGTAAGACGCCAGAAAACGGAGACATTCTGAGCTCAGCCGCCGGCTGATCGCCATCAGAGCTCTGCGACAGCGCCTGAGGGACAAACAAGCTCATACAGGCGAAAATTGATACTATCGCCGCCCATGAGGGCCCAAGCCGCCTTGCTGCTTTTTGAAGGCCCACGCCCTGCTCCTATTTCGTCTAACAATTAATTGGCGCAAAATTATCTAGCCAGGTCAAGGCGACAATTGCTCCCGCGCGCCTAGTTTCTGTATAATGGCGGCAATGACCAGATTGCCACGCCCCAATTCCGCCACACGTCTTCGTCCTGCCTCAGCGCTCATCCTCGGCTTGATGATGTTCTTCATCGGTGTCCCAGAGGCGCTGGCGGAGGATCCTTTTTCTGATTTCTTTGGCGGACTTTTTGGAGGCTCCTCACATTCGGGCGAGCATCGCTCAACCTCAACGCCAAGAATACGTCGCGTTAATCCTCGGCAGGAAAAACGTCCCGTCCAACCAAAAAATGCGGATCAAACGCCCTCTGGGGAGCCCGCGATAGACCCAAGCGTCGCCAATACGCCAAAAACATATTTTGTGGCTGTTATGGGCGACACAATGGGCGTCCTTCTCGCCAAAGGACTGCAACAAGTTCTCAGTGAGAAACCTGAAATCGGCATATTAAACTTTTCGAAAGAAAACTCCGGACTGACCCGCTCAGATTTTTATGATTGGCCGAAGTCAGCGCATGATATCGCCTCAGGCGCTCAAAAAATTGACGTTGCTGTTATCCTGCTTGGTAGCAATGATCGTCAGAACTTTCAGGGCGCTGACGGCGCAAGTCCCTTAACCGCGCAATGGCGCGATCTGTATAGTGCTAAAATCAATGCTGTCACCACCGCTTTCAAAGACAAAAAGATTCCCGTCATCTGGGTCGGCCTTCCTGTGATGAAGAACGAAGCTTTTTCTGCCGATATGGCGAAGTTCAATGAAATTTATAAAGAACGCGCGATCGCAAATGGCGCAATTTACGTCGATCTGTGGGATGCCTTATCTGATGAGAAAAATCAGTTCAGCGCCTTTGGTCCCGATATTAATGGCCAGATCGTCAAGACCAGAGCAGCCGATGGCGTGAATTTTACGCCTGCTGGCGCAGCCATCGTCGCGCATTTCGTCGCCAATGAAATTAAAAAGATCTACCAGGCTCACCCGCCATCACCTCAGCCTCTCTCTGGCGCAATGCCGCCTGACGCCTCGGCCAATAACGCGCCAAATAACGCAACCCCGTCAAACTCAGGCTCACCATCGCAAGCGCCAAGCGCCCCGGTTGAGTTTCACTCCCCTGTCGCGCCAGTTGCCAACGCAGCCCCATCCTTGCCTGAGCGTCCAGCCATTGGCCCTATTCAGTCCTTAAACAGCTATGTTGACGCCCCAGGTGAGTTAGCAAAAAAATCAGCCGATACCGGTTCCTCAACTTCAGAAGATCCAGCTCGCGCGCTTGCGCGACATGTATTCGTTCAAGGCGGAGATCAGCCTGCGCGAAAGAATCGAGCGGATGATGACAGCTGGAAACCCTAACTAAGACGCTTAATCGGCGGAACTTAACCGGCGCAAAAAATAATTGCGCCTTTTTTGCATATTATTTCAAAATTAATGGAACGATTGTGGGCTGCAAGCATTCTCCAGCTGACCTGG
>DAIRFH010000151.1:0-1708 GCA_036795145.1 Methylocystis sp. | reverse complement strand
AATGAGCAGACGCGAGAGATCTCGCGCCCATTCATTTTTAAAGATTAGTCTTGAAAGGGATTATGCACGAGTATGGTGTCATCACGCTCTGGACTGGTCGACAGCAAGGCGACAGGCGCTTCAATAAGCTCCTCAATGCGGCGCACATATTTTATTGCTTGCGCCGGCAGCTCAGCCCAAGAGCGCGCGCCGCTGGTTGTTTCCTGCCAACCCGGAAAGCTCTCGTAAACCGGTTTGACGCGCGCTTGCGCCGCCTGAGACGCTGGCAGCCTGTCAATGCGCTGGCCATCGAGCAGATAATGCGTGCAAATATTGATCTGATCAAAGCCGTCGAGAATATCAAGCTTCGTCAAGGCGACGCCGTTTATGCCCGAAGTTTTGACGGCCTGGCGCGTTAAGACGGCGTCAAACCAGCCACAGCGACGGCGGCGGCCAGTATTGGTGCCAAACTCATGGCCGCGGTCTCCGATCAATTCTCCAATCGCATCGGTTAACTCAGTTGGAAAAGGACCGCCGCCAACACGCGTCGTATAGGCTTTCGCGATGCCAAGCACATAGCCAATCGCGCCGGGTCCAAGTCCAGAGCCGCTCGCAGCGGAAGCTGCAACCGTATTTGATGACGTGACGTAAGGATATGTGCCGTGATCGACGTCGAGGAGCACGCCTTGCGCGCCCTCAAATAAAATTCGTTTTCCAGAACGTCGCTGCGCATCAAGCAGATCCCACACAGCGTCCATAAAGGGCAGAATTTTAGGCGCAACGCTCATTAATTCCTGGCGCAGCCTGTCGCAGGCGACTTCTGGCAAACCAAGCCCACGACGCAAAGGATTATGATGCGCAAGCAGGCGCGCAATTTTATCATCGAGCGTATCAGGCTCGGCCAGATCCATAAGCCTGATGGAGCGTCGACCAACCTTATCTTCATAGGCAGGACCAATCCCGCGTTTGGTTGTGCCAATCTTACCGCCGCCGCTGGCCTCTTCGCGATGCGCGTCCAACTCACGATGCAGCGACAAAATTAGCGGCGCATTTTCCGCCACCTTAAAATTATGAGGCGTAATCTCGACATTCTGCGCCCGTAACCGCTCGATTTCATCCATCAAAAAATGCGGATCAACCACAACGCCATTGCCGATGACAGACAGTTTGCCTTGGCGCACAATTCCTGAGGGTAGCAGCGCAAGCTTATAGGTGACGCCGTCAATCACAAGCGTGTGGCCGGCATTGTGCCCGCCCTGGAAGCGCACGACGACGTCGGCCTCCAAAGACAGCCAATCGACAATCTTACCTTTACCCTCGTCGCCCCACTGGGCGCCGACCACCGCGACATTCGCCATGGCGCATCAACTTCTCAAGAAAAGAAAAAGAAAAAGCCCCGCGCGGTAACGCGAAGGGCTCGTTACGGATGGGGTGTAGCGCAGGATCGCCGGGCGGTAAAGACCGCGGCGAATATGTTTATTCGCCGCCACGGTGATAGGGATGGCCATATAGAATGGTCATTGCGCGATAAATTTGCTCTGCCGCCAGAATGCGAACCAGCTGATGCGGCAGCGTCATTGCCCCAAAGGAAAAAACCGCCTGCGCGCGCGCGCGCAGCATCGGGTCCAACCCCTCAGAGCCGCCAATAACGCACCACAGCGCTTTGCGTCCGCTGTCGCGTTCTTTCCCTATGAAATTTGCAAAAGCCAGACTATCAGCGGCCGAGCCC
>DAIRFH010000076.1:0-9207 GCA_036795145.1 Methylocystis sp. | reverse complement strand
GAAACGCCAGAGCGCAGCGAGGCGTTGTGACATTTGACTTTTTTGTCGCCCATGCGGCTGCGCTCTATTGGATCGTCTCACTGTCGCTACTTGTGATTTCGGTTATCGCGACAATTTTACAACCGTTGCTTGCTGAACGCCGCGCACAAAGAACAGATCAGCCTGCCGTCTCAATTGTTCTTCCCGTTAAAATTCTGGAAGACAGTTTTGATGCAACACAGGAATCCGCCTTCACGCAACGTTATGATCATATTGATGTGACAGTCGCCACAGACGATCTCGATACTCCTGCCGTTGCGCATATGCGCCATCTTTTTTCAAAACATCCGCACATACAAAGTCGCATTCTAAAGTCGACAGCCAAATTCGCCGCTAGTCCGAAAGTTGATAATCTCTACGCGCCGTTCATGCAGGCCAACAATGACGTCATCTTGATGAAAGATTCTAATGTCTGGCTTGAGCCCGACGCATTGGCCGAGCATATGCGCCAGCTCAATGATGATGTCGGTCTCGTCTGCGCCATTCCCTATTGCGCGAGACTTGAGAACTTTGCCGCCCATGTCGAAGCCGCTATTATTAATGGACCGCATGCGCGCATGTTGTTTCTCGCCTCCGCCATGGGCCAGGGGCATGGGGTGGGTAAAATCATGCTGTTTCGGCGCTCAGACTTTCTGCGCGCCGGCGGTTTTGATGCGATTGCGCATACCGTCGGGGAAGACAACGCCATGGCCAAGGCCATGCGCCGAATCGGTCAAAGACCGGTCTTTTCGCACCGTCCTGTGCGGCAGGAACTCGGCGCACGACGGTTTCTCGATGTTTATCAACGACAATTGCGCTGGAGCGTTATTCGTCGCAACGACGAGCTCCTGTCCTTTATCGCCGAGCCGATCTGCCAAGCATTACCGGCGCTTGCGGCCGCCTTGGCGGCCGGACCGCTGATTGGCCTGAGCCCGCTTCAGGCCCTGCTTGCGACCTTCCTGATCTGGTTTGGGCTGGAGACATTGCTTTCCACAGCCAAAGGGTGGCAGTTATCCTTAGCCGCGCCCGCGGTTTTCATCGCCCGTGAGGCTGTTATGCTCGCGGTCTGGATCCATGCCTGGCTCACAAATCAGGTCATGTGGGCCAAGGGCAAGGTCCAAGCACGGTCTGCTCTTGGACCTGTAAGGACCACGCAAGAAGAAGGATAGGCTTTTGCTGCTCGGACTTCTCCAGTTTCTGGCCGACCTGGTCGCTTATAGCTGTCTGCTCATCCTCATTGCGATTGGCATGGGATATCTCGTCGTCATCGGACGGTTTTTCTACGACGAGCTGCGCGGGGCAAAAGATCCACAAACGCCAACGCTGCCTGATGCAGAACTTCCGCGTGTCCTGTTACAAATTCCTGTCTTCAACGAACCGCTTGTGACTGAGCAGTCGCTACGCTGCGTTGCGCAACTCGACTGGCCAAAGGATAAGCTGCGCATACAATTACTCGACGACTCAACGGATGAAACATCCGATCGCGCCGCCGCCGTCATCGCTGAACTACAAGCAACAGGCGCTATCATCGATCATATTCGCCGCACTGACCGCTCAGGCTTTAAAGCCGGCGCCTGCGCGCATGGGCTAACGCTCACAGATGAACCCTTCATCGCCATGCTCGATGCTGACTTTAGACCACCGCCAGAATGGTTGAAACGAACTGTGCCGCTTTTTTTGAAAGATCCGCGCGCAGGTTTTGTTCAGTCGCGGTGTGAATTCCAAAATTACGAAACAAATTGGCTCACGCGCGCGCAGGGGCTCGTGCAGGACGGCCATTATTTGGTTGAGCAACGCAGCAGAGCCAATGCGGGCTGGCTGTTTCAATTCAACGGGACTGGCGGCGTTTGGCGGCGGGCGACTGTTGAAGATGCAGGCGGATGGTCTGATTATTCATTGACGGAAGATTTGGATCTCACCGTTCGCGCAGCGCTACGCGACTGGCACGGCCTATTTGTCTCGCATCCAGCCATTCCCGGACAAGTGCCGGAAGGCATTCGTGATTTTCGTCGTCAACAGCGACGTTGGTCAAATGGTTTTGTGCAAGTTGCGCAAAAAACAATCGCGCCAGTCTGGACGTCACATTGGCCCCTTGAAAAACGCGTCATGGCGATTTCACTGATTGCGCATCAGATCTTTTTTCCTGCCGCCGCCATCGGCATCATCGCCGCCATAATCGGCGTTGTGCTTCATGGATCTATCGATCCCTACATCGGCGCGCTGAAACTCATTGGTCTCATGACTCTCATGGTGGTCATTGGCATTACGCTCATGCCCTATTTGGTTCTAAAGCGCGGTTCCGTCACCGACTATTTCAAAACCATGGCTTCTGTTCCGCCTTTGATGATTTATCTCGCCTTCGCCAATGGCGCCAAAATTCTTCAAACATTGCGGGGCAGAAAATCAACATTTAAGCGTACGCCTAAACTCGACCGTGAAGGCGAAACGCTGGATGCGGAATTAGAATAATCATTCAAGACTGACGGGCGCTTCAAAGGCGCCTTGATCTGTGATCAGCGTCAAGATTGCCTGCGTTCCTTGCGGCGGGCGACCTGAAGAGAAAAGCCTTAAAGACAAGCCTGTCGTAGATCGTAATGTTTCAATAAAAAGCGGTTCTGGCGCTTCGGCAAAAACATCCAATAATTTACCCTCGCCCTTATAGCTCACACTCCACTGCAGGCTATCGCCTTTCTTTTCCAAGCCAATGAGCTTTTTTGAATCCACGCCAGTTATTTTTACAGGTACGAGCGCTTGAACCGCGCGCAATGTCTCTGCGTAAGGCGAGCGTCCTGCACGCGGCAAAGACAAAGACAATATCGCTTTCGCCGGCAAACAAATCTTCCCACACGCCGCATAAGCCAGCGTCAGCTTAAGCGTAACCGGTTGCTCAATATTTTTTGGCGTGATGCGCACAGGAAACACTACAGAAGCCTTATAGCCGGCAACTGTCACGCCTGCTTCCTCTATATGTTTTGGCTGAGGGTAATAAACATCAGCTTTGGCGACATTGATGGATTGGGAAAAATCAAACTCAGGCGGCGCGCCTGCCTCGCCGGGTTGACGCCAATAGGTGATCGTTTGGGGATCAAGCGCGATCTCAACGCCGACACGATAAACGCCATTGTCAGCAGGCCCTGCCGACAGCAGACGCGCGCTCGAGGCAACTGATCGAATCATCGCAGAGGAAAAACTCTGATCTTGCGCCTGCGACGGGGAGCAAACAGCAAGAGCCGACACGATGACTACTGGAAAAACGCCTCGATACATCACCCCTCCCGACATCGCCGTTACATATTCACTGCTTGTCTTAACGGCAATCCCGTAAATCAGATGCGTGCAGGCCAACTTGTGAAAGCGCATATTCGAGCGTAGCATGAGACTATGCGCGGCTCACAAAGTAAACAAGCGTCGCCACAGCCGGACGGCGACAACACAAGCACCCTGTCACGTCGTTTTCTCAACGGCCAGCTCCTGGTCGCCATGCCGGATATGGCGGATCAATATTTTGCTAAATCCGTGATTTATCTTTGCGCCCATTCTGAAGATGGCGCGATGGGGATTATCCTTAATCAACCCTCGCAGATAAAAAGCTTTCCAGATCTATTGGTGCAACTCCAGATTATCGCGCCACAAGATCGTATCCATTTGCCCACACAGATCGGGCGGTTTCCCGTTCTCTCAGGCGGACCCGTGCAGACAGATCGCGGCTTTATCCTGCATACGCCAGACTTTCATCTTGATCAGTCGACGATGTCGATCGATGACAGCGTATCTCTGACAGCCACAGTCGATGTCCTGCGCGCCATTGCCTCTGGCGACGGTCCCTCGCGCGCGATGATGGCGCTTGGTTATGCAGGTTGGGATCCTGGACAATTAGAAAATGAAATACAGCATAATGGATGGCTGCATTGTCCGGCCGATCCGGCCTTAGTGTTTGATCACGAGATCAGCACAAAATATGCGCGCGCGTTGCGCTCAATCGGCGTTGAGTTAGGCCAACTGTCAAGCTTTGCAGGTCATGGCTGAGGCAATCTCCAAAAAGCGTCAAGGCGCAGGATTGCTGTATCTTTGATGGATTTCGTTAATACGCTGTTCGATCTCTGGCGTGATCGTGACATTGATTGATGCAATATTCATCTCAAGCTGCGTCAGCGTTGTCGCCCCAATAATGTTGGAGGCGACAAAAGGGCGCGATGTGACAAAAGCCAGCGCCAGCTGCGCTGGCGGCACGCCAACGTCCTGCGCTAAGGTCATATAGGCCTCAATAGCGGCCTCTACGCCTGGCTTCTCATAGCGTTGACCCCGCTCAAAGAGGGTTGTGCGCGCGCCGGGCGGACGGGCGCCATGCAAATATTTGCCTGTGAGATAGCCCTGGGCCAAGGGCGAGTAGGCGAGCAACCCGACATGCTCTCTTTCGCTAAATTCAGCCAAAGCAATTTCAAAGGTGCGATTGAGAAAATTATAGGCGTTTTGGATCGATATGATGCGTGGTCCAACGCCTTGTTCCGCTGCGCGCAAGAAACGCGATACGCCCCAGGCTGTTTCATTGGATAGGCCGATGTGCCGAATCTTCCCTGATGCGACGAGTCTTGATAAGGCCTCAAGCGTTTCTTCAATCGGCGTTTCCTGACGTTTACTCGGACGTCGATAGGTTGTGCCGCCAGCACCCCAAAGCGGCAAGGACCGGTCGGGCCAATGGAGCTGATAGAGATCAATATAGTCTGTTTGAAGACGACGTAGCGAAGCGTCAACGGCGTAGTTTATATTGCGGGCGTCAAGATGCGGCGCCGCGCCATCAGGGCGCAACCACGTCGCATCGCCGCGCCCGGCGACTTTTGTCGCGATGATCAGCTTATCGCGATTGCCACGCGCCGCGATCCACGAACCAATAATACGCTCTGTCGCGCCCTGCGTTTCTGGGCATGGTGGGATGGCGTAGATTTCAGCCGTATCAATGAAGTTCACGCCATGCGCAAAAGCATAATCAAGCTGCGCGTGACCTTCCGCTTCGCTGTTTTGTTGCCCCCATGTCATGGAGCCAAGACAAAGCGCCGAAACAGAAAGATCAGTGTTGCCCAGTTTGCGATAGTCCATAGCGTTTCTCGTGAGACTATTGGCGCAACTTAGGTTGTTTTTGCGCCAATAAGATCAAGAAGGCCAGCTTGTTCAAACTCGTCAGCGACGCGCGCGAGCCATGTACGGGTATAGCCGCGCAAAACGAAGGAATGATGCGCGGTGTCGCCGTCCGCATTGAGGTTTTGGATAAAGGAAGAAAATGACGTGCCGGCGAGCTCTACTTGTTCGTAAGCAAGCTCACCTAGTTTTGGAATGGTGATTTCCCCAGTCATCGTTACATCTTCAAAGTATTTTTCATGCGTTTGCGGATCCCACTCAAAGAAGGTGGTGTCATTCACATGGTTTTTAACGATGAAGTAGTTTGAATCTTCGACATAAGGCGCAATGGAGGCGATTTCATCCAAAGAGGCGATGGAGGGGCCAACGACATGCAGAAGGATAAAGCGAAACTCACCGCTTTTGACAGCATCGAAGAATCCAATTTCATCCAACGCAGCCAGAGCGCGCGAGAGACCGCCTGCGCGCACGTCGATAACATTCACCTTCGACTTGGATGTTGTGAGCGTGTCGATGACCTTCATCTGATCTGACGTCGACGCAAGATTGATGATTGAGGTATTATCGGGATGAAAACGATGCAGCGTGCCGCGTGGCGACTCTGTGTCAAAAGCGCGGGCGTTAATGTCATTAAGCGCCAAAAAATCTAACATCGCGCGCGCAATCGTCGTTTTGCCAACGCCGCCCTTATCCGCGCCAATCAGAATAACGGTCGGCTTATTGGCGCTCGGCGTGCGCAAGGGTTTGGCTTCCGCCTGCCGGCGCGGCGCGGCTGACGCACGCGAGACGGATTGTTTGGCTGTAGGGCGCGCTGTTTTTTTTGTTGCGGTCTTTCGCGACCGCGTGGCTGTGTGTTTCGTCTTAATCGGCTTTTTAACCATGAAATTTACTTCGCCTCATATACGCCGGGCCTTCAGAGGCGACGGTCTAGAGTGAGAGAGTGACAAACTATAAGTGGTTTGTGACGATGAACTGAAACGATGACAGGTCCGCCGACGGATAACGCCAACGCCGTCGATGGGCCAACAGACGCGGCGGGAGCGCGTGATGTGATGAGAATCACCGCTCTGCGCGTAAGCAGAGATTAAATATATAAGATTTTAAGAGTGAGGGCGAGATAATTATACATATTTTTTTAGTGATTTATTTATTTCATACTTTTATTTTGAGTGAATTGACTTGGCCGCATTTTAAGGTATTGGACATGCCCATGAGCTGCGCTGACTGGACCAATCCCATCCGCGCCTGACGGACGATCTCCCCTTGACCATGCACGCGCCCTCGCCCAGCAATGAGAACGATACGCCATTTCTGAGCGTCGAAGACCGCAACGGCGTCTTACATCGCCTGGAGGCCGTCGATGGGTGGCGATTGATGGAAATCCTGCGCGATCATGGATTAGGCATGGAGAACACCTGCGGCGGGGCGCTGGCCTGCGCCGAATGTCACGTCATCCTTGATCCAGCCTCAGCGGCGCGCGTGCCGCCGCCACGTGAAGATGAGATCGAAAAACTCGATGAATTGCCCATGCTCTATGAGCATTCGCGCCTTTGCTGCCAAATCATCTGGACAGACGCATTGAACGGCCTGCATCTTAAAATAGCGCAGGAGACATGAGGCCATGTTGAAACACCCACAAATTCTACTCGCCTCAAATCTTAAGGATGGTGAGGTTATGTTCCTTGGCGCGACGGGTTGGGAGCGCGACTATCGACTGGCGCGCGTCGCCCACACCGCGCAAGAAGCAAAGGCGCTCGAGGAAATCGGTCAAAAGGACTATGCCGCCAATGAGGTCGTTGACGTCTATCTGACCGATGTCGCGCTCACCGCGACAGGCGCGCCGGCGCCGCTGCATTATCGTGAAAAAATGAGGATCAAAGGGCCCAGCGTCCGCCTTGATCTCGGCAAACAGGCGTCTGGAGCATAATCATTATGACTATCCCTGACACGCATGTCGCCAGTCGACACAATCACCCCGCAACAACCTATCGCTACGATCAATTCGATCACGCTTTTGTGCGTGAACGCGTCGCCGAGTTTCGTGAACAAGTCGCAAGACGCCTCAGCGGCGCCTTGACGGAAGATGAGTTTCGTCCGTTCAGACTGATGAACGGCCTTTATTTGCAGCTTCACGCCTATATGCTGCGAGTCGCCATTCCTTACGGCACGCTCACAGCGGATCAGATGCGCCGTCTGGCTGAAATCGCCGATCGCTGGGATAAGGGCTATGGTCATTTTACGACCCGCCAGAACCTGCAATATAATTGGCCAAAATTGATCGACACGCCTGATATTCTCGAGGCGCTTGCCGACGTTGAGATGCACGCCATTCAAACATCCGGCAATTGCATCCGCAATGTCACAGCCGATCATTTTGCGGGCGTTGCTGCTGATGAGATCGAAGATCCACGGCCCACGGCAGAATTCTTACGCCAATGGTCGAGCGCTCATCCAGAATTCTCTTTCCTGCCGCGCAAATTCAAAATCGCCATTACAGGCGCAACGCTTGATCGCGCCGCCATCCTCGCACATGACATCGGCTTGCGCCTCGTCAAAAACGACACAGGCGATATTGGTTATTGCGTAACTGTTGGCGGCGGCCTTGGTCGTTCGCCCTTCATTGGCAAAGTCATCTGCGAATATGTGCCGCGCGCCTCATTACTGGCGTATCTTGAAGCCATTATGCGCGTCTATAATCGCTATGGTCGGCGCGACAATAAATATAAGGCGCGCATTAAAATCCTTGTGCATGAAAAAGGCATTGAGACCATTCGCGCGGCTGTTGAAAAAGAATTTGCCGCCATGGACCAGACCGCGTTTCTACAAGACCCGCAAGAATTTGACCGCGTGGCGGCGTCTTTCGCGCCGCCGCCCTATGAGACATTGCCCGCAAAATCCTTGCAGCTGGCGAAAGCTCGACAGGAAACGCCGGCTTTTGATCATTTCGTCAGCGTCAACGTCAGCCCGCATAAAACAGCAGGCTATGCGATTGTCACAGTCTCTTTAAAGCCGATCAGCGGCATCCCTGGCGATGCGACATCGCATCAGATGCGCGTTCTTGCCGACGCCAGCGAACGATTTGGTTTTGGCGAGCTGCGCGTCAGTCATGAGCAAAATATTATTCTTCCTCACGTCAAGCAGGATGATCTTTTTGCGCTATGGCAAATGCTCGACGCAGCAGATCTTGCCACCGCCAACGCTGGACTTGTTTCGGATATTATTTCTTGCCCGGGTCTCGACTATTGCTCGCTCGCCACAGCACGATCGATACCGATCGCACAGGCGATTTCTCAACGCTTTTCCGACATGGCGCGCCAGCGCCGCATCGGCAAGCTTGGCATCAAGATCTCTGGCTGCATTAATGCATGCGGACATCATCACATTGGTGCGATCGGCGTGCTTGGTCTTGAGAAGAAAGGCCAAGAGTCATATCAAATTACGCTTGGCGGCGATCCAGGCTTCTCAGCGTCAATTGGCGAAATTCTAGGTCCAGGCGTCAGCGCAGACCAGGTGCCTGACGTTATTGAACATCTCGTCGATTTCTATCTTGCCGAACGCCATGAAACTGAAGCGTTCATTGACACATGGCGCCGTCTTGGCCATGCGCGCTTCAAGGACGTCTTACGCCGGGAGGGTGAAGATGGCGCTGATATCTAATGGCCAGTTTGTCTCAGATAGCTGGCGTCGCCTGGCTGATGAGGAAGCCCTGCCTCAAAGCGGAAAAATTATTGTCTCCCAGGAGCGACTAGCCCACGCCTTGGCCGCGCACGGCGCTCACAGCGATATTGGCGTCATCATCCACAATACAACGGAAATCGATACGCTCGCGCCTGTCCTCCCACAGCTTGGCCTGATCGCCATCAGCTTCCCAGCCTTTGCCGATGGGCGCGGCTTTTCTCTCGCGCGTCTCATAAGACGCGCTGGCTTTAGCGGGGAATTACGCGCCAGCGGACGCCTGCTCGCTGATCAATATGCCCATGCGCTTGGCTGCGGATTTGATACAGTCGAAATCCCTGATGATATCGCGCAGCGTCAAGATGAAAGTCAGTGGCGCGC
>DAIRFH010000075.1:0-9218 GCA_036795145.1 Methylocystis sp. | reverse complement strand
CTCGGCAGTTGGTTATAACTTCCGAAGGCTACTCGTCTGGCTCAGGTTTATTTTTACCTTATTACTGCACGCAATCAATCAAACAAAAGCAAAAGAAAATCAGCTCTCACTTGGTTAAAACGAGTCCTTCACGTCCGACAAATTAGCCCCCCGCATAAAATTAATTCTAGCCTCGCATGCCCAAAAATTGCAAACCATCTACCCAACGAGCTTATACTAATCTAATTTACTTTTGCAATTTTCAGATTATTTAACATGACAAGCAAGGATAATATCCCAATTACAGCTCGGTAACATCATAGATTGATTTAAAGGGACGCCATACCATCATGAACATAAATACACACGAATTTGACGCTTACTGTAATCGATACTTAAATCAGTGGGAAGCTCGCGCAACTATTAAAAGCACACCGCGCACAAGATTAGACGCAAAATCAGCTCAGAGTGAGTTATACCCACCGGAGCTGATACGAATACTTTCTCACCCCACAGTCGCATATTCCCACCCTGATGTCCGCCATCGCATAATGGCAAGAGAGATGGCCACTTTTTTAATGAATATTGTCATTGTTGAATCTGAATTAATCACAAAACTGTGCATAGACCTCTCTCTACATGGCGCAGGAAAAAAATTACCAGAAACTGCAAAGCGCGTTGCACTTACGGTAGCAATTGATGAATCCTATCATGCATATGTAGCACGTGAGTATCTAGAAGATCTTAAATTGTTTACAGGCATTACTCCATGGACAGACGCCACCTCATCGCTGATTGTAGCTCTAGATGAAATACGAATTGCAGCACCAAAAGCGATAATACAGGTGGCTGAAACAATGGTGCTGTGCTTTGCTGAGAATTACATTACTGAAGAACTCTTTGAGCTATCGAAGGATAGCACGCCAAAAACCCCATTCCATACAATGTTAAGAGAACACATGATGGATGAGGGTAGACACCAATTATTTTTTCAAAAGTTATTTAAATATATATGGAGTAATCTTGATGATTTTGAGAAGTCACAACTAGGAGAACTCATAGCTATATTTCTAGATAAGCTCATAGATAGTAGTGATTTTGTTAAATCGCAGATATCATTGCTTGAATTTGCTGGTTATGACAAAACAACATCCGAAATGATCGTATATGAGATGATCACCAAAGGTATAGATATAAAGAAATACCAAAAATTTAACATACCATTTTTGCGAAACATTTGTAATCTTATCCATGCATCTAGCATACTTGAGCATCCTCCAACATTGAATATTATGATTGAAAAAGGCTGGGCTGATATCAGATCAACATCAGCTTTCATGAAGTAACCTACAAGAGAAGTATATATATATGGACTTTGACCTCAACAAAGTCATTGGTATTTGCCCCCCCCATTTCAGCACTTATTTGACTAGCCAGAGCGAAGTCTTGCTGCTTTCTGAACAAAGGAGTTTTCGTCTCAATAGACGCCTATATGTTGCACTCCCTTGCGACGTCAGCACATCAACTTGGCGGAGCTTGGAAACAATTTCTTCCGGTTTATAACGCTTCTTGCCCATCGATTATTCCTCCTCTTGGGTTCAAAAACCCATACTTCAGGGAGGACCATTTTTCAGGGGGAAGACCAATTCCTTGGCAACCAATAGATCTTCTCAAAGAACCTCCAAGACTTATTGGAGCTACATTCTGTTCATCGACCTTTTATTTAAGCAGCCTGGAAGCTGTAATCTCTGCAATCCCAACGCCGATGTGCCAGTAACTGGTTGTGTAAGCAAACTAACCTCATTAGTGGCCAACACTATTGTAAATTAATCAGCTATGTAGCCTTGATGTATACAGTGCTATTTGACGATCTCGAAAATTCATCAGGGACATGGGGTGCAATATAGAGCGTAATTCTCCATTAGTTATTGTTAATCAATACGTCCAATTCCTCATTTTAAGATATGTAATTCCATTTCTAGATTGTTAGTTAGCTAACTTAGAGACACTTCCTGATTTACCAATTGTAAATTAACTCATTAATATCTTACTTGAACCAATTGCTGGAATTCCAGCATGTGCCTTAGTGACGTAGAAATCTGAGATGATTTCTAGTTTTATAATGGCTGAATGGTCGTATCCTCCAATCTCTGGAAGAAGTTTAGTAAATATTTTGTAGAAAGCAGCTGCATTGTGCGCCCCGTAGTGACCGGCGAATTGCATCGTAAAAGAAATCCACTCTTCGCCTTCTTCACAGCCCCCGGGGATAGTCTCTGACCCGTGGCGCTTGACTTTCAGAAAAGTTACTTCGTTTTCCGAGAGTTTTTTCTCAAGTTCGTGAGAGAGACTATGCAAAGGAAGTGAGACATGAATATCAGCCTGCTTACGACTGCAGTTTTTTTCAGGAAGCGTTCCGTATTCTTTTAGATATTTTGCAAGTTTTTCCCAAGCTTTCGCAGAAAAATTCGGATTCGGGGCAACCATGACCTGATGTGCAACGATTTCCTCCTCAAGCAAAAGGGGGATGTGTTCATTCTGCGTCATGAAAGATCTAAATTTAACGAAAGCTGTGTCTGCATAATTACGATCATTAGAATATTTTGAAAAAAGCTCACCGTCGCAAAGACGTTTATGTTTTCCCGAAATGTCGACTTTAGTGAATTCCATTTGTTCGACAAGCGAATAGGCGGAGATATTGTCTTTCGTGTCGCCGACCATCACGTGCAGTTCATATCTCTCCATGTCTGTAATTGGTGTGATATTAGGGCTAGCTGGTTGGATCTTCATGCGTTCTAAAGTGGAATACTCCTTTTTTAAGTTATATGATTTAATTTCACTTTGTTTAAACATTTTATTCTCCTGTATTTGTGTCATTAATAATTACACGGAAAAACTAGAGACGATTTATTCGATTGAATGTTTGATGACGCACACATCAGCAATGTAACAACAAGCAAAAATCGCTCATCTATTAAAAGGTGAGCGATTTTGTGTTGGACCTGGATTTAGTTTGTAGAGAAAAATCTAATTTCTTAACCACCAACGCAGCTACATCCAGAACAATAATTTTGCACTGAAAGTCGGTCTAACGTTTCATCACTAAGGTCATCAGTAAATTCAAAGTCCGAAACTGATCGGTTAACACCTGCTTCTGTAATCATTTTACTCACCTATGTTTCTTGTCCGCGTCATTGCGATGAGAAAAAAACTAGCACGGGCTAATTGGAGCGTATGTTCGATATCGCACATGTCGTCTCTGTCTTAGGTAAATAAAAAGCCCTCAATTAAGGGGGGCTGGGGCTTTTGTTTGAAAAACAAGAAGATTGGACTATTACGCAAATAGTCAATGTTGAATGAGGAGTATGTACCTGGGGCGCTTACTATAAAAGATCGTTCGTTCTGGGGGGCGTACGGGCCTTGTCTGGGTGGTCAACGCATCCAAATAACTGTAACCAGAATTAAATTGAATATGAATGATCATTATAGGCTTTGTTTAAATTGTGGGCTTCAGTTATTTAACAGCATAACGAAATAAAGATAGGCAAGCCGGCAATTCAGATTTGGCAGTCGGTAATCCTATTTCTGATACATCCTAGGGTTTTGCGAGGGTGAGGGAGATAGCGATGCAAAGTTGACATGAATGTTGACCCATGTGAAGGCCGTAATCCTGTGTGTGCAATTATTTGCGTTATTTGTATCTATATCAAGATTATTGCAGTTTATTATTCTTTTCTCATGAAATAAAAGAATTATATGCTCAACTTTTATTGACCAGTTCTGCATGGGCGCACTCTAAACCTGCGCCACCAGCCCATCCTTTCTATGGTGTATTTAATAGCTCTGAAAGCCATCAACAACACAGCTGCTGATGTCGATTACGGTGTAATCAGTCCAGCTCTCGCCGAGTTCTAACCCAGCATAAAAGCCAGTCCATATAGTCGCCGATGCAACAGTGAATCTTTATTTTAATAGACGGAATATCACCATCAATTGCTTTAATGGTGCTCAAAAAATAATGATATTATGGTTGTAGGAAGCCTTTATTGTTCTACTAAATTTAATGTTTAGATTTGATTTTTATTACGTTGCATAATTGAGTTTAATCTATAAAAAATAAATTATTTATACCTTTTTGGAGAAAGTGACTTGATGTTTATGCAAGGAAAAACCACCCACCTACCAAAAGGTGAGCGGTTTAGTTCTAGGCATCTTATTTGAAACTTGACTATATTGTTAAGTATCTAATTATATCAGAAATTTACAGTCATTATCCACCAAGACCACATGAGCAACCTCCGACACAAGTCAAGGAAGCTGCTGTCATAACGCGGTCAAGCACCTCATCACTGAGATCGTCTGAAAACTCAATCATTTCAAGTGATGGATCAATTTCAATTTCCGTAATCAATTTACTCTCCTGTAATTTACTCCCGTTTATTGAGATTTTGAAAAATTAACAGAGACTATTAGTTATGCATGTTTGGCAACGCACACGATGTTTTATCTCTAGCAATACAAGTGCCGCTATTAAAAGATGCCGACACTCAAATCCAATGCTCCGAAATTTAATATGCACACAAAATATTTCTTCATATCATTCTGCTAATAGTTTGGTTTTGACGCCTATTAATTGCCATTTATCACTGTTATGGACATTAATGTTGGGCGGTTTTTCTTCTGGAGAGAAGATACCTTATCTTCTGTTTTGTCTTAGATTATAATTACTAAAACTCCGAAGAAAATGGCTTTGCTCAAGTCAATGACACAAAATAAGATTATTATTCATCCAAAGAATGGAATTAATTATTACATTTATGCAGATGCTGCAGGATGCCAATGTATATATGGTGGAAAAGATATTAATTATCAGCAGTATCAGCAGTTGAGAATTGCTCAAAATTTTGCCGTTGAGCAAGAGGCTACTGCGCAGCTGAATCTATCAGCTATGATGAATTGGGGCGCCTGGGGCCCTTGGGGTCCAGGGTTCTACTGAGGTCATTTTTTAGTTAGGAAGAAGATAAGTAGTCCCCCAAGAATAAGCCCCAAACATCCCACCTGAATAATCCGCCAATTCTGAATATTTGCTGCGCGCGCCTGTTCGATCCAATGTCCGATCGTGTTGCTGTTGGCGCGAAGCGTATCTTCCATCGTATTTAGGGATTTGCGTTCTTTTTGCAGGGAGCGGTCTTTGGTCTCCTCTATTTCCTTTAAGAATCTCCCAGGTGTGAGACTAATGGCTGGATGAGATTTTAGATCTTTAATTTCGGCTGACATATTTTCTTGAGCGCGCAGAATCTCAGCGAGAGTTTTCCGATAGTCTTGAGTGGGGATTTTTTGACTATGCTCTGTGAGATCAATGATTGCATGCCGCAGATCTGCGACCTCATCGCGTAACGCCTCAAAGGCACGTGCTGCTGGATCAAGATCGTCCTGTTCTGGGGTAATGAGATTTTTTCGCATGACGACGTTCCTTAAATGCCAATGCCAAGATCACGCTGGCGTTGAAGGCCAAGCTGGATGAGGAGACTGCGCGAGACGCTTTGATCCAGGCCCGGCGAGAGGCCTAAATCTTTCTGTCGATTGCGCAGGATGGATTCGACCTGGGGATCACGCTCAAGACCTCTGGCCATTTCGCCCATGGTGGCGGTGAGGCGTTGGCGTGTTGAGAGTTCATCTCTTTTCCAAAGATCGTCTCGCTGGCGGCTGAGGGCCTGCCAGCGCTGAACAAAACGATCAGCGCGCAGATCTGGGCTGGCGCGGATTTCTGCTTCTACTTGTAAGACCTGGATGGCGCGGCGCGGGTTGCCGTTTGCTGTTTCCTGAGCGAGCGTGAGATTGGCGCTATAGGCGCGTTCTAAATCTTTGGAATAATGCTGATTGAAGGCGTTGAGGGTTTTTCTGGTCTCTTGCAAGCTTGCGCGCTGATCGGGAAGGGTCGGGAGCTTGGCGTCTTGCATCTCAAAAATATCCTCGACACTACGCGCATGCTTTTCTATTGCCGCAATAAGACGGACGCGCCGATCCTCCGCTGGAGATAGGGATACTTGTGCTGCAATCTCTTTTGGGCGCGCCTTTGTGTCTGATGGAACGAAGTTAGCGAAGACGCCGCGATAACGCCCGCCTTGTGAGCGCGTGTTCGTCTCAGTATCGGCCTCCAGACCTATGCCGCGTCGCTTGGCAAAGAGCGCTGCCTGTTCTTTGACGAGCGCCTGGGGAAGTTTGATCTCACTTTCTGGATTGAGCCTTGCCCGCTCAACTTTTTGCGAGAGATGCGATTGCGTAACGTCTTGGGAGCTTTCAGGCGATCGTGAGTAATCACTCGCCATATCCTTGGCGCGATCGCGCGACAGCGTGGCTGTTAGGGAGGAGGAATCCTTAAAATCATCCTGTCCATAATGAAGATCGACGCTGTCTCGGTGACGCGAGAGCGCAACATAGGCGCTATGGCGATCTAAGCCAGGAGTCGCCAGGACATGGGCGCAGTCGACGGTGACGCCTTGAGCTTTGTGGATGGTGGCGGCGTAACCATAATCAATATGGGCGTAGTCCTTCAGATCGAAGGAGATGTCTCTGCCATTATCCAGATGAATGGAGATCTGAGTTGAAGAGAGCCCTGTGATCTCTCCGAGCATACCGTTTTTAACGTCTAAGCCACGATCGTTTTTAAGCATCATGACCCGCTCGCCTGCGGCCATGTCGCGGGCGCCAACGTCAAGCTTTAAAGAGATCTCATCCGCAAGCTCGCCGGCCAATTTTAATCGTTCTCGCGCTTGTGTGTTTAGGGCGCGGCGTTCCTCATTGGTATGAACGAGAATAATCCGGCTGGCGTTTGGATCGTTGAGCCTTGCCTTATCCCAGCTCTCAATAAGCTCCTCTCGAGCCTCTTCTCGCGTCTCAGCTGGGTTGAGATGATCATGAGCGCGGTAGCGCTCCAGTGCCTCGCTTACTCTGCCAATGGCAAGGTCTCTTGTGGCGTCTTTCTGCCAGTCTTCGCGCTGACGACGAACTTGCTTGATCTCAACATTGCTATGGCGCTCAGCCAGCGCGCGAAAGGCGGCTCCAGCCTCAATCGCCTGTAGCTGTTGGGGATCGCCAACCATAACGATCTTGGCGCCTGCCTCATTAGCAAGTGAGGTCAGCCTTTCCATCTGGCGAAGGCCAATCATGCCAGCTTCGTCGATGACGAGAATATCGTCTGACGTTAAAAAATCGCGCCCCTGAGACAGGCCATATTCCAGACTGGCGATGGTGCGGGAGGTGATGCCCGATCCAAGTTCAAGGTTTTCTGCCGCAATGCCGGAGAGGGCGAGGCCTCTAACTCTGTAGCCGGCTTCTTCCCAGGCCTCTTTGGCGACGCCGAGAAGCGTTGATTTACCTGCTCCCGCATAGCCAATGATCAGACCAAGATCATGTGATGAGGTAAGATGTTCAACAGCAGCGACTTGCTCAAGCGAGAGATTAATCCCGCTCTCACTAGCCCGCGCCAAAGCCCCGTCTCTTATGGCGTCTGAGACGCGATGTCCCGTTTGTTGGGAGAGATCATCGCATGAGCGATAGAGTCTTGCTTCCGTCTCAACCATATCGCGACTGGTGAAGCGTTCGAGGCCGCGATCGTCTTTGCCAAGAGCAACAAGCTCTGGCGCGCTCAAAACTTTATTGAGGGCCTCAGTGAACTGGTCTTTTCCCGCGCTATGGCGATGAATAAATCTTGCCAGATCCTGACGTGTGAAAGTCGCCTGCTGTTTGGTGATGGCGTCTAAAGCGATTGAGGGATCAGCAATGATCCGCCGGCCATTCTCTCGCGCGATCTGTTGATGTTCTTGAAGGCGATCCGCCTCTAAGCCGTCACCCGCTATTCTTTGTGCGGCCGGCCCAATTTTGCTTTGAGGCTCAAGATCAATGCCCTGGGCTTCCAAGGAACGGTGATCAATCCGAACGTCAATATCAAGCTCAGCCAGGCGTTCATTGACATGAACCGCCCAGGCCTCGCGCCAATGCTCAACAAGAGAGGTTGCGTTCCACGCGCGAACCTTTGCGCCAAAGTCTTGTCCCTCTACCTCCCGCATGGTTAGCATCACATGGGCGTGGGGCTTTGCCTCCCCATCCAATCCTTTATCCCAATGGATATTGAGATCTGCGACCATGCCGCGGCTGACAAACTCTTGGGCAACAAAATCTCTGGCGAGTTCAATCCCCTGCGCCTGCGTCATCTCACGTGGAATGGCGAACTCAACCTCCCGTGCAAGCTGAGCATCCTTACGCTTCTCGCTAAGTTCAACTTTGTTCCAAAGCGCTTCGCGATCTTTCCACCTCTCAGGCGCGCCTTCCGGCACCATCACCTCTGAGTGAATGACGTCTTGCTTATGGGTGAAGTCATGATGGCGATTAAGTCTCTCATCATACAAACGTCCTGCACAACGATAGGCGCCAGCGGCAAGCGCGCTTGCCCCAGTTGAACGACTGATAACTTTGACAGACAAATGATAGATCGCCATGGCGACCAACTATCTATGCTGAAAAGCTTACGTCGGCACGACGTATAAGCGCGCCCTCACAAGAAAAAATCTTGTTCGGGATCGCGCTGTCTCAATCAGTCGCGCTAACACTAAAGCCAAAACAAAGCGTCAAAGCTAAAATGCATCATTCTCACCAAATCGGAGAAGGTGATGCGAAAACCACGTGATTTTGATTCTGAACTCAACGCACTCAAAGACAAAGCCAAACAGCTGAAAGAGCGCAAAGTAAAACAGCTTGGCGAGCTGATTGTCGCAACAGGCGCAGACAGCCTCGCGCCAGAGATGCTCGCAGGCGCGTTACTTGCCATTGTAGAGTCACAAGACCCGCAAAAGAGAGAAAGCTGGCGCAAACGCGGCGAAAGCTTTTTTCAAAAGCGCGACCAACAATCCCTGTCTCAATCTCAAAGCGACACACAAAGCGCTCAAAGCTCTAACAGCAGCTCTCAATCGGGTTGGAGCCGCGCAGTCCCGCCAAGATCATCGGGCGTGGGTTATGAATAGACGCGCGCGCACCCATCAGCTCATTGAGCTTGGCGGTCTGGTTAAAAAGTCCGGGCTCGCGGATGAGACAAATGATGATCGGGCTCTTTTGCTCGGGCTTCTGATGACGGTAACAAAAAGCCTCAAGGCTCCTGATAATCAGGAGCGCTTTGAGGCCTGGCGCGAGCAGGGAAGGGCGGCGTTAAACGACAAGAAAAGCGATCGCTCCTAAGCGGTCGCGAC
>DAIRFH010000074.1:0-9336 GCA_036795145.1 Methylocystis sp. | reverse complement strand
ATATGCGCTCCGGGAAAATCATTTGCATCCCAACCACTTGTCTCATTTGTATAGCCGGCGTCATAGGCTTTTGGCTTTTTGGCAAGCTGCACAGGCGCGGCAAGGGGAGTATCGCTGTCAAAAATCCAATCCCATGGCGTTGGATCGCCAAGACGACGCGCCTGAGCTGAATATGGCAATGTGAGAGCGACCAACAGGACGCCAAGAAATAAACCTGAGTGTTTCTGGCGACAAAATTTCTGCATGCTCCGCCGCTCCCCTAACTTCCAATCATTACGACATCTAGCTGAAAAATATGCGGGCAACAAATTGAGAAAAAAGAAATTTATCAATTAGACTGTTAGAACGTGACGACGCTTTGTATAGACGTAACGGCCGCAAAGTAACAGCGCCAGATAAGTTTTAGCATTGCAGACCACAAGGATCGCCACTCTTGCCTCTTTCCTTACAACTTAGCCTGATTTTTGCTTTCGCGCTGCTCAATGGCGCGCTCGCCATGTGTGAATTCGCTATTGTCTCATCCCGTCCAGGCCAACTGCGCGCCCTTGTCAAGAATGGCAAGGCAGGCGCAAGCGAGGCGCTTGATCTTGCTCAAGATCCTGGACGCTTCCTCTCAACCCTCCAACTCGGCATGACGACTGCAGGCGTTTTATCCGGCGCTTTTTCCGGCGCAACCATTGGGGTCAATCTCAGCGCCTGGCTGCATGCCCATTTACTTCCCTATGCACTGGCGCATTTTATTGGGGTCGGTCTGGTCGTGACCCTGACGACCTACCTAACCGTCATTATCGGAGAATTGGTTCCAAAGCGCATCGCTTTAAAAAATCCTGAAGCCATTGCCTGCTTCACAGCGCCAGCCATGGCGCAGCTATCCATTACCGCCCGCCCTCTTGTGTCACTCTTGGAGCGCTCAAGCGATTATGTGCTGCGCACATTAGGGCTAGAGACGCAGACAAGAGCCGCGATAAGCGAAGATGAAATCAAAATGCTGGCGCAAGAAGCTGAAAGCGCCGGCGTGCTCAAGAAAGGCGAAAGCGACCTCATTTCCCAAGTGCTGCAACTTGGCGACACAACTGCGCGCAGCCTGATGACGCCAAGAGACAGGGTAACAATGATTGATATCGCAATGCCGCTTCGCACCGCTAGAGACATTATGGATAAAAGCCCGTTTCGCTGCTTCCCAATTTATCAAGATGACGTCAAAAACGTTGTTGGACTGATATGGGCAAAGGACTTCGTTAATATTCCCGCTCAAGAAGAAAAAAGCCTCTCTCACTTTATTCGACAGGCCGTCATATTAGATGCTGATTGCGATACATTAGAGATTGTCAAACATCTCAAGAAGTCTCCCATGCATATGGGGATGGTGCAAGATAAAGCCGCAGAGTTTATTGGCATTGTTACAGCTGCTGATGTGCTAGAGGCTATTGTTGGCGCTTTTGAACGCGTCGCCATAAAAACTAATTGAGAACTCAAGAACCTTAAACGAGTCCCCATGCGATTCCTCCTGCTTGTCGCCGCGCTTATTGGTATGATCGCTTTTTGGGTCTGGTTTCTTTTTTTCAAAGAAGCCGGCGACAACAAGGGGGCGCTTCTCATTGAAGGCCGCGCCAAAGCTGAAATTATTAATGCCTGCAACCAAGCCGCAGCCGCTGCGGGTAACGTCGAGCGCTTTCAGAAAGAAGATGTTCGCGTTCAAAAACTAAACGATATGAATATAAGCTCTGGCGTCAAAACCATGGTCTCAATACTCGATGTTAGCCATGGCGCGCTGCACTGCAAATGGGACGGTGAAAACGCTGCGCAAATTTATCCCTAATCCTTGCGTGTTGTTAAATTAATCTGCCGCCTCACATTATCGACAGTCATCTTTCCGGGCCTCTAAAACCCGCCGCCGAGGCATGAACATTGTCACAAGCGCGCCGCCAGCGTCACCTTTCTCAATAAAACCACAATTTTACGCTTTGTTAACCAAGGACAGAGCCAACCCGGCCTGTCATGAGGGTGAGGACATGGCCATGATGCAGGTTCTGATTGCGGAGACGCGCGACTGCTCCCATATCCAGTCTCAACTCATTACCTCCTCTTATGAGGAGGCCTGGCGAGCAATTGAGTCCTACGCCAAGATTACCGACAAACGCCTCAATATGAGCGCATTAGGCAAATCATTGCTCGACGCGATCATTGAGGAAATGGACTTGTATTCAGACAAGCAGGCCTTGGCGGAGATATCGCTGCGCCGTCTGGGCTTCTGGCCCTCACGCAACGGCAACGAACTCCTGATTGCCTGAGAGAAGCCCGTTTAGGCCCGCTATTGTCTCAAACCGCCTGTTTGACCCGACATAAGTACGGGGCCCCTCGGCTGCGATAGAATTTCTCATAAAGACCGCTTTCGCACCCACTCAGCCTGACTGAATAGTTTGATTTAGATAACAAATTTGCTAGCAACGCGGCATTATTCTCAGGCTGCAAACGTGGCCGAAAATTAAATGGAAATACTGATGGACGCCGCTTACCGCGCAGAAGAATTTCGCCGCCGTCTCGATCACGCAGCGGAAGTGACAGAGGCCACACTTGAGCGCCTAATGTCCCCGAAGGCGCTCACTGATGAAATAACCCGCCCCGCACGCCTCCTTGAAGCGATGCGCTATGCCACATTAGGCGGGGGAAAAAGACTACGACCCTTCCTTGTAATCGAAACAGCTAAGCTCTTTGGGGTCGAAGGAGAGGGCGTTCTGCGCACAGCCTGCGCACTCGAAATGATTCATTGCTACTCACTCGTTCATGATGATCTGCCCGCGATGGATGATGATGATTTACGCCGTGGCCGCCCAACGTGTCACAAAGCCTATGATGAGGCGACGGCGATCCTCGCCGGTGACGGGCTCCTGACCTACGCCTTCGACGTTGTCGCCGATCCGACAACGCATAAAGACGGAACATTGCGCGCTAATCTGGTGCTTGCGCTCGCCCGCGCCTCCGGCCTTGGCGGCATGGTTGGCGGTCAGGCATTGGATCTTGCCGCTGAAACAGCCGCACAGCCCCTAAATCAGGAAGAGACCCTGCAAATGCAGGCGATGAAAACGGGGGCATTGTTGCGTTATGCTGTCGATGCAGGCGCCTTGCTTGGTCGCGCTACCCAGACACAGGCCTTAGCCCTGAGGCGTTACGGCGAGTTCCTTGGAGCCGCCTTCCAGGTTGCCGACGACATCCTTGACACCGAAGGAGACGCGGCCGCGCTTGGAAAACGCGCCGGTAAGGATTTTGAGCGTGGGAAAGCGACCTTAGTTCGACTTTTAGGCATAGAAGGCGCGCGCCAACGCTGTGATCAGCTTGTCGAGGAAGCAAATCAGGCGCTGCAAGATACCGGCCTTGGTGAGGCCACACACATACTGGCGCAGGCGGCCCGATTTGTTGCCGCACGCAGAAACTAATCCCTAATAGCCAACCCCTGTCGCAGGCAGAGTCACAGCAACGACAGGCGACAGCTCCGCGTTACTTCATTGAATAAGTTAACAACTCTTGCTGGACACAGCGGCTGTGATGAATATCTTTTTCAATCATGACGCCACACATTTATCTTTTATGATTGGAAAGATAGGCCGGGTTTCTATGATAATTGTTATGCTCTGAACGCGGGCTCTCCCCTCAACAGAAGAGCAGATGAGTCATTGACGATTGTTCAAATTTATGAGCCAGCACACTACGCTACGCTGACCATAGATTGAGCAAGTTTTACTAAGCTCACTCACGCGCAATCGGCCCGTCCAGATCAATGATTGGCGCAGACCGTTAATTGTCGAGGAAGCTTCTGAGCTTACGGCTACGACTTGGATGCTTGAGCTTGCGCAACGCTTTCGCCTCGATCTGACGAATACGTTCGCGCGTGACAGAGAACTGTTGGCCCACTTCTTCTAAGGTATGATCCGTGTTCATACCGATACCAAAGCGCATCCGCAGAACACGCTCTTCGCGCGGCGTCAAAGAAGCAAGCACACGCGTCGTGGTCTCGCGTAAGTTTGACTGAATGGCCGCCTCAATGGGCAAAATAGCGTTTTTATCTTCAATGAAATCGCCAAGATGAGAGTCTTCCTCATCGCCAATTGGCGTCTCAAGAGAAATCGGTTCTTTGGCGATCTTTAAAACCTTGCGCACCTTCTCAAGCGGCATGGCAAGTTTTTCTGACAGCTCTTCTGGCGTTGGCTCTCTGCCAATTTCGTGAAGCATTTGGCGAGATGTGCGCACGATCTTATTGATCGTCTCAATCATGTGCACAGGAATGCGAATTGTTCGGGCCTGATCAGCGATCGAACGCGTGATGGCCTGTCGGATCCACCAAGTGGCGTAAGTTGAAAACTTATAGCCCCGGCGATACTCGAATTTATCAACTGCCTTCATCAAGCCAATGTTGCCTTCTTGAATAAGATCCAAGAACTGCAAGCCACGATTGGTGTATTTCTTCGCAATAGAAATAACGAGACGCAGATTTGCCTCGACCATTTCTTTCTTTGCCTGGCGCGCTTCTCGCTCGCCTTTTTGAACCATATGCACAATTTTACGGAACTCAGAGATCTCGAGACCTGTTTCGGTCGCAAGCGCATGAATTTCTGTGCGGAGATCGCGGATATTGTCTTTCTCGATAGAGACAAACTCTTTCCAACCCCGAGAGCCAAGCTTGGCGACGCGCATTACCCATTTTGGATCAAGCTCGGAACCATGGAATTTATCAATAAAATCCTCGCGCGCGACGCCATGACTGTCAGCAAGACGAAGTAATTTAAGCTCAAAACCAATCAATCGTTTATTAATGTCGTAGAGCTGCTCGACGAGCGCCTCAATACGATTCTGATTGAGCGAGAGAGATTTGACGTCTGCAACGATTTCTTTCTTGAGCGTTTTGTATTTGCGCTCCTGCGCCGGCGTTAGGCTCTCATTTTTGAGTTTGTTCTCAACATTTTGGTCCTGCAACCGTCGCAATTTTTTATAGGCGTCTGCAACGCGCGCAAAAGTCTCCAATACTTTTGGCTTGAGCTCAGCTTCCATGGCGGAAAGCGACACGGAGTTTTCCATGTCGTCATCATCGTCAAAGGACTCTTCTGGCGGCGGCTCTTCTTCGCCCAAGCCCGCTGGCGGTGTGCGTGGCGCCGTTGCAGGCGCCATTTCCACAGGCGCAGACACGGGGACAGGCGGGACCAGTCCTTCAAGACCCTCAGGAGGCTTCGCTGTCGCCTTGCCCTCAGGCCCTGCATAGGTCGCCTCGAGGTCGATAATATCACGCAGCAGAACTTTGCTGGTTTCTAATTCTTCCCGCCAGATAATGATGGCCTGAAATGTGAGCGGGCTCTCGCACAAGCCGGCAATCATTGCTTCGCGGCCGGCCTCAATGCGCTTGGCAATCGCTATTTCGCCCTCACGCGACAAAAGCTCGACAGAGCCCATCTCACGCAAATACATGCGCACAGGATCATCCGTGCGATCTGCTGGCTCCGATGTTCGCGTAGCGACAGCTGTCGTACGCGCGCCTTCTACAAGTTCGCCACCCTCGGCTTCTTCTTCTTCGTTATTTTGCTCTTCGCCATCAGCCTCGTCAGGATCTTCGGCCTCTGAAACGGTAATCCCCATTTCAGAGAGCATAGCGTAGACGTCCTCGATCTGATCTGAAGACACCTCTTCAGACGGTAGCACGGCGTTGAGTTCAGCATAGGTGACGAAGCCGCGTTTTTTGGCGAGCTTGATCATTCGCTTGACAGCGGCGTCATTGAGATCGAGCAACGGACCATCAGCGGCTTCAACCGTTGAAGTTGCGTCGGTTTCGATCTTTTCTTCGTCTTTCTTCGCCATCAAGAACTCCGGGCGCATAACCATAAATCATGCTCTAGAGCATGACCGGCCGGCGCATTATTATTGTCCACTGTCAGGACCCTGTGGCCCCAACATTTTATATCGCGAAGGCGTCAAGGCGACCTTCACATCGTCGATTCGGCCCAACATCGCTGCGGGAGATTAATGTCCCGCTAACCAGATTGACAGCAGCGGCCAGCTATAGCGTGCGCGTCGGTCGACCAGAAAGAGCCCCAAAGCCCTCCAAGGCCGCTTCTGCGCCCTCCAGCGCTGACAGTTGCGTCTGAATGTCCCTAAGTCGCGCGGTATCCCGCTCATTCGGTTCCTGAGCGAGCCGGCTCTCGACCTCGCGAAGCTCTCTATTTAACGCCCGCGCACGACGATGCAAGACTAAAGCCTGTCGCAGGCTCTCAGCAGCGTCTTCTAAAGCCGCATCTGGACGCACGCTCCACAGCGTCGCATGGGCCGCCATGCCGCTAAGACGCCCCAGCGCGCTTGCAAGTCCTTTATTTTCAATGAAATGCGTGAGCGATCCGCGGCTCTCTTCATCTGCCTCCGCCCAACGCACCATCGCGTCGCGCAAAGAGACGGCTTCTGGCGTCGTTAGTTCGAGCGCGGCAATATCGTCAATGTGCTGACTCAAAAGGGCAGGATGGTTCATTAATATCAGTAAAATCAGCCCTTCACGCGCAGACATCACCGGCTTGACCCCGCGAAATAATGCGGAATTGGCAAGCGCCGCCCCCACCCGGACGCTTCCCTGCCCAGCCTCTGAGACCGCGCCATAAGCGCGACGACGCGGAAAAAACTTACCGTTATTTTTTTCACGACCGCCAAAACTCCGCACGTCGCCACGACCAAAAAGCTGACCGAGCCTGTGCGTAAGTTCTTGCTGATAGTGTCGCCGCAGCGTCTCATCTTGGATTTGCGCGACAACGTCACGCAACCGCCGCTCCAAGCCAGCGCGACGTTCCGGCGTATCAAGCACTGCATTATCCACTTCGCGCATCCATAAAAGATCAACGAGAGGCAGCGGCGCATTTAACGCTTGGCGTAAGGCGCTCGGACCGCCGGCGCGCAATAATTCATCGGGATCCATCCCATCGGGAAGCAAAACAAATCTCAGCGTGCGCCCCGCCCCAAGCAAGGGCAAGGCAGTGTCGATCGCGCGGAAAGCGGCTTTTAATCCAGCCTTATCGCCATCAAAACAAAGTACAGGCTCTTCGGCCATTTTCCACAGCAGTCCGCATTGCTCGCTGGTCAACGCCGTGCCGAGTGGCGCAACAACATGTGATACGCCGGCGAGTGTCATCGCAATGACGTCGACATAGCCCTCAACGGCAAAAACAGTTCCTGCCTCATGTGCGCTTTTGCGTGCTTGGTGAAGATTGTAGAGCGTTGCGCCTTTGTGAAAGAGTTCTGTTTCAGGCGAATTGAGATATTTTGCCTGCGCTTGCGCATCCATTGCGCGACCGCCAAAGGCGATCACTCTGCCGGCGCGATCACAAATTGGAAACATGATACGATTACGAAAGCGATCAAAGGGGACAGCGATATCGTCTCCATGGATCAAAAGCCCCGCCTCAATCATCAGCTCAGGCGTTACATTCTTTGCCGCCAAGTGATCGCGCAGCGCATGGCGCTCAGACGAGGCAAAACCAAGTCTAAATTGCATGCGCGCATCTTTTGAAATTTGGCGGCGATCAAGATAGGCGCGCGCCTCACGACCCGATACGCTTGAAAGCTGTTTTTCAAAAAAAACGCAGGCCCATTCCAGCACGTCTTCGAGGCTTGCCCGCCTTTCTTCAGCAACGCGCTGTGCGGGCGTCTCAACCGGCATGGGCAGACCGGCTAAATTGGCAAGGCGCTCGACGGCTTCGGGAAAGGAAAGCCCTTCCGTCTCCATAAGAAACGTAAATCCATCGCCATGTTTGCCAGACGAGAAGTCATGAAAAAAACCCTTCTGATCATTGACATAGAAGGACGGCGTTTTTTCTGAATTAAAAGGCGACAGCCCCCGCCATTCTCGGCCTTGTTTAGATAATTTCACCTTCTTGCGCACAACGTCAGAGACCGGCACCCGTGCGCGGATCTCATCAAGGAAGGAAGGTGAAAATCGCATATGTCGCCTACACTCGCCTAAAAAACTGGCCATAGCTCAGAATAAATGTCGCAGAACACCCTTATCTTTACGCGAAAGCGCCTGAGCCTCCTCATCAATATTCTGGCAGAGGCCAATTGTATCTGCAAAAAAACTTATCTGACTGACAGCCTTATCATAAAAGCTGAGCCAAAGGCCCGCGGCTTGCCGGCTGGCTGCGCCTTTGGCATGTTGTCGCCAATAAATATAGGGAGTGATATTTCATGAGCGGGTTTTGGAAGCGCCTGGCAGTACTTCTTTTATTGTGTTTTGGCCTCATCGGCCCAGTCCTCGCGCACACGCCAGATATTTCTACCGGAAAAATTAAGCCGCAAGCGAAAGATATTTATCTTGTTGATATTGGCTTCCTGGCAACGGATCTTGAAAAAATGTTTCAAGCCAGCATGGCTGAGCGCATGAGCGCCGATCTCTCAGCCCCAGGCGTCTTGGAAGCTGAAATCGGAAAATTTGTCGCCAAACGCGTCGCCATGCGCAATGAAACCGGACGCGCATGCCTCACAACAATTGAACATTCTGGCGAAGATCCAACCAACCAAGACAGCGCGCTTGTTGTCTTACGCTTTGATTGCCTCGGCGCGCCAGGGAACGCCTTCTACGACGCAACAAAGTTACTTGCAGCACAAGGGTCAAAGGGAAAACATCTTGTAACGCTGATGGGCACACCCAATGCTGGCGAGACTATGCTGTACCCAACAGACCCCATGCTTGATCTCTCCAAACCAATGGAGACGACGGCGCAACTTATGTGGAAATTTCTGCAAGCTGGCGTCGAGCATATTGTTACAGGATATGACCATCTTTGCTTTCTCTTAGCGCTCATCCTTTGGGCGCATGGGGTATGGCCGGTAATAAAAATCGTCACCGCCTTCACGCTCTCGCATTCAATTACGCTGTCACTTGCCGCGCTCAATATTTTCACACTGCCGTCAAATATTACAGAAGCCTTGATCGCCGCCTCTATTATTTTTGTCGCGGCTGAAAATTTCTTTTCAAAAAACATTGAGAAACGCTGGCGAACAACATTTCTCTTTGGCTTCATTCACGGTTTTGGTTTCGCGAGCGCGCTGACGGAAATGGGCGTTCCGCAAAATAATGTTGTGCCTGCATTAGCGGCCTTTAACATAGGCGTAGAAGCTGGCCAGCTTGCGATTGTTCTCGCGGTTGTGCCCATTCTGCTTTATGTGGACCGCCACACCAACGGCGCGCGTCACGCAAAATTTGTTTATGGCGCCTCGACGCTGATTGGTCTGTTTGGCGTCTATTGGTTACTTGAGCGTATCGGCGTCTTGCCTGGCGTCACGGGTTAGCTAACCCGTGACGCCAGGCAAGACGCC